>QHNT01000181.1 GCA_003218515.1 Verrucomicrobiota bacterium | reverse complement strand
TCCGCGCAAACGCCATCGCCACGCCCTCATCCACCAAAAACGGCAGCGACGCCCCGAGTCCGGGCACGACCAGTCTGTACTCCCCCGCGTTGGTGAAACTGCTGAAATCGGCCTCGAATACCTTTTGGTACGGCAGCGGCGCGTATTTGTAACCGTAGTCCGGGCGGCGTTTCAGCGTGCCTGGATAAACTTCCGCGCCCGTCTTCGCGTCAACGAGTTTAAAACCGGCCGAGACGGGAAGGTTCATCTCCCCCAGGCTGCCGAGGTAATAACCGACCATCGCCCTTTTCGGAAAGGACGGCAGGTAGCCGATCTGGTTCACGTGAATGGCCGGGTTGACGCGCAGCGGGTCCATCGTGCCGACAAACTCCGCATTGGTCGGCCAGGTGGAGGCGGTTACGTTTTGGACCTGGACGGTCTGGCCGTCCGCAATGGGAGCGGTGAGTTGCAGGTAAAGGCAGTTGCCGATGCGCAGGTCCCGTTGCTTGAGCGGCGCGTAAGCCACGCGCCGTTTGAAACCGACGAACTGGATGGGAACCGGCTGCGCCCCGGCTGTCACCAGCAAGTCCTGTGGGGAGGGCAATTGCAGTTGACTGGCATTGACAAAGTCCCAGGTTGCCACACGGGCGGGGTCCGGCAGCTTGGTGTTGATCAGGTCAAGTTCCAATAAGTCGGGCGCGAGGATGCGCAATTGATACGACCCAGGCACCGGCATCACGAGTGATGGATCATTCATGATCGGCAAACCCGCCACCCCACAACTGCTGAACAGAAGTCCGAGCGCGAACCACTTTATGTTTCTTTTTCGCATTTTAACAACCGGCAATTGCGGCCGGCGAAACATCCTTTCGCGAGCGGCCCCAGCCACCGTTCATATTGTGCGGATTCTATTGCCATGTCCCACCCATGCGACAGTGGGGTGATAACCCCAAAATTTCCCCGGAGGAGGTTGGTCGAAATCAAAAGAAAAAGTCTGAGTTAATTGACGACCTGCACCTGATAATACCGCTGCCCCACCGCGCCCGCCGCTTTGTCAATCCACAAGACAGACCAAGCCGTCGCGGCAATGTCGCCGCTGAGATCGGTCCAATCCCGGCCCGACAAACTGTTCCTATAAACGACTCGATACCGGTGGCCTGGCTCGCTGTTCCAGGTAAGCCGCATGCCGCCGGCGGAACCCGGGATGAGCGACGTGATTCTTAACGCGCCGGCGTCGGTGGGCTCTGGCAGGACGCTTGTCGAATCATTGTCATTGATGGTGACGCTGGCGCCGGCGGGTGAACCGACGAGATAATTCGGATCGTCCGCGACGGTCAGTGTGACGGTCTCAGGCCCTTCTACCTCGTCGTCATCCACCGCATAAATAACAAGGGCGGCTGACGCCGCGCCGGCAGGGATGATTATCGAGACAGGCATGTCCCCTTCATACCGACGATAGTCGTTCCATTTCGTCGCGGTACCGGTCAGGTCATACGACACAATCAGACTCGCATCTGTGTTCCCCGTGCGGGTGAAGGTAAACGTCGCTGGAGCCGCATCGCCTTCCCGGATCTCGGCATTTGTGACCTGGACAGTCACCGTTGGCGGCTGGTTCGTGGCGGCGGGCGGGGTTGTGTCCACAATCACGATTGTGGCGCTGCCGGGCGAACCTGCTTCATAACTCGCGGCGGGCGAAACGGTGAGCGTGACCGTTTCGGGGCCTTCGACTTCGTTGTCGTCTAGAGGCGTTACGGTTACCATGGCGGAAGTGGAACCGGCAGGAATCGTCACCGTGGTTTCCAGTCGCCGATAGTCGATCCCATTAAGGGCGCTGCCACTCAAGGAGTAGTTCACCCTCAGGTCTGATTCGATGCTGCCCGTGCGAGTGAAGGTGAACGTTCCTGAATCCGGTCCTTCTTCCCCGGCAACAGGGTCCGCCGCCGCGACGGTGACGACGGGCAGGCGGTTCGCTGGCCCGACTTCGACGGTCAGAAATATCCCCTGGCTGGCGTTGTAATAGGTGCCGCTCGGCTTGTCCTCCAGTTTCACCGCGCGCACTATGTAAGTGTATGTGCCGGCGTTCGCGCTCGAATCGATAAAACTCGAACCGTCAAGCATTGAATCCGTCAATCGCGTGAATGGTCCGGAAGGAGTCGTTGCGCGATAAATGTGATAGCCCAACGCTGAATCGGGCGAATGCGTCCAACTTAACCGGACACCTTCGGAAACGTTCGCAGCGCTCAAGGCCGAGGGCGGAGCGACGGGATGCATGCGCAACGTCGGGTCACCCATCAACGCGATGTGAATGCCGCGAGTGTAACGGTTCACTTGGTTCTGATAAAGCACGCTGTTGTTCTGGCTCAAGCGAATGCCGTAACCGATCGTTTCGCCCAAAGCCATGTGATGATAGAAATGATGCGGCCGGCCCGACCAGGAACAGGTCAGCCCATAAGTCGGCGTCGCCAGCGCCGCGCGCATGATGTTGTCCTCGGTGTCCCACTCGGCCAGCCAGCTCCCAAACATCATCATAAAGACGGCCCGCGCATCCGTATCCACGATGTCCGTGCTCCAGACCTCGTCGTAGTCGCTATGGGTCCCCAGACTGCTCATGCTCGAGTAACTGCCCGCGCCGCAGCCGTAGGCCCAGAGATAACCATTGACTCCGAGCAGTGCGACCCACTTTTCGTCGAACGGCGCGTTGGTCGCTGTGTTGGCGGCGAAGATGTTCGCCGGTCCAAAAAACGGCGCGAAGTTGCGATAGCCGCTGGCGGCAAACGCTTGACCTCTGAAAATGCCGAACCCATCGCCGACCAGCGCGCGACGTGGCACTGCCATCAAACCCTGTCGGAAAGAATGGTCTTTGTTGAGATATTGGCGCAGCAATTCCAACTCGCCGGGAAAAGTAGGCGGACCGTTCCAGGTCAGTCGTCCGGGCAGGTCGGCGAAATCCACGCGTCCTACTTCCAATTCCACATCCGTCGGAATCGTGTTCTGGTCGAAGACACCGTCGCCGTCGCTGTCAGTCCAGTCTCCATCCATGTCGCCATAAAACACGTCGGCAGGCATCGGCCTGGGCTGATGCCCGTCCACGTTCAAATTGCCGGAACGAACGACGGGGACATGGCCGAACAGGAAGACCGCCTTCACGTTGGCGGGATCGGCGGCGTAGTCAGATTGTATGAGTGCTTTGACGTTGATTGGATTCTCGTCGCGGGCCACGCCGTGGCGCAGGACCTGCCAGCCATCGCCGACCAGGTCCTGATCCAGACGAGCCAGCTCCGCGCTCAAATCCGCAGCGTAAGTGTTATCAACGAGGAGCACCACTTTGCCGCGGTCTTCAACGAGCGGCGCGTTGATGCCGGTGTAGAGGTAGCCGTAACCTGCGTAGTCCGAGGCGGCTTTGACTATCTGATACTCGTAGGTCGCGCCGATCGTGACGTTGGCATCGATAAAACCCGTCGCGGTCCCTGGAAGAGTGATTCCGTCGCTCCATGAATTTGCCTCCGGCGCTTTGCGATAGACCGTGTAGCCGTTCGGAGTTGCGCCAAGGTCTGGCGGCCAACTGAGAGCGATTTGCGGCGGTGAAATCTGGACCGACGCGCTGACCTGGACCGCGTATTCCCAAGTGGCGTCCAGCGCGCGGAGGGGCACCATCGGCAGCACAAGGGCGAGACAGGAAATGATAATGTGTCTGCGCCACGGCCGGAGGCGGCTGAATGAAAGATGCGACAAACAACATTTCGACCCACCCACCGAAAGAGAACAATAGGGCGCATTCATTGAAAAAAAGCTCGTCAAGGACCGGATTAATTTATGTTCCAGGAAGACAGACCACGGCTGGGAGAATAGTCGCCGGGGTCCGCCGTGAAAATGGGGTAATCACGGCAGGCCAGTTTTCGCGCTTTGTAGGACAAATAAAAAGCGGCGGTCCAAAAGATCGCCGTTGCTGAAGGAATTGGCGGCTGGGTCAATTCACGACGTACACCAGGTAATAACGCTGCGGGAATCTGCTGCCGGCCGCGTCCGTCCACGATGTGGTCGTGCTCGCCGCGGCGATGTCGCCGCTCAGGTCGTTCCAGGCGTTCTCAGACAGACTGTGCTTATAGGCCACGTGATAAGTTTTGCCCGGCGTGGCGGCCCAATTGATCGTCACGCCGTTGCTCGTAGCCGTGATGGAACTGATCCGGGGCCCCGTCGTGTCGCCGGGCGGTGCTGCGTTGTCGTTGTCGAGCAGCGTGAGGGTCACGTAATACGGAGTGCCAACGTTGTAGTTGGCGCCCGACTGAATCGTCAGCGTCGTCGTCTCCGTTCCCTCAATCTCCGTGTCGTCCACCGCCATAATCGTGACGGTAATCGAGCTGGCGCCCGCCGGAATCGTGATCGTGTCAGGCATGTCGCCTTGCGCCGGCCGACGGTAATCCTCCCACTTGGTCGCCGTGCCGCTGTTCGCCAGCGTCACGGCCAGGTCGCTGGCCGTGCTGCCGGTGCGCGTGAGCGTGAACGACGCCGTGTCAGTCGCGCCTTCCGTCGCCGTCGTGTCGGTGCTGGTGATGGTCACCGTCGGCAGATCGTCCTCGGCGAAGAGATTCGCTGCAGCAAACGCGCGCCGGCCATCCGGCCACTGCGCTTCGACTTCCACCCACTGCCCGCGGTCGCTCGTCGGCACGAAGGTGAAGTTTGTGCCAAAGGCCGGTTCCTGGCCCCGCGCTTCCCAGACGATGCGCGCGCCGCTCAAGTCCATGCCCGGCACCTGCAACGTTGCCGTGACCGGAGTGTTGGTTGAGATTTGAGCGGGCAAGCCGGCGATTTGCGCCTTGGCCGAGCTCCACACCTGCGTCTTGGTCGAGGTGAGCGTTGAGAGGAAGGCGAGGCTGGCCAGGCTGCGCGCTTGATCCACCACGACAAACTCCGTGCTGGTGTTGAACGTGTCGCCCCAGCGATCGTAGAATGGGTACGGCGCGGTAGCGACGCCATCCTGTGGAAAGCAGAGCGCGCCGAGTTCGCTTTTGTAGAGCTCGAGGTAAGGGAAGCTCGCCTGAATGTTGCCCAGCGGAATTCCCGTCGGCGGCAGGACGCGCCGGTCGTTCTGCGCGTATTGATCGACGATCTCCCGCTGCCGTTTCCAACCCAGGCCGGTGAGATAAGTGACGTTCACGGGATTGCAGCCGCCTTCGTAATTCAGGTTGCTCAGGATCGAATCGAGATAGTCGCGGCGCGGATCGGACGCCAAATCGGGGCGTGGAAAGAGCTGGTAAGCGACGGCGATGTCGAAAGCGCGTTCACCGGAAAAATACCAGCCGGCATCGCGATTGCGCTTGGCTTCGATGGGAAAACTGGTGCCGTAAGCGTTGTTCTGGGCCCGGCGGAGCTGGTCTCCCGCACCCTTGGTCACTTCGTTCTGGCATTTGGTCAGGTAAACCGGATCCAGCTCGTTCAATTTGCGCCG
>QHNT01000180.1 GCA_003218515.1 Verrucomicrobiota bacterium | reverse complement strand
CACCCCACGTGATCGAGTCTCCCAGTACCAGCACACGGAACTCCTCCGGGTTCTTTGGCGACGCGAGCTCGCGGGCGCGGAAGCCCAGGGAATTGATCTGCATGTCTATATCGAGGCCGGAAAGTTGGTGCTTCAGGATTCGTACATGAGCACCTGGGACCAGTCTGCGCCCCTTGGACGTGTATCGGATCAACAGGTCCGGATCGCTCCCAATAAACGGACCAGACGCCCCGGCGACAACAACCCGGGTCGAATGCGCGCGGAACCAGGCCTCGAACAGGCACAGAACCACAAGGATCGAGACAACGGTTCCGCCGAGGAATCGTCCGATCAGCCGGCCCCGGGAACGGCGGCCTTGTGGTTCAGACCCGCCGGGTTTGGACGGGCCGTTAAACTTCATTGGCGTTTCCGTCCGATCCTGCGGGGACAGTGTTAGGCATAATGCGCAAACTTTTCTCGTGATCATACAGGCCTGCGGGTTGGAATAAAGGTAGGTCTGCGCCTGATATGCCGGAGAGTATCTGCCAGACCAGGGCGGGCTGTGCCTGAACGCCAGCGCCGGGACTCGCCGAAGCGCGGCACACTCGCACACCAGCCTATAAATGCTCTCGGCGCGACAATGCCTGCAAAAGCTGGAGGAACAGTGTCGGCGCCGTGTTTCTTGTCTTCCGCGTCGCGTTGCGGCATCCTGCCATCATGGATCCGGCTGCGAACTTAACCGCCATTCAAATGCGGATCGAGGCGGCCTGCGCCCGCGCCGATCGAGACCCGGCCGCCGTCACTCTGCTCCCGGTCAGCAAAAGCCAGCCGCCCGACGCCGTTCGCGCCATCGCCGGACTCGGGTTGAATCTGTTTGGGGAAAGCAAGGTGCAGGAGGCGAAGGCGAAAATTCCGCTCTGCCCCGGCCACTTGCGGTGGCACATGATCGGCCACTTGCAAACGAACAAATGCCGGGACGCAGTTGAGCTGTTCGACATGATCCAAAGCGTGGACAGTTTGCGTCTCGCGCAGGAAATCAACAAACGCGCCGAGCAAGCGGCGAAGAGGATGCCGCTTTTGCTGGAGGTCAACGTTACCGGAGAAACCAGCAAATTCGGCTACCAACCTGAGAGACTGCTGAGCGAGCTGCAGCAAATCAACGCGCTGAAGCGAATCGAGATCCAAGGCTTGATGACCATCGCGCCGTGGACGCTGGAGCCGGAAAAAGTGCGGCCTTTTTTCCGCCGGTTACGCGAGTTGAAAGAACAGTGCGAACAAATCCTCGGCGCTCCGCTGCCACATTTGAGCATGGGCATGAGCGGCGACTTTGAAGTGGCCATTGAGGAAAAGGCGACCCTTGTCCGCATCGGCACCGCCTTGTTCGGTCGGCGACCGCCAGCGAACACAACCAAAGCAGCAGAGAAAACCGCTTGAATTCAGTGTCCACGCGCCTATTGCACTTCCCGGACGGACTCTTTAATTTCTGTGCTGATGGACTTGACGATCGAGATGTTCAAGCCGGAGATGGTCGAAGCGCTGAAGTTTTACGAGAAGCACATCGTCTGCATCGACAAAACCCCGGACGAATGCCAGGAGTCGATGGTTCGGCTGATGGAGAAAGCGATAAAAGCCTATTTGAACCGCGGCCCGCATCTGCGCCATGGCATCGCGCTCGACCGTCAACTGACCGTCATCCTCAGCCAGACCGACTGTGACCGTCCGCTCTGCGGAATTTATTTCAATCTCCACTCGCCATACCAAAAAAAGCACGCGCACAGGAAACCGGATCTCAAAAGCCGGCGATCGGAGGAAAACTGACTTCGTTCCCGCTGTCCTTCAATCCTCCCTTACTTCGTCGCCCACGTGCGCTTCGCCGGTTGCGATGTCGCCGGCGGCGGTGGTTTCCAGCATCGGTCCGGTCACCTTGACTTCGCCGACCTTTTGCCCCTGGTGATACACGTTCAGTCGTTGATCCACTATGGGTCTCTTAAGAACTGGAAAATCCATGACCACAAAGCGCAAAACGGGATTCACCAAAATCACCTTGCCGAACAGTCCTTCATCGGGTGTGACGGTTGGTTTCACGCTCTCCTTTCCCTTGGCTGGCGCGCGGGTCGCTGCCGTCACTTTGCCCGTCCGACCCTGCGTGAACATTGCTTCCGGCCCCGCCGCTTTCTTTGCGGAGCAGCTTGACCAAAGCACGACCAGCAAAGCAACAAGGATAAATCGCACGAGAGCAGTTAATGAGTTCGGCGGCGGAACGTCAACCGGCAAAACCAGGATATCACTTTTTGACCTTCTCCCGAATCTTTTTCCAGCGTTTGTCCCAGTCCGCCCAACTCTGCGCCCAGGCCTCGCCGGTGAAATCTTTTCGCGCCTTGGGCAGGAGTTGTTCCACAATCTTCAACTCGCGCTGGATATTCTTTCGATCGTCCCACTTGAGATAAGCTTCCAGCAGGCAAAGATGGTTCTCCGGATAATCGGGCGCCAGCTCAACCGAACGCTCCAGGTGCTGCCGCGCCTTGCTCCTGCTGCCGATGCTCGCCGGCCAGCCAGGCGCTTGAAAGTAGAGCAAGCCAAGGTTTCGCTCCGGCCCGGCATCATCGAACTTCGCGTCGAGGGCGCGCGCCGATTTGAATTCACGTTCCATTTCCTGAACGATTCTCAACGCGCCAAGCGTTTTGGTCTGCGCCAGTTGGCCGAGGTCCATCGCGAGGTAATAGTGGCCGGCAACAGACTTCGGGTCGCGCGCAATCAATTGCCGGCAGGCGGCGATCCCTTCGTTGGCGACGGATTCACGCTGATCGTCGTCTTTCGCGAAGTCCGCCCAGTCGAAGCAGGCGCGGCCGAATTGCCACGCTGTCTCAGCGTCATTGGTGTTGTTCTGAAATTTTTTTCGCGCCTCCTGATAATTTTGTTCCGCGCGTTTGGCGAAGGCCGCATGGTCTTCGCAGAAGCAAAGCCCGACGGCTGCGAACAACCCGAGGATGCTGAGATGCCAACGACCCGATCGCTCTCTCGGTTTCCAGTCTCCCTTGTCACAGCTTAATCGCCATGAGTGGCGGCCACGGTCGCATCTTGACACCACCACCGTGTCGCTGGCCGCTTCCCTCTCCCCACGACGGAGGAGCGGGGAGAGGGTACGGGAGAGGGGAATCCAATTAGCCGCGCCAATTCGATGGAAGGTGCCCCTCTCCCCAGGCCTCTCCCCGCTCGTGCCTCGCAGGGAGAGGGAGCGGGGGACTTCCGCGATGGTAGTGGTTTCCAGGTGCGCCCGCCGCCCATTTCCCGCGCAATTAGTTGTTGCCATCATGTTGACCCGATTTATACTCGCCAAGTGAGATTAAATTGGAAACTCCTGCGGTTGGCAATCATTCCAGTCTTTGGCCTGTTGCTGGGCACGGGTTGCAGCGGAATCAATGCGTCCGGCAGCGTCTCGCCGGCCACGTTCTTCCTGCCCGGCCTGGGACAAGTCCGGCCTGACGCCAACCGCCCCGAAATTCCTCCTCCCGCTTCCGAGACTGCTCCTCTGTTGGCTCGATCTCATTAAATCCTATGCGATTCCCCCTCGCGCTGTCGGCGAAAATCGCCGGCCACATCATCAAACATAAACTGCGCAAAACCCCGAAGTTCGCCATGGTTTTGCAACTCGAACCGCTGCACACCTGTAATCTGACCTGCACCGGTTGCGGTCGTATTCGCGAATACTCCACGTCGCTCAAGGACATCGTGCCTCTGGAAAAATGCCTCCAGGCAGCGACGGAGTGCGATGCGCCTATGGTCAGTATTTGCGGCGGCGAACCGCTGATCTATCCGAAGATCGAAGAATTGGTGAACGGCATCCTCGCCCAGGGCCGGATCGTTTATGTCTGCACGAACGGGATGTTCATGCGGAAAAAGATGAAGGATTACCTCGCGGCGATCTATTCGCCCGAAGTTGAGACGAAGCTGAAAAAGCTGCTCGACGAAGGATTGATTTCCGGCCAGGACGCAGAAACGATTCGCAAATCGGACGAAGCCGCCCGAAAGAAAACCGTCATCCGCCCGACAAAATGGATGTATTGGAACGTCCACGTGGACGGACTCGAATTTACTCACGATCTCATCGTCGAGCGCGAAGGCGTATTCAAGGAATGCGTCGCCGCGATCAGGATGGCGAAGATTCTCGGCTACCAGACCGCGACCAACACCACGGTCTATAAAGAAACCGACGCGCGGGAAATCGAAGATATGTTCAGGTTTCTCTCGTCGTTGGAGGTGGACGCCCACACGATCTCGCCGGGTTATGAATACGACGCGGCGAAAAAGGACATGGTCAAGCGCCTGGGCAAGCAGCCGGAGGATTTCTTCCTGACGCGAAAAATGACGCGGGAAAAATTCAAAGACATGGAGAAATGGGCCGACCGTTTCACCATCATCGGCACCCGGGTTTACCAGGAGTTCCTGGCGGGCAAGCGCGAGCTGACCTGCACCGCCTGGGCCATCCCCACCTACAACATCAAGGGTTGGAAAGCGCCCTGTTACCTGATGACCGACGGCCACTACCAGGGTTACCAGGAAATGTTGCGCGAGGTGAACTGGGAAAAATACGGCGTCGTGAACGGCGTCGCCCGCGATCCGCGCTGCGAGAACTGCATGGTCCATTGCGGCTACGATCCCAGCGGCGCGCTTGGCACGAATTATCAGCCCGGCGACAATTGGAAGAATTTGAAATACAATTTCGGCGCCAGACCCCGGCCGTATCCGGCGTCGCCGCAACTGTTGCAACGCGCCTTCAACGGCGTCTCCATCGGCAAAGGCCATCTGGCCCCGGCCAGGGCCGCTTTGAAAACGGCAGGCCTTACTCAGGAAGGCGCCGATACGGAATTTTACGTGCAGCAGATGAAAGCTTCAGCGGCCACAGGGGCAAGCAGCGGCGCAAACCGCCGCTCCAACTCCGAAGGCTGTGCGAGCGGCGATACGTCGCAGCGCGACGAGTTGCTGACGAAGATTGCTGCGAAGAAAGACGTTTAATTCCGATTTTGATGAAGACACTGTTTCTCAGTCCGCCTTCCTTCGACGGTTTCGATGGCGGCGCCGGCTCCCGTTACCAGGCGCGGCGCGAAGTCACTTCGTTCTGGTATCCCACCTGGCTCGCGCAACCCGCCGCGCTCGTCCCGGACGCGAAACTGCTCGATTGCCCGCCGCACAACATCGACATCCAGCAGTGCCTCGAAGCGGCGAAAGGCTACGACCACGTCATCATCCACACCAGCACGCCCTCGCTGAAGAACGATTCCAAAGTCGCCGAGGCCATCAAGCAAAACCGGTCCGATACAAAAATCGGATTTGTCGGTGCCCACGCGGCGGTTCTTCCCACCGAGACGCTGAAAGCTTCATCTGCCATCGAGTATAAACGCGACCTCAAGATCGAAAACTATTTCATCGGTTACCTGCTCCACCCCTACGTGAGCATGTACACCGGCCGCGGCTGCCCCGCTCAATGCACCTTCTGCCTCTGGCCGCAGACCATCGGCGGACACAAGTACCGCGTCCGCAGCGCGCAGAATGTCGCCGACGAAATGGCCTACATGAAGAAACTCTTCCCGCAAGTGAAGGAGTTCTTCTTCGACGACGACACCTTCACCGCGAACCTGCCGCGCGCGAGAGAAATCGCGAAGAAACTCGACCCGCTCGGCCTGACCTGGAGTTGCAACAGCCGCGCGAACCTCGAATACGACACCATCAAGTCGTTTAAGGATTCCGGCCTGCGCCTGTTCCTCGTCGGTTACGAAAGCGGCAACGAAGACATCCTGAAAAACATCAAGAAAGGCGTGACGATGGACGAGATGCGTCGCTTCACCAAAGCTTGTCATCAGGCCGGCGTCGTCATCCACGGTACGTTCATCCTGGGTTTGCCGGTTGAGACCAGAGAATCCATCGAGAACACGATTAATTTCGCCAAGGAACTGGACGTGTTCAGCATCCAGGTTTCGCTCGCTGCGCCCTATCCCGGCACGGAGCTTTTTGAAATGGCCCGGCAGAACGGTTGGTTTGTGAAGAAAGACAAGACCGACCTTGTGGAAGGCGACGGCTTCCAGCAAAGCGCGCTCGAGTATCCCGGGCTGAGCAAGGAAGAAATCTTCGAGAGCGTCGAGCGATTTTATCACCGCTACTACCTGCGCCCTAAACCAATCCTGCGCATCGTCAAGACGATGCTGGAGGACAAGGACGTCTGCGTGAGGCGGTTGCGCGAGGGCTACGAGTTTTTCAAAAGCATGGCGCAAAGGCGAAGTGATCTCGAAGCGGCGAAAGCGGCGATGGCCTGATTAGAAAAGTCCATGCCTACCTTTCTCTGGTCCGGGAAAGACGCGGAAGGGCGACAACAAAGCGAGCGCGTCGAGGCGGAGAACGCGCAGGCCGCCAAAGCAATTTTGGCCAGTCGTGGCTGGACCGACCTTGAACTGATCAAAGACGAGGTTGGCTATTCCGAGGCACTCCGTATGGAGCCGGCCGAGTGGATGAGGGAGGAATTCAAGAAACAGCATACCCCGGACAAAGAAGCCGCGTTTTTTAAAGGAAATGACCCCGGTCTGCTGGCCCAGACCTGGACCGGAATCAAAGAATCAATTCGTCCCATTCTAGTCTGTGCAGCCTTGCTGGGTTGGGGCATTTACAGCCATCGGATGTGGCCGATCATTATCGGTGCGGGCGGGCTTGCTGTTTGTGTTTTTCTCACCCCCGTCCTGCATTTTGTGTTCGCATTCTTCGCCCGGAGCAGCCGCGAATATTCTCGTCTCAACAAAGCGAAGGTCTGGGCGCGCTGGGATGAAGTTTTACATTGCGTGGAGCAATTGCGCCACGCGGACCGTTTGACGGGCGCCGCCGTTCCCGAGATTGAGCTCTCACGCTGCCGAGCGCAGGCGCTGGCTGCGCTGGGACGCCTCGAGGAGGGCCTGGTCGAATTCAGGAAATTCGAGGGTGCTCCGAAAGTTGAGCATTGGCTCTATCTTTCGTTTCTCGCCGGCATTTACGACGCGGCCCTGCAATTTGAAAAAGGGCTGGAGTTGAGGCGCCAGGCGGCGGCAGAAAAACCTGACACTTCAACAGTCTGGATTGATGTCGCTTACGCGTCGGTTCGAGGATTAAACCGGCCTGCCGAGGCGAGAGAAGCGCTCGCGCGCGCGGAAAAACTCGCGATCACGGGATTAGGCAAACCCTATCTTTTCTTTCTTCGCGGAATCATCTTGTGGCGGGAGCGCAAACCAACGGAAGCAAGACAGCAATTGGATCAGGCTCTGGTCGGTTTCCAATCGATGGCCCATCACGACCTGGTTGAAGGCTTAGTCCTGTTCACAAAATCATATCTTTGCGCCGTTCATGGCGAACTCGGCAATTCATCAGACGCCAAAAAGCTTTTCGTGGGAGTAGAGAGATTCCTTGTGGCACATCGCGAAGAAGAACTTCTTCAAGCCTGCCGCAGCACTCTACTGACGAATCGCTGATTCCACCATACGATCGGTGCACCCGGCGAGCAGGTGTTTCCAAATAGCTTTTCGTTGTGCTTCATGCCCAGGGGTCCACAAT
>QHNT01000179.1 GCA_003218515.1 Verrucomicrobiota bacterium | reverse complement strand
TCGAAGAGCGTCACGCTGTCTGCCTTCGTCCACACGCCCACCGCACCCGCTTCCTTGAATGTGCCGTCTTCGACCTCGAACAATTTCTTCCCGTTGAGAAAGACCGTGAACAAGTCGGCCCGAAACTCGACGCGCAACGTGCTCCACTTGCGGGACGGAACTTTCGTATCTACGCCGTAGCCGAACGTCCGGCCCTTGACCTGCAACGACGAACGCTTGCCATCCACGGTCTTGTAGAGAACAACGTTGTCTTCGAGTGCGTTGGCCCTGGCGACGTAATAGTTGTTGGCGTCGTTGAACCGGAAAACGATGCCGCCCGCCTGGTCTTCCTTGCCATTGACCGGCTTGAACTTCACTTCAACAAACCCGTCCTTGATTTTCTCGTCCGTCTTCGCTGCCCATGCGAATGTCGCTTCACCGGATTGCTTCAACACCTTGGGGCGCGAAGGCGCGGTATCGTCGCTGACGATTTCCCACTTGGCTCTGCCCTTGCCGGTGATTCCCGCTTCCCAGCCTTTGGGAAGTTCACTAGGATCCGTTTCGTCAAAAGTGATTTTCATATCCGCCGTGGCGGCACGTGCCAACACGCCCAACACGACTAGAACAAGCGCCACGTTCAATCTGCTCTTCATGCTGGCCAGCGTAGTTTAGAGAATCCTGCTGTGCTTCATTACTGAAGATATTCTGAAATTTTCTTCATCCACGCGGCTTCGACGTGCTTGTGTTGTTGTCGGTCTTTCCGGTCTCGGACAGTTCGCCCACGGCTTTCGCCAATCCATATTGTGCCTTGTTGAACTCCGCTATTGCGTTGAGGTAATCCGCGCGCCCGCGCGTCAGTTCCTGCTGGGCCTGGATGTCTTCCAGCACCGCACCAACTCCGAACTGCTTGCGTTCTCGTGTCAGACGCAACGTCTCGGAGGCGGTGGCGAGGTTTTGCTTCGTCGTGGCAATCTGGTCCAACAACGACTGCGCGCGGGCGTGGCTTTCCACGACCTGCCGAGCGATTTCATCCTGGACTTTTGCGCCGCTCAATCTGGCGGTTTCCAGGCGCGCTTTGCTTGCGCGAACACGGCTGAAATCAAACAGGCCGCCCGGCCCAATCCGCCAGCCAAGCCCGACGAAGTAATCCTCGGATTCGCCGAAGTTGCCAGGGCTGCCATTTTTGCCCCCGCCGAGTCCGCCGCCAAATGCTTGGGCGCCGAGTGACGGAATCAGCGGCCCGTAAACGGCGCCGTTCTTCGCATCCCGTGCGGCTATGACCAACGCTTGGCTCTGCTTCAGCTCGGGACGCGACCGGAGCGCTTGTTGCACCAACGAATCCAATGGAGCGTTGGTTTCAACGAGCGTCAGCGGCACGAGGTCGGTATTTTGAGGAACCAGTTCCACGGCGGAGTTGAGATGCAGGACTTGCGCGAGGCGGGCGGCCGCCACTCGCTGTTGTTCGAGCGCCTGCCGCAGCGCGATTTGATACCGTTCCGTCTGCGTTTGCACACGGAGTTCGTCGCCTTTGAATGCAATGCCGGCATCAACCGCGTCATGCAGTTGCTTCTGATAGTCCTGTGAAATGCTCAGTGCCTCTTTGACGACCTCCACGATGGCTTTGGCTTTGGCGAGGTCATAGTAACCCTGCGCCGCACCGAGCGTGGAGTCCTGCCGTTGTGATTCCAACGCGTGGTCTGCCGCGTTGACCAGTTGTTTCGCAGCGAGCGATTTGTAAACCGCGTCACCAAGGTCCATTTGCGCCGCGAGTGCTCCGCCGACAGTGTAGGATTGCTTGTCGGCGTCGATGATGTTGCCAACGACATCCTGAATCCGATTCTCGTGGCGCCGGTAAACCGCTCCGGGTGCAACCCAGGGAAAGAATAGTTCGACGGCGCTTTCCCGATTGGCTTTGGCTTCCTTGAGTCTTTCGCGGGCTATCTGAATGTCGAGATTCTGCGCGTTCGCGAGCCGCAAGGCGGTGGGCAAGTCAATGGGATAAACATTGTTCGTGGTAACACTGCCGGGCGAAACCGGGGCTTGCGCTTGTGAAGCGGCCGGAAGGTGAATCAGGAAGGAAAAGGCACACCACGAAACCACGCGCAATGAAATCATTCGAAGATTCAGCAGCCGAAAATTCATTTGCCCTCCGATGGCTTGACAGCTTGACCGTCGATGAACACGCGTTTGCCGACAAGTATGACCGGCTGTTCTGGTTTCACGCCACTGACAATCTCGACGTTGGTCCCGTCGTTAAAGCCGGTTTGCACGCGAGTCTTCTTGGCTTTGTTATCATTGATTGCGAAAACAAACGCGCCCGCTCTCTCCACGACTAACGCATCGACCGGGACCAGCAGGGCGTCGTCTTTTCGCTCAATGCCGATTTTCACGACGGCATACATACCAGGTCGAAGTTCCAGTTTGGGATTCGGCAGTTCCACTTCGGCCAACATTGTCTTGGTCGCCTCATCCAAGGTGTAGGCGAACCGAGTGATTTTGCCCTCAAAACTTCGAGCGGGGAGCCCATCGACCGTCATCTTGACGGGCTGATCGGTCGCGACGAGCGATGTTTCCAGTTCGGGGACGGCGACCTGGACGCGAACCCGATTGAAGTCTGTCAGAGTCACGATAGCCGCATTTTGCGCGGCGCTGCCGGAAGTCGCTGCCGGTATGAACGCGCCGGGATCAACCATCCGCTTCGTGATGACGCCTGAAAAGGGTGAAGTAATTTTCGCGAAGCCGAGCAAGGTTTCCGTCCGCTCCAGGCTCGCCTTGGCGACGTCCAGTTTGCCCTTGGCATTGTCCACGGTTTGCGGCACGACCAAATCCGGCAACCTCTTTTGTGATTCGCTCAGCCGTTTGTAGTCGAGTTCTGCGACTTCAACTTCAGCTTTGTATCTGGCCAGGTCGGCGAGCATTTCGGGAACTTCGATGTCCGCAATCAAGCCGCCTTCTTTGACTTGGTCGCCTTTGTCCACGGTGATTGTTTTTAAATAGCCCGCGACCTTGGCGTAAAGCGTGGCCTGCTGGTAGGGTTTGATTTCGCCCGGCAACGTGACGTTCCGGGTGATGGAGCCGCGCTTCGGCTGGACGATTTGCACGGCAACGGGTGGAGTTGCTTCTTTCGTTGGTTCGGCAGTCGAGGGCTTGCAGCCCGAAATTATCCCTTGTCCAACCAATCCGATGACGAGGAGGGCCAAGCCCATTTGTTTATTTTTCATGCTTGTTAATTTCGACTAAGGCCCAGCCGTTTTTGTGCGCATCTACTCAACCTCAAAAAAGTTTCGCCGCAGACTGTTTCAGCGCGGCCTTCGCATCGAATTTTTGTCGCTTCGCTTTCAGCGGGAGTTTTCACACAGCCTCGCGCATAATTAGCACTCCAACCACTTCGGAAGTGGAGCAATGACGCAAGTAAACTCGCAGTTTGTAAGTGCTTTCAAATCAACAGCCCATTTCCAGTTACTTAAGAGGCCGACGGTCTCTCATCTGGTCCAAGGAAAAGTCATCAGTCTCAGACGCTCCGGCGCGCAGCCTCGAGTCCGTGCCCACTCCGTCTCACACAACAACGCCATGCTTCGGCGACGCATCGCTCGAATACGCGGCAAACCTGAAAACATGAAATAGACGACGAAGATTGCCAGCAACACCAACCCCAACTGCCACCACCAGACGAGCAAACCGGCTGTGAGTCCGAAGGGAGCTGCAATCCAGCGACCGATGTCCGCGCCTCTTTGGCGAGCGTCAGCGATAAGTAGCTCGTGCTCGGCGGGGGTGAGGTGAGCGCAAATCTCGCGAACCTCCGGCGACTGGAACGGGTACCAAGTGGATTGTGTGATTTTCATGGCGTGCGAGGCGGCCTACCAAGTTGATAATGGACGACAAACTGGGATTTATTTTCGAGTTTCGTTAGGACCTGCGTTGGCGCCGGTGGTCGTTGGCTTGCATAGGCTGCTGCGGGTCGCCAGCGCGCTGAGAACCCCTGCGACGATCGCGCCGATGAACGCTGCGACCCAAAGCGGGAGTACGTGAGTGTGATACCCGAAAAACATCTGGGCGATCCCACCGCCCACTACCCCACCAGACGCTCCTCCATATCCGCCTCCAAGTACTGCTGCACGTGTTGATGTCATACCCATCCTTCGTTTCTTTTTGTTCTATTTGCTCTCTGTCATTGAACTCGTGTACGGCCGCGACGGGCGCCGCGCATTGCTATGGCGCAAAACGCGCACAGGCGCGTACACTGGTGGCTTGTCTGAGCCTGCCTTAGCCTTCATTTTGCTTCCCCATCTCCCTTTGCCCGCCAGCCTACAATCCAACCATCGGGCAGGCGCACAAGTTCTGACTCCGAGGGTTGTCTTCCATCAGCCAGTTTACTACGATCCAGATGAACGGAGGTGGTTTTGCCTGCTTCGATCATGACGGGCACCGTCACGGCCCCGGATGCAGCAGCTCTAGCCTCGACGTTGTAGCGCCCCGGGGCAAGACTCACGACCGCCGGGTCCTCAATGAAAGTGCCAACCCAATTATGGACGTACTGCAACTGCTTTCCATCGGCGGAATAGATCCTGTAGTCCGAATGATGCGTGCTTGCGTCTGGATCTGAGGTCATCCCGGGGTCGAATGCGGAATAAACCACCAACTCTCCTTCCGGCATGTGGCTCGCCTGCTTAAACGGTGGCGGGCCAACGGCCGTTTGAAGGACAACGTCACGGTTGAAGGCACAGCTTGATCCCAAGACAACGCAACAGATGGGAAGGAGGTAATTCGTGTGTTTCATGATCTCTCCTTCCTACGATTCAGTTTTCGGTTGAGGTGTTGGGCTGACAAAACCGCTGGAACTGGGATCATCGGGGTCCACCGAAGCCGAACGCCGGTGCGCTCGCGCTTGCACGATCGCAAATACCGACGGCAACACGAGCAATGTCGCCAACGTGGCCACGGCAAGTCCGCCTACGACAGCACGTCCGAGTGGTGCCGTCTGCTGCCCCCCTTCGCCCAGGCCCAAGGCCATCGGCATCATGCCGGCAATCATGGCCAGGCTCGTCATCAGAATAGGGCGCAGGCGGCTTTGCGCTCCATCGACCGCCGCCGCGTCCGCCGCGCTTCCGCCCAGCCGACTTCGTTCGGCGAATGTAACCAGGAGAATCGCATTCGCCACAGCCACGCCGATGGCCATGATTGCGCCCATGAACGATTGAATGTTCAGCGTCGTTCCGGTCAACCAGAGCGTGAGCACGACGCCTGCAATCACAGCAGGAACAGTGGACACGACAATGAACGACAGCTTCACCGATTGGAAGTTGGCCGCCAGCAGCAGGAATATCACAACCACGGCGAGCAAGAGGCCAGTTCGCAAGCCATCCAACATTTGCTGCAGCGGCACGACTTGTCCGCGCACTGCCACGTTGACCCTCGACGGCGGATTGCCGAGTTCCTTGAGGCCGTTCATGACCTGCCTGGCCACGCTGCCCAAATCCGCGCCGCCGATGTTGGCGGTCACCGTGATCATCCGCTGCATGTTGTAACGTTCATATTGGCCGACGGTGGTGCCCTCGGTGACGCCAGCGATGTTGCGCAGCAAAATCGCCTGGCCGTTTCGATACGTGACCGGAATGTTTTCAGCTTCCTCAACTGAGTCCATATAGGTCTGTGGAATTTGCACCTGGATTTGGT
>QHNT01000178.1 GCA_003218515.1 Verrucomicrobiota bacterium | reverse complement strand
AGGTTTCGTCGTCCCACTCGATGGCTTTCTTCCCGTCGAACGCCACGGCGAAATGATTGCCGCTGAAGTCCACGCGTAAGGTGTGCCACTCGCCGGATGCGACTTTCATGTCCGTTCGCTTCTTCTCGGTGCGCTTGCCTTTGATCGTGTGGTAGATGGTCACGTTGTCTTCGAGCGCGTTGGCGCGAGCGATGTAGTAATTGTTCGAGTCCTTGGCCCGCCAAACGACCCCGCCCGCTTGGTCTTCCTTGCCGGATATTGGTTTGAACTTCACTGCCACGAATCCGTCTTTGAGGCTCGTGTCGTTCTTCATGCAGATCGGGTATGTGGCTTCGCCGGACTGCTTGAGCACGTTCGGCTTTGAAGGTGCGGTCTCGTCGGCGACAACAGCCCATTTCGCTTCGCCCTTGCCCGTTTTGGTCGCAGTCCATCCGGCAGGAGCTTCGCCGACTTTGTCATCGTCGAAGTTAACGGTGTCGGCCAGCGCTGAACCAGCTACCAGCACGCTCATAATCATGGTATTTTTGAGTGTTTTCATGTTGATCTTGGTTTGTGGCTTCGGTCTTTGATTCGTGCTGAGACTAAAGCGTGCTGGCTCCAGGCATCACTTAATGTTCCATGAAGATTTCTTAAGCTGGGTGAGTTCTTGAAGTCATTCATACCGGAGCGCCTCGATCGGATCGAGCCGTGAAGCCTTCCAAGCGGGATAGTAGCCGAAAATTATTCCGACTGTCACCGCCACTGCGACGGAGGCAATGATGGCGGGCAACGACGGCAGAGTGGGCCAATGCAATAGCGCGGTGATTGCCACCGACACTCCACGACCCAACAAATGAGCGCCACGACCAACAGCAGATTCGTCATCACCCGGCTGGTCGCCGCGAACGTCTCCGAGATTTCCGTGTGGTCGCGAATCTTGAAATCGTCCGGCGCGCCCGCCCGGAGGTGATGGCGGTCGCGCAGCACGGCGGTGACTTGGCGGATGGCCAACGGGATATTTCGCGGCGAGCCGGCGGCAACCCACACGTCATCTAGGTCGGTGAAACGCACCAGTTGTGGCGTGTCCGCCGCCTGGCTGGCGGACTGCGGCGGATACAGCGGCGGTTGTTGGCTGGGATAAACCTGGCTGCGCGCATTGCCCGAACCCGGCGCGGACGAAGCCCCCACCGATTGCGTCCACTGCCTCCTCCCGGTGACGCGAAACTTGATCGTGGTGAGCGGCGCGACCAGGAAATCGTCCTGGTCCTGACCCATCACGTTTGCCCCCTTGCGCCCGAGGATGCCGACGACTTTCAAGCCGATGCCGCGCAGGCGGAGTTCCTTGCCGAGCGGCGACTCCGTACCGAACAGTTTGTCCGCGACGGTCCTGCCGATGAGGCAGACCGCCGCCGAAGCGCGAACGTCGTCCATCGTGAACGGGTCGCCTTCCTCCACGGGCCAATTGCGCACCGCGAGGTAATCCGGCGTCGCCCCCAGAATCCGGCCGACCCGCCAGTTTCGATTTCCGTAAATGGCCTGTCCCTCGCAGTCCACGCTGGGGGCGACATTTTGCAGGATACTGCACTCGCTGCGGAGCGCTTCCGCGTCTTCCATCGTGAGCGTGGCCCGCCCACCACGGCCCGAACTGACGCCGGCCACCGAGACATCGGCGGGATCAATCTGAATCATGCTCGCGCCCAGGCTGGCAATGGCCTGCTGGATGGAACGCGAAGAGCCGCCGCCAATTTCCATCATGGCGATGACGGCCGCGATGCCGATGATGATACCCAGGCAGGTCAGCGCCGAGCGCATCACATTGCGGCGGAGCGCCCGCAACGCCATGCGGGCCGTGCGCGCCACATTCTTGAACTGGCTGAAATCGCCATGCAATGGCGCGCCGGGCGGTGGCGGCAGGCCCGGGGTTTCAGCGCGGTTCACGAGTTGCGATTGCGCCGGCGGTCCTTCGTCCACAATCACGCCGTCCTTCATGCGAATGATTCGTTGCGCGTGACGCGCCACGCTTTCATCGTGCGTGACAATGATGATGGTCAGCCCCTCGGTTTGGTTCAGCCGCTGCAACATTTGCAACAAATCCTCGGTCGTGCGCGAGTCGAGATTCCCGGTCGGCTCGTCGGCGAGCAGCAATTGCGGGCGGTTGATAAGCGAGCGGGCTATGGCCACACGCTGCTGCTGGCCGCCCGAGAGCGCGGCGGGTTCGTGATCCATCCGGTCGGCCAGGCCGACGAGTTGGAGCATTCTTTCCGCGTGATGGCGGCTGTCGGTGTCCGACGGATGCGCGGGAGAATAATCGAGCGGCATCCGCGCGTTGTTCAGCGCGCTGGTGCGGGCCAGCAGATTGAAGTTTTGAAAAACGAAGCCGATTTTCGTGTTGCGCAGCACCGCGCGATCGTCGGCGGACGCGGAGGAAATCTCCTGCCCGTCCAACCAGTAGCGTCCGGAAGTGGGCCGGTCGAGACAGCCCAGAATGTTCATCAGCGTGCTCTTGCCCGAGCCGCTAACGCCGACCAGCGCGACCAATTCGCCGCGCTCGACCGTGAGCGACACGCCTTGGAGCACCGGGATGTCCAGAGTGCCGCGCCGGTAGCTCTTACAAACGTTCTCCAGTCGGATGAGTTCCATGGCTTCGCTAACGTCGAATGACCTTCGGCAGAAAGGGATTTTTCACGTCCGTTCGTGCCGAAGCGGCGGTTTCGCCAGTGACGACTTCCTGGCCTTCGTGCAATCCTTCTGCCGCGACCGCCGTGTTCGCGCCGTCCGAAGTTCCAGCCGTGACTTCGACGGGCCGGACAAATGCGCCGTCTTTCAACCAGAGTATGCGGTGGGACGACTTCTGCCCTCTCTCTTTCTTCGACGGCGGGTCGCTGGCCGGCGGGTCGTTTGGATTACCCGGACGCGCGTCGGGCGCTATTTGCGCGAGCGAGGACGGCGTCCAGCGCAACGCCGCGTTCGGCACGAGCAGCGCATTGGTTTCTTGGCTTAAGACGAAACGCACGTTCGCGGTGAGGTAAGGCAGGAGCAGCTTGTCCGGGTTGTCAATGTTGATCTCCACCGTGTAGAGCACGACGTTTTGCGTCATCGTGGCGTTGAGGCGCACCTTGCCGACCACACCTTGAAATTCGTGGCCCGGAAAAGCATCCACTGTAAACGTGACCGGCGTGCCCGGTTTGATGCGACCCACGTCGGCTTCATTGACCGCCACCCAAATCTGCATCTTCGTCAAATCGCGCGCGATGAGGAACAAGCTCGGCGCGTTCAGGCTCGCCACGACGGTTTGGCCGATGTTCACGCGGCGGTCAATAATGACGCCGCTCACCGGCGAGTTGATGGTGCAGAAGTCCAGGTTGCGCTGGGCCTTGTCCAAATCGGCCCGCGCCTGCGCGATTCCCGAATTGGCGACGGAGACGTTAGCCTTGGCGACTTCGTAATTCGCCTTGCCGGTGTCGTAAGCCACCTGCGAGATCAATTTGTTGGCAAACAGTTCCTGCGCGCGTTTCCATTCCGCAGCGGCCTGATCCAGCTTCGCGTTCATCTGTTCGAGGTTCGCGACGGCACTCAATTCACGCGCCTTGGCGACGGAGAGGTCGGCGGCATAAACCGACTCGTCAATCTTCGCCAGCAACGCGCCTTCCTCGATTACCGAACCGTAGTCAACCGTCTTGCTCTCCCGGTCCGTGCCAAACAAGCGAATGCGCCCGGCCACTTGCGCGCCCACGTCCACGACTTCCAGCGGCTCAATCGTGCCCGTCGCGCCAATCGTGGCCGCCACGTCGCCGCGCTTTACGACCGCCATAGTGTAAGAGAGCGAGGCACCGTTTCGCGTCCGCCACCACCATGCTCCGGCTCCGCCAGCGAAGGCTACGATTACGATCACGATAACGGACTTTTTCAGCAACGTGTCTCCATTTGGTCAGAATGTCGGTCCGCCGATTGCCGACGCAGGTGAGACGCTTAGCGGCGGCAATGGCAGGCTCTCAGCACTAACCGGATCGTTGGTTGCCGCCTGCGCGGCTTTTTCGAATTCAGCCTTCTCTGTGGTCCAAGCCAGTTCCCGTTGGACATTGGCCCCGGAGAGGTGCCGGCCACCGATCCACTGCGTGAAAACAACTCACGCCTGCGCCGAGAAGCATTGCCGCCATCAAGATGGAATTCTTGCCATGATTTCTGTGCTCGCGTCAGGAGGTGTTTCGATTGGCTTCGGTAAAGCCGCGGCCGCTTGCGAAGTCGTGTGAACACTATTTGACGGAAGAAACATAGATGACTTGCACGCCGCCCTTCTTGACGAGTGTTCCCTCGACCGTCACGGTCTCAGCCATCTTTTCGAGCAGCACTTCCTTCCCAGGTTGATGGTCCTTGAGGCCCATCATTACATAGACTTCGTCCTTTTCGGTGACGAGGCCGATAGGATTGCCGGCTTTTGCGCACGAGATGGCGCATTGTTTGTGATCCGCCCCGCGGTCTCCGCCTTCGAGGAAACACCAGAGATCGACCACCTCGCCTTTCACTTTGACCGTCTCGCCCTTGGGTTGGGCGAACGCGATTAGAACTCCAAGAAACAGCAGCGCGGACACGACGCCCAGCGCACGAATGACTTTGGGTTTCATTTGATTCCTTTCGTTTGTCTCCAGGCTAATCCCGAAGAAATTGGTTTGGTTGGTTACCTGTTCTGCGTGGCGAGTGCCGCTTTTAGCGCCTTCACCAAGTCCGCGGCTTTTCCATCGCCGCAATAACGCAAGAAAAGTCGGTTCTTATGAAAAGTCCGGGCACTCATGGCTGATCGGGTTGAAGGGTATCGGGGTCGGATGCCAGCAACGGCAAGGCGCGCTGCGGACCGCTGACCGCTGCTTCGTCATGTTCTCCAGTCGAGATACGAATTGCACGGACCACATCCTTGACAAAAATCCTGCCATCTCCCGGATTGCCGGTGTGCGCGATTTTCTCAATCGTCGCGGCAACTTCGAACAAAGAGTCGTCGGAGCAGACGATTTCCAGCTTCACATACTGAACGGTATTCACGAGGTCCTGTAAGACCGCAGCGTTCCCATTCAGTGAGCGGTTGCGGCCGAAGCCGCGAACTTCACAAAAGCTGACCCCACCGACCGATTCGCTCCGGTAGAGCGCCTGGATCACCGGTGCAACTCGCGTTGCTCTAATGTAGGCGGTGATTTCTTTCATATGGCCTCGCCCGTTCGCTGTCATCGCGCCATGGCGAAGAATGTCTCCCGGCCCCACCGCATGTCCGCAAACTGAAGCCATGACTGAAAAACGAGGAGACGGTCTTTCTTGTATGATGGATGTCTACGGCCTGGCGGCATGATTGGTTTCGTTCGTCGCTGAGAATTCTTTCACCGGCTGGTTGCCTGCGCGCTCCCACGCCTTCAACCCGCCGTCGAGATTGTAGAGCGTGGGAAATTCAAGCCGGTACAGCGCGTTGCAGGCTTTCGCGCCACGCACGCCAGCCATGCAGTTGACGAGATAGGTCTTGGACTTGTCGAGGCTGCTGGCCTTGGCAGCGAAATTGGTCGCGTTCACGTCGAGGTTGAGAGCGCCGGGCACATGCCCAGCGGCGAACTCGGCGGCCGAGCGCACGTCCAGCACGACGACGTTGCTGCCCACGCGGAGCTTCTCAAATGCGGCAGGCTCGACCCATTTGAACCCCTTGGCCGTGGCCAAAACATCCTCCGCGTTCTCGATGGCCTTGAGGTATTTGTTCGGCTCGGCACGGAATGTCGCTGCGCATTCAGCGTTGGCGACTTTGATTTGCCATCCCGCATAGACGAACTCCACCGGGGCAGACTGACCCGCGAGCGGCTCGTGGCTCACGACGCAGAACTTCAGCGGATACGGCTTGGTCGGCGCGGCGGCGTCAATTGATTTCGTCGGGGCATCCGCCGCGACGGCGGCAAGACGCGCAGCCAGCAACAGTGCTGGTGCTACAAACGCGGCAGGTATGGTTTTCGCTTTCATCTGATTCCGTTTCTCTCCGAGGTCATCCGTAGAAGTTGGTTACTTGTTCTGCGTGGCGAGTGCCGCTTTTAGTGCCTTCGCCAAATCGGCTGTTTTGCCCCTGCCCCAATAATGCAGGAAAAGGATGCGCGGGTTCTCGTGCGTCATGTGGCTGTGAATCGCCACGATGTTGATCCCGTCATGGCGAAGGGATCTCAACACCGGCTGCAACTCATCTTCGAGCACGGCGAAGTCGCCATCCACGACCGCGTTATCATCCGCCCCGGCGAACGCGGCCCAGGTGTTCACTCCCATTTCTTTGCCGACTTCGGTATCCATCATTTTCGCGGTACGCCCAATAACAACTTTGAACATCCCGTTGTTTACCTGCCCTTTCATTCCCAGAATGTCTTCGACGGTTTTGGCGGTAATGGAGCTTTGACCGGGAAGCGGCGTGCCGTCGAACGTTGTCCTTGGTTGTGGATTGGCAGCCCGGATTTCCTTCACTTTATCCCACACTTTGTGAACGGCTGCGGCCAGCTTCTCAGCAGAACCT
>QHNT01000177.1 GCA_003218515.1 Verrucomicrobiota bacterium | reverse complement strand
GGACAGCGAGGGGCAGCGGCTGATGAACCGGCTGAGGAAGACGCTGATCCTCCGGGCGTGTGCCGTTCTGCCAGGCCCTCGAACATAATTCGCGTGGTCTTATTTGTTACCGCTTTCAACGGCCTGCCGCAAGCGCAAAGCCGCAAAGCAGGTGGGGCAGTGGGAAGGCGCATCTCAGTTTCTTGCAATGCTAGTGGCACCGGCGTCCCGCAGCGTCCCGCCCGTGAGTTTCTGGTTTGGAGCAAACGAGCGGGACGCCCGTGCCACTAGAGCAAATTGAATAAAACTGTAGCCGCAAAAGAACGCAAAGAACACAAGGGACACGGACATCTTTGCGATCTTTGCGTTCTTTTGCCGCTAATAGCGGCTACACAATTCATGAAAACGCTCTAGCCGCCGATGCCCGCTAGACGATCTGTTTTTCCAACTTTTTGATTTCCCGTTTCAGCACCCCCGAGACGCGATACTTGGCCATGTAAACCTGCGCCAGGCTCACGCCGTATTTGGCAGCGACCTTCCGTGGTGGCCATTGCTTGAACACTTGCTGATAGAACAAGAGGAATTGCTTGGAACTGACGAGCCGTTTGACTTTCTCCAACGCCACGTCCACCAGGTTCCGCTCCCATTCCTGCTGCCAGATCGCTTCCAGCTTGACACCTTCCGGATCTGGAACCCGTTCCAAAGTGGGCGTTCGCGCCGTCTCATCCGAGCGGACCTTCTTGAACTCGGTCCGATGCGGACGTTTGCGGAACTGGTCGATGATGCGACGACGCGTGATTTGCAACAGCCAGCTTTTGAACGAGCCGAACGAAGGATCAGTTTTGAACTCACCCATCTTTTTGGCCACAGAGAGGACCGTTTCCTGGACGACATCCTGAGCTTCAGGCTCCGTCAACCCGGCCTGGCGGGCGACGCCATAAATGAGCTTCCAATAGGTGTTAAAGAAGTCCTGCCAACTGGTCTGGTCCTTCCAGTCCTTCAACCGCTCCAGCAGGCTTTGCCGGGTGGGGATGGTATCGTCTGGATTCGAGGACATGACGGCGTTTGCTACAACCGCGCTTCCTTTGGCAGGAACCATGCGGTGGAAGGAAGTTTCAACCACGGATGAACACGGATGGATACGGATGAACACGGATGAAAAACGTTTTTTCCAAAAGGCCCACACCGAATACCAAGCGGTGGCTTGGCTGCCGACAGAGCAAGAACGGCAAAAGTCTGGGAAAATCCGTGTTCATCCGTCGTTGCCTTTGAATCGTTCCGGCTTAGAACCGCGGCACGCGCTGTCGAGTTCATTCTCCCGTCTAACTCGCGCCAAGCGGAGCATTTTAACAAACAATTTTTTTTGTTAAAACCGCCCTTCCTGCCACGAGGTAATCAATGTTCGCCGTACGATGGGCCAAGTCCAACACCCGATAGCGAAGGAAACGTTATGAAACTGAGACTCTTGTTCCTGCTCAACTTGCTGCTCAACCCACTGTGTGTCTCGGCCACCCCGCTTGGCACCGCCTTCACCTATCAAGGCCGGCTGAGCGATGGCGGCGCGCCAGCCAGTGGCATTTACGATTTGCGATTTACGATTTACGATTCGACCAATAACGCTGGCGGCATCGTCGCCAGTCCCCTCACCAATTCCGCAGTCGCTGTTAGCAACGGCCTGTTCACCACCACGCTGGATTTCGGCGAGGGCGTTTTCGACGCCGCGGACCGCTGGCTGGAGATCGGCGTGCGCACCAACGGCAGCGTCGGCGCGTTTACTGCGCTTAGTCCGCGCCAGCCGCTGACGCCCGCGCCGTACGCGCTTTACGCACCGAACGCGGGCGCGGCCAAGACTGCGACGACCGCTCTAACCGCCAATGGCGTTTCCGCCGCCAACATCCTTGGCACGATTCCCGACGCCCGCCTCTCGGCAAACGTGGCCTTGCTCGGCGGCAATGCCGCTTTCGCCGGAGCAGTGACCGCGATGACGTTCAACGGCAGTGGCGCGGGCTTGACCAACGTGCCGGCGGCCGCTCTGAGCGGCACGATAGCCGACGCGCGATTAAGCGCCAACATTCCGCGATTGAATGTCGCCACCACGGCGGTTCAGGCTACCGGCAGCCCCATCGTCACCGCCGGCTTCATTACCGGGGCGACGGTCACCAGCGGCGGGACCGGGTATGTCACGGCGCCGACAGTGACCGTCAACGACTCGACCGGCTCCAACGCAGTCCTCGCGGCGGATATTTCCGCGGGCGGCATCGTCACCAATTTGACCGTGCAGAACGCGGGGAGCGGTTATTCGGCTGACGCCACGCTGGCGATTGATCCACCGCCCAGCAACGCGTATCAGGTGTTCGCCGGTTCCAACTACTTCAGCGGCGTCAACCTGCTGACCAACGTGAACAACGTGGTGGCGGGGAACTTCAGCGGCAACGGCGGCGGGCTGGTGAATCTCGACGCCTCGGCTCTGGCCGGCACGGTGCCCGACGCCCGCCTCTCGTCCAACGTGGCGCTGCTGAATGGCAATGCGGCTTTCGCCGGTTCGCTGACGGCGAGCGTGTTCAATGGCAGCGGCGCCGGATTGAGCAATGTGCCGTCCGGGAGCCTCACCGGCACGATTGCCGACAGCCAGCTTTCCGCCAACATCGCGCGGCTCAATGCGAACCAGACGTTCACCGGCACGGTGACCGCTGGCGGTTTCGTGGGCAGCGGCGCGGGTTTGACCAATCTGCCGGTCAGCTCGGTCGGGCCGACGACGAACTCTTTAATCGTCGGTTGGGGGGACAACGGCGTTGGCCAGGCGACAGCTCCGGCGGGCGTGAGCAACGTCGTCGCTGTCGGAGCGGGCGAGCTTCACAGCCTGGCATTGAAGAATGACGGAACCGTCGTCACCTGGGGCTACAACGGGAATGGCCAGACGACTGTTCCTGCGGGCTTGAACAACGTGGTTGCCGTGGCGGCAGGCCGCTATCATAACCTGGCATTGAAGAATGACGGAACCGTCGTTGGCTGGGGCGGCAACGGTTCGGGCGAGGCGACCGTTCCGGCAGGCTTGAGCAACGTGGTTGCCGTGGCGGCGGGTAGCTTTCACAGCCTGGCATTGAAAGGCAACGGCACCATCGTGGCCTGGGGATACAACGGCGATGGCGAGACGAATGTTCCCGCAGGCTTGACGAACGTGACGGCGATGGGATCGGGCGGCTTTCACAGCCTGGCGGTGAAGAACGACGGAACGGTGGTCGCCTGGGGACAAAACCTCTACGGCGGGGCGACTGTTCCGGCCGGCTTGAGCAACGTAACGGCTGTGGCAGCGGGCTTCTATCACAGCCTGGCGCTGAAGAACGACGGGACCGTCGTCGCCTGGGGATACAACGGTAGCGGCGCGACGAATGTTCCGCCGGGCTTGAACAACGTGGCGGCCGTGGCGGCAGGTCGCTATCACAGCCTGGCATTGAAGAATGACGGAACCGTCGTCGCCTGGGGGAGCAGTTACTCGATGGTTCCCGCGGGCTTGACTAACATTATCGCCATTGGGCCGGGCTGCGCGGCCAATCATGTGCTGGCGATTCAGCGGCAGCATATCATTTCTCCGGCGACCCTGGTTGATGGCACGCTTCCCGGCGCTCGTCTCCCCGACAACGTGGCGCTGCTCAACGCCAATCAAACCTTCACCGGCCAGAACACTTTCGCCGCCCAGAATACCTTCAGCGGTGAGGTCACAGCCAGTGGCGGTCTGCGCTTGAATGACGCCAACCTCTGGTTGCGTTCCGGCAGCGATCGCAATAGTGGCCTCGGCTGGTTTGGAACCGGCAAGCTGTTCAACGGCGTGAGTGTGGATGGCCCCGTCTTATTCGGCCAGCTCGGCGGCGCTTTGGGCGCAACTCTAGTCGGCGCTTACACGAATATTGCTTTGGTCTGGAAAGCAAATGGAAATGTCGGCATCGGTACAGCCAACCCGACGAACCGCCTCATGGTGGTGAACGCGCGCTGCGATGGAAACAGTTGGATCAACTCGTCAGACAGAAATCTAAAAGAAAACTTTCGGCCCGTGGATACCAAAGCCATTTTGGCCAAAGTGGCGGCGCTGCCGATCACCAAGTGGAATTACAAGAGCGATCCGTCGAGCGAACATCTCGGGCCCGTGGCCCAGGATTTTCATGCGAACTTCGGCCTAGGCAGCGACTGCACCTCCATCGCGACCGTTGACGCGAGCGGCGTGGCGCTGGCGGCCATTCAGGGATTGAACCAAAAGCTGATGGAGGAATTAAAACGCAGAGACGCGGAGAACGCGGCGTTGAAAGAACGGTTGGAGAAGTTGGAACGATGGCTCAACCAGCAACTCAACGGAGGCGCACAATGAAAAACCCAAAGTCCGAAATCCGGAATCCGAACGAAGCCCCAAGCGCGAAATCTCAAAAGCTGTCCGAGACCCGAAGCGGGCTGAAGTCCGCGCTCCTGGGCGTGGTGGCCACGTTATTGCTCGGCGCCACTTGCGCCCACGCTCAAAGTTACTTCCTTGACTGGTTCACCATTGACGGCGGCGGGGGCGTAAGCAGTGGCGGCAATTATACCCTCAGCGGTACGATCGGTCAGCCGGACGCCGGGACGCTGAGCGGCGGCAACTACACTCTGGAAGGTGGCTTCTGGTCCGGTATCGTTGTGCCCTCCACCACCGGTCTGGCGCCGACATTATTCATTCAACTGTCCGGCAACAGCGTCATCGTCTCCTGGCCGTCGCCTTCCACAGGGTTTGTGTTGCGGCAAAGTGCCAGTCTGGGAATACCAGTCTGGAGCGAGGTTGTCCAGGCGCCAGGCGATAACGGCACAATCAAAGGTGTCACGCTCACTCTCTCTCTGGGGGGAACCTTCTATCGCTTGATGAAGCCATGATCGGCGCACTGTTTGCGCCCAGTCGCAGTTGCCGAGTCGCTTCTGGCGAAAGACTGAAAACTGGACTCACTGCGGCCGAAAAAATTATCAAATTATTTTGTAAAAACCGCCCCTCCTGCCACAAGCTAACCGCTATGGCATGCCCCCTTCAAAGGCGATTCTTAATCGAAGCGAAACTTCAGCAGGATAGAACCATGAAACCGACTCCTCATTTGATTTGCTGGCCGGTGGCGCTCTGCACCTTCCTTGCGAGTTCGCTCTCCTTGCGCGCAACGGACATCACCTGGATCAATCCAGCCGGCGGCGACTGGAATACCGCCGCGAACTGGAACCCCAGTCAGGTTCCAGGACCGGCCGACAAGGCGATTCTGGCGCTGGGTGTAACCGTCACGGTCGATGGGGACACTACAGTCGGCAGCGTTGATTTCTCCAATGGAACTTTGAGCGGGAGCGGGGTGTTGACGGTGAGCGGGACGCTGAATTGGACGGGCGGGAGCATGAACGGGAGCGGGACGACGGTGATTCCGGGCGGTGGAAGCCTGGTATTGAGCGGGCCCAACACCAAGGGATTTGCGCAGCGAACGATCAACAACGCCGGGACGACGAGTTTGAGCGGGGGCGATTTGTGGAGCGGGCAAGGGGCTACGTTCAACAACACAGGGACGTTTGATGTGGCGGGAGACACCAGCTTCCTGAGCAACCTCGGGGGTCCGGCGACGATCAACAACGCGGGCAGCTTCCAGAAGAGCGGAGGCACGGGCAGCACCGCCATTGGCCCGGCGTTCAACAACAACGGCACGCTCAATG
>QHNT01000176.1 GCA_003218515.1 Verrucomicrobiota bacterium | reverse complement strand
ACTTACATGGAAGTGCGCCTGCTGGTGGACGACCTGAAGCTCATGCCGAAGGACGTGGAGCCGACCAAGCCAATCGAGCTGCGGGCGAGGCAAACGGTCGGCGGCACAAGTGCTCCGGTGGAAGGTTTGGAACCCGACGCGGCCGGTGAAATGCCGGAAGAACTGCCACCGCCTGGTGTCGGCAAAGTCAATGTGACGGTGGACCAGGTCACACGGCCCGGCGCTTTGGTGAGCGGCAAAGTGACTTTCAGCGACGGCAATTCCGCGGCCTGGTCTTTGGACCAGTTTGGCCGCCTCGGACTGGCTCCGAAACAGCAGGGCTACAAACCGTCAGCGGCTGATTTGCAGGCGTTCCAGACAAAACTGCAAACCGAGCTGGCGAACATGGGTTTTTGACAGCAACCCCCTCAACCTGAACGGCGACCATCCCCACCGGATAATTTCGCGGTCGAAACCTCATGTCGCTTGTGGCCAGTTTTAGATCAAGAATACGAAGCTTGAGCGGTCGGAAAGACGATGAGTTGATTGACAAAGGACCCGGTCGGGAGAGGCTGCCGGGGTTTGCAGCATTGTTTTTTTTGTTTGCAGGGGAGCTTGGCTGCAGTTTGTGGGATTGGCAGCGCGTCAGCCGGAACGGCTTTTTTCTGGCCGCATTTTATTCGTTCACTTTCCTGGCCTTTTTCTGGATTTCTCTGCTCTTCGCCGCGGAACGGTTTTCGCGCCTGGTGGCTTGGCTGGAAAGAAAAGTAAATCCACTGACAGGTCTGGCCGGCAAGATACTGGCGGCCGTCCTCGTTTCGCTCGTTTGGAATATAGTAGTCGTGAGTCTGGTGATGCGTTATGCCTTGGGTTGCTATCTGAACCTTTCGCTGCTGCGCTTCGCCTGTGTAAACATGTCACATGGTCTTTTTGAGCACATGGTGGAATCCCAACGTTGGATGTTGGTTGCGTTGCTGATTTTTTTGCCGGTCAGCACGGCATGGGTGTTTTACAGGACATTCCGCACCGCGACGCAGTTGAACCTGTTGGGCAGCCCCCGGTTTGGGCGGCAATTCTTCTATGGCTGGCTGGTGCTTTTCGTAGGCATTACCCTCTGCCTGGTGATGATAAACAAAGCGGAAGCCAAGGCATTCAGGGTTAGAATCGTCAACCATCTTTCTTTCAAGCTGGATCCGCTGCTGAACTTCAGTTTGAGCTGCTATGATTTTTACCGGCAGTCAAAATATGAAAACACCTTGCTCGAGGAAAGTGGATTGACTCCACGTTCGGTCGCATTTTCGCAGCCATCAACCGCCATGGCGCAAAAGCCCAATATCGTCTTTTTTCAGATTGAATCGTTCCGGGGTGACTTGATCGGTCAGGTGAGGCAAGGAAATGAAGTCGTTCCCAATCTCAACCGGTTGGCACGGAAAGGGGCTTGGTTCACGAAGGGTTACTCCGCCGCCACGCACACCAGTCTTTCCAACCCCAGCATACCGTCGTCTCTTTATCCATTGCGCAAGGATTTGCTGGTGGCCTACAAGGCCGATGATCCATGGCCAAAAACCTTGATTTATGACGTACTGAAACCTTACGGGTATGCCACGGCGTATATCGCCTCGGATATCGAATCCTGGTGCGGCATGGACAACTTTCTCATCACGCCGGCGCTTGATCTCATGATCGATGCGACCTCCCGGAAACGACAGGAAGTGCTGGTCCACCCGGAGCTGGTTCGTGGCGACCGTGTCACAGTCCGCATTGTTCCCGACCGCCTCACGACGGAGAGTGCGATCGCGTGGATGGACAGCAGGATCAAGGAGAAACGGCCGTTTTTTATCACCGTCAGTCTGAGCGATTCGCATTTTCCTTATAAATCTTCGATCAACGACGCCAATTGGTTTCAGCCAGCGGGCGTTCCCGCCGGCTCCACTTTCAACGAATACCCCCGAGCGATCAAAGAACAGGTTCGGAACAGCTATTTGAACGCCATTCATGGGATCGACATCCTGATCGGGCAAATGATTGATTTTCTTCACCGGTCCGGCGCGGACGACACCATCTTTGTGGTTTTCGGTGATCATGGCGAATCGTTCTATGAAAATGATCTGCCGTCTCATGCCAATCTGCCCTATGACCCGTCCGCGCACACTGGCCTGATCATGTGCGGGAAAAATTACTTTGAACCCCGAACGGAAGATTATCCAACGTCTCTGGTTGACGTGGTGCCGACGGTCCTGGCGCGGTTGGGGTTGCGACCGCATCCGAACTTCCAGGGTATCGATGTGCTCTCGCCAACCCGGCCGCCACTGGAGCGCCGCTGCATCTATTTCCATGTTGACGGCCTGGTCAATGCTGACGGACTCCTGGCCGCCGGCCACTGGAAATATTTCGAAGACAATGGCAAAGGTGACCGCTATCTGTACGATCTTGCGCGGGACGTCACCGAGGAAAATAATTTGGTGGAATCACAATCCGAAATTGCCGAGTTGCTGAGTTCGCAGTTGAACGCGTGGCGCACTGCGCAATTGACGTATTACCGTTCAGCGCGGTACTACACCCGTTTTTTCCCGCCGCCGCCTCAGATGCTCAACGACAAGGGGTTGCCCTAGCAAATTGATAGAACTGTAGCCGAAAAGAACGCAAAGAACACAAGGAAACAGACATCTTTGCGATCTTCTGCGTTCTTTTGCGGCTAACTAATAGCGGCCGCCACACAATTTACGAAAACGCTCGAGGGCTTTCGCAGACCTTGAACCGCCCACCCCGCGATGCGGAGAACAACGCGAATGGCCCGCAGGAGGCTACCGTCCCGCGACCCTGTAGAAGCCGGCGCTGCCCGTGATCGGCAGGAGAACGCCGTACGAATTCGTTCTCTGCACGGTGTTCCATTGGGCCGTTGGCAAAGTATCGGTGGCTTCCAGTGTGAAAAGGGGATTGCCGCCGATCCAATCGATCTGAACGTTTTGCCCGCTGAGGACGATTCGCAGGATAATAGAGGGAATGATGGTGACCACGACGGCGTCATAGGCGACCGCATGGAGTCCGTCGTCCGCACTCAAGAGCAGCGTGTAAGCGCCCGGCGCGCTGAACATCGCTGTGGTGTTCGTTTTCGTCGCATCGCCAAAAGTCACCGTTCCCGGTCCGGAATAAAACTGCCACGAGACTGTCGGCGGCGGGTTGGTGGGATTGAAGCTGACGAAGCCTCGCAGATCCGCCGTGGTTCCAAGAGCGACGGTCTGGTCCGGCCCGGCGTTCGCAACCGGCGGGTTCGGCGAGCGCGGACCTTCGATCGGACCGGTCGTTTGAACCACTTCAAAGTTCGTGATGGAAATTGTGGAGAGATGGTCGAACGCGCCGCCTGGCCAGCGGTCGTCCGGCGTGACAGAAATGGAGAAGAAATTTCCGTTGTCGGCAACGAGCGCCCCATATTTTTTGAACGCCCGCAACACCGCCTTTTCCTGCACGGTCCAGTTGTCGGGAACGGCGAAGCTTGACTTCAACCGCAGCCGCTGGCCCATCGCCGGAACATTTGCGTTCGTGGTGTAAGGGACGGACGCGTAATGGCGCGCCGGGTAAATGAAATCGGCGCGCGTGTGTTTCACCACCAGCCGCAGCGCGTGCTCCACCAAGCCCCGCTCGCACTCATCGTAACGCACCAGCGCGGGAAACATCGGCAAACCCGCGGCGTCGCCGGAAGTCCACGCCGCGGGCCGCAACGCGTCGCTGTTCAAATCAAACTTCGCCCCGTTCGACGCCTCCCAATTTGTCCCGACGAGTTTCGTCAACCACGTCTCCCAGATGAACCCGTTGCCCGGTTGCACGATGACGGCGTGACGATCGCCGCCGTCGTTATTGATGTCCTGTTGCCATTGTTGAAGTGTCAGCGGGCCTGTTTCGTGCGGCCACGTTTCTATCGGCAAATTCAACGGAATCGGATACGGACCCGGATCGGATTCGTCCGCGTAGTTGAAAAAGTTGATGGGCACGAGCGGTTGATCGTCCGGCACCAGCACAAAATTCATTTCGTAGAACGCGCGGAGCGTTCGCCGCGTCGAGAGCAGGTCGGACATGATCTGCTGAATCATCACGTCGGAATTGGTCAGCGCCGGCCGGCGCGAAATGTCCTCGTTCCACGGATTGTCGAGCGGGAGAATCTGCATCGCCGAGACGACCGCGTCTGCCGCGGGCGTGTTGAACAGAATGGAGTTCGTTACTGCCGGCGCCGGGCCAAGGATGCGGCCCTCCTGATTAATGCGCTCGCCGCTGGTATGGAAACCGGGGAAGGCAGCGCAACTGGCGACCAGCAGTGTCCGGACGATTTTCTTCCGGTAGAAGAGAGGAAAGTCCATTTCGCCGCTCATCGAAAATTGCTTGTTTGCAGGCCGCGAGGCCGGCAAAAACAAGCGTCAGCGACCTCAAGCGATTCATCCTCCAGGAGCTTCAGCGCGGCCTGGTTTTGCAATTCACGGGTTTGCCAATGTCGAACCTGGACTTAAATTTTTCGCATGATTCAAGTCAAGCGAGTTTACAAACCGCCGGCAACCAGCGACGGGACGCGCTTCCTGGTGGACCGTCTCTGGCCGCGCGGCGTAAAGAAGGCGTCGTTGGAGTTGGAGGGATGGTTGAAGGATGTCGCTCCCAGTGACAAGTTGCGCAAGTGGTTTAATCACAATGCCTCCAGGTGGGACGCGTTTCAGCGTCTTTACTTCGCCGAGCTCGAGGAAAAGCCCGAAGCCGTGCAGCCGCTTTTAGAGGCAGCACGGCGCGGCAAGGTGACCTTGCTTTTTGCCGCGCACGATACGGAACACAACAACGCAGTCGCGCTCAAGGAGTATTTGGCCGGGCGGCTCTAGTTGTAGTACGAGAACACGGAGATTTAAGATTAAGATTAGGCGCCTGCAAGTGCGGTCTCGCTGCCGGGCTTAATGGCAGTGGGGTGCATCCCCCGATGGACACCTGTCACCCAGCGGCCACAAAGTTGCGAATCCAATTTGACAACCGGTGAGTAATCACTAACTTACGGACGTGGTTGACCAAAGATTGAGTGCGGAAGAACGGCGCGAGGCCATCGTGACGGCAGCCTTGCCGCTGTTCGCCCGAAAAGGGTTCGCCAACACGACGACCCGCGAACTGGCCGATGCCGCGGGTGTTTCCGAAGCGCTTATCTATAAACATTTTCCCAGCAAAGAATCGCTCTACGCGGAGATACAAAATACCGGTTGCAAGGACAAAGACAGCGGATTGGAAAAACTGGCCGCCCTTGACCCATCCACGTCCACACTGGTGCACATCGTTTATTATCTCCTTCGCACGATCGTGATGGGCAAACCCGGGGACACGATTTCGTGGGAGACCAAGCATCGGATGATTTTGAACAGTTGCCTCGAGGACGGTGAGTTCACCCGTGTGTTGTATGAGAACCGGTTCTCATGCTGCTTCAACAAGGTCCAAGCCTGCCTGGCTGCGGCCGAGGCAGCCGGTGACACTGTCGAGTGCGCAATCAGCCGGGAAAACCGCGTGCGTTTCGCGCATCACCTCGCCGCCATGATTGCGATCAATCATCTGCCAAGGAAGCCGGTGATCGATTACAAGGTGAACCGCGAAGAACTGCTGCATCAAGTTATCTGGTTTGCGCTGCGTGGTCTTGGGCTGACGGACAGCTCGATTGCCCGGCATTACAACCCCGAGGCCTTGTCGATCTTTTTCGGTGTGGG
>QHNT01000175.1 GCA_003218515.1 Verrucomicrobiota bacterium | reverse complement strand
CCGGCCCCGCGATGGTCAGGTTTGTCGTGATCACTAGCTCACCGCTGCTCAACGCAATCACGCCGCTGACGGCGAAGGTCACGGTCTCGCCCGGCGCGGCGGTGGCAATCGCCTCGCGCAGCGAGCCCGGGCCACTGTCGTCGGTAGTGGTGACCACGGCGGCAGACGCAAATGGCGAGCGGAGCAGCGCGGCCATGACTAAAGCAAATGGAATTGTTCTTTTCATATTTCGACTCCCTTTTCTGGTACTAGTGTGCGCCTAAGGCGAAATGATTCCTTCTTTGATGACGCTGTTTGGTTGTTCGATTCACCCTGCAGATCGAGCTCGAAACAGATGACTGATAATCCCTAATCGGTCATTGATAATTGTCAGACCCCTTGGGTCCGTCCGGCGATCTGGAATGCCAGCGACCGCCAACTCGCAATTCAGTATTCACCTCATAACTGATGCCCGGTCGAAACCCCTAGCAGAAAATGAATTCAAAGTCCACTCCATTCGTCGCGGCCCAGCCGGGCCACGTTCACCCGCGGTTAAAATTTCCCCAGCTCCGGCTTCTCCATGAACGCGTAACAAACCATGTGGCAAATGCCCATGTGCGCGTCCTCGACACGGCCGTAATGGGCATCGTTGATGACGATGGTTTGGTCCGCGATCTCCGCCAGCCGGCCGCGCTTGCCCCCCACGAGCGCAACCGTGTTCAGGCCGTTCTGCTTGGCCCACTCGAGGGCCTTCACCAGGTTGGGCGAATCGCCGCTCACGCTCAGGGCCATTACCAGGTCGCCGGCTCGGCCATAATTCATCAATTGACGGACGAACACCTCTTCATAGGCGTAGTCATTGCCCAGCGCGGTCATCCAGCTCACGTTGTCGTTTAGCGACACGACGCGGAAACGGCGGCCGAGTTTGTCGGATGATCCCTTGCCGAGGTCGGTGGCGAAATGTGACGCGTTGGCTGCGCTGCCGCCATTGCCGAAAACGAAAATCTGCCGGTCCTCCTCGAGCGCCCGCCGAAATTTCCCGATCAATTGCGCGACCGCGTCGATTGGAATGGAATCGTGCGCGGCCTTCTGGGCCATCAGATAATCGGCGATCCATTGGTGCATGCGCCCCCATGATGCTTCGAAGCGGCGTCGTTGTCAGCGCAATTCTGGAAACGAACGTCCTGTTTCCACAATCTCCGGCGCGAGCGGCGTCAGGGGTGGGTTGGTTCAAGGAAGGCCGCCTTTCTCCGCGTTATTTGCGTCGTCTTCGGCTGACTTGCTGCTCGTCGGATAACCGCGCCGAATTGGATCTCGGTGCTCGCGCCTGGCAGAGTGGTCCGCTTCAGGCGGTCGCCGCGACGGCGCGGGCCAGTTCCAGCGCGCCGACAGGCACCGCATCCTCACCCAGGCCGGCAGGGCGTACCTGCGGGCCGGGCGCAAAGGCCGCCATCGTGAAGCCGCGCAGCGCCTCCTCGACCGCGGCGCGCAGCGATTCGCCAATCAGCGACAGTCCCCCTCCGAGCAGGATGACTTCCGGATGAAAAAGATGAACGACGTGCGACAGGCCGAATGCGAGGTCTTCCGCAGTCTCGTTTAGAATCCGTTTCGCCTCGGTGTCGTCTTTTTCCAGCGCCAGTGCGAGAAACCTGGCCTCGCCGCCAGTCGAGTCGCCGATGAGTTTGACGAGCAGACTGTCCGGCTCGGTCGTTTTGAGTCGGCGGATTTTGGCATCCACGGCCCAGCCCGAGCAGCGCGATTCGACAATTGTTCCACTCCGATCAAGGCGGACGTGGCCAATCTCCGCTTCGCCCGGTTTTGCGCCGTGATAAATTTGCCCGTTCACGACCAGCCCGCCGCCGACGCCGCTGCCAAGCGTGATGTAAAAGACCGGATTGAACCCGACGCCCGCGCCGTGCAGCGCTTCACCCAGCGTCCCCGAGTTCGCGTCGTTATCCACGCGCACCGGCAAACGGCTTAGGGTTTGCAGCCAGTCGCCGAGTCTGAAATCGGCCCAACCTTCAATCTGGTGCGAGCGGCAGATCTGTCCCGTCTTCCAATCCACGGGACCACCGAAGCCGACGCCAATGGCCGCCGGCTTTTTGGCAGGAATCAGTTCAGTGAGCGCCGCGCGAATTTGCCCGCGAATCCCGGCGCCGCTCGGATTGAAACGCGACTGAGGTCAGGGCCCGACGGAGTCGGATTTACTTAAAATGCTCCGGTTCGTTGCCCGGTTTCCATTTGATGTTGCAGCCGATGCTCGGTTTTTGGTTGGGCGAAACGGGCTTGCCCGACAGCACAGCGTCGAGCGCCTCACGCACGTCTTGTCCGGTCACCGGGATGCCGTTGCCCGGTCGGCTGTCGTCGAACTGGCCGCGATAGACAAGGCGGCGTTGCTTGTCGAAGAGGTAAAGGTCCGGCGTACAGGCGGCGCGATAGGCCTTGGCCACGGTCTGCGCTTTGTCGTAGAGGTAGGGGAATGTGTAACCGATGTTCTTGATCTCTTCGGCCATTTTCACCGGACTGTCCTCGGGATAATGCACGACGTCGTTCGAGTTGATACCGACGACGGCGACGCTGCGTTTCTGATATTCATCGGCCACGTCCGCCAGTTCGTGCCGGATGTGCTTCACGTAGGGGCAGTGGTTGCACATGAAAATCACCAGCAACGCGGACGCCCCTTTGAAGTCGTCCCGCGAAACGATATTGCCGCTCGTGTCCGGCAATCGGAAGTCCGGCGCCACCGTGCCAAGGGGAAGCATGGTGGAAGCAGTTTTTGCCATGCGCCGGATTTCAAAGCGCGGCCCGAGGAATGTCGAGTCGCAAGTTTCTTACGGCTCGAACACGCGCACCCGATAAAACTTGAACGGCGTGTTCGTGATGGTATCGGTGACGACGGCGGTAAAATTCGTCGGCGAGAAGAGCGGGCGATTGGCCGGTACATCCAGCGGTTGCCAGGAAATCGGTGAGGTCATGCTTGGCGCCGATTCCACCTGGAAGCCTCGGTTGGCGATCTGCGGGAAGGAAATTTCCACCGTGTTGCCGGCTGGCCGCACGTTGATTTTCCAGGCGTCCGCGCCGACGAGCGGGTCGGTGCCGGTGAGGTATTCCAGCAGGTTTTTCGCGCCGTCGTTGTCGGGGTCGGCGTCCGGCGCGGCATTCGGCGCGTTCGTGGAACCGAAGTGAGCGAATTGCCAGTCGGCGAAACTTTGGGCGTTCGGCAAATCATTCGTGATCCAAGCGCTCAAAAGGTTGATGGCATCGGTGTCGAGGATCGTGCTGTCAACCGGCGGCATTTGGCCGCTGCCGCGCGTTGCGATGCGCGACAGGAGCACGGAATGATCGATCGACCCCGACGCGACGACGCGGTTGTTGGTGTCGCCGCGGTTGTTGTCCAATGCGCCGTTGATGATGCCGGCCAGTGACATTGGCGTGGTGATGCGCGCGTCCCAGTAGCCGAGCGCAGTGCCGCCGGGTTGATGGCATTGGACGCAATTGGCGGTCAAATAGGAGTGAACGCGATACTCGACGCTGCACTTGGTGTCCGTGGGATGCGCGAGCGCGCGGAGCGTGTTGAGGTTGGTGACTGGAGAGGAGAAATAGCCGACCCGGCTGAGCGCGGCGATCTGGTTTTCCGGCCCTTGGCCGTAATCCACCTCGCGGTTCATTTGGGGCGTGTTGAAGCCGAGCGCCCAGCCGCCGACCGCGGTGTGGCACGACAGACATTCCGTGCGGCTGGGATAATGCCAGACTTGCGTTCGCACCGTCCCGCCGTCGTATATCACGAACGGTTCGTCCATGCCTTCCGCCGGCACGAGCGTGGCGTTGGTGGCGGAATCGCCCCAGCGATACGTCACGCCGTAAACGCCGGCGGCGTTGCGCACGATGAAGCGGGTCTCCAATCGTTTTTGCGATTCAGGCACGCCATTGGTCAGTTCGAGTGCAAAGTGTTTGATCCAAACCGTGCCCGTGGGAAACGACCATCTATTGTTCGGATCGAAGCCAATAGTCAGATTGGTGTTCGGCGCCGAGAACCAGCGCGTTTTCTCTGCCTGGTCCGACCAGAACGGCACGTTGATGTCGTAAGGCACGATGCCCGGATTGGGCGTGAGCGAGGTTAAATCGGAAAATGCGCCTGTGTCGGCCAGCGTCGGGGGCACTGGCGTGCCTGTCTGTGTCGTGTTGTAATCCAATCGTTTAATTGTCCCTTCGACGTGGTCGGTCATGAGCACGTCCCCGTTTACCGGGTCAATTGCGAACGCAGAAATGTTTCTGTCGTTGGCGAGCAATTGGAAGGAAACGGTGTTGGTGCCGTCGTCGCGCAGCGCCCAAATGTTACCGCTCACGTAATCGGCGAAAACGTAGGCGCCGAACAGTTGCGCGATGCGGCTGCCGCGATATACCACGCCGCCAGTGACAGAGTAGCCTTGGTTAATTGCGCTGCCGTGGCGATACTCCAGGATAGGGTCGATGAAAGTGATTCCCGACGGCGGCGTGCGCGGACCGGGGTGAAGTCCCTCGCGATAGCTCCAGCCGTAATTGCCGCCTTTGACGATGATGTCCACCTCCTCGTAAGTATCCTGGCCGACGTCGCCGCAGTACAATCGGCCGGTCGCAGGATCAAAGGAAAACCGCCACGGATTCCGCAGTCCCACAGCCCAAAACTCGGCGCGGAGCTTCGCCGGATCCATGGCCAGCCCATTAAAAGTGGCAGCCCCAACGAACGGATTGTCCGCCGGCACAGAGTAATTGGCCAGTCCCGATGCGTTGGTGATCACGGAGGGGTGCGGGTTGGGTTCCAGGTTGGCCGGGAGCTTGTCCACGTCAATCCGTAGAATGCCGGAAAAGAAATCCTTGTCGATGTGTTGGGCGTTGCCCAGGGTGTCCTTCTGTTGCCCGCCGTCACCGACCGACACGTAGAGGTAGCCGTCCGGGCCAAAGTGGAGGTCGCCGCCGTTGTGATTGTCGGCCCGGTCGTATTGATTGATGAGAACGACTTCAGAGTTTGGGTCGGCTTGGTCTGAGTTGTCCGCCATCGTTTGAAAACGGGAAAGGCGCTCGTGCAATTTGTTAGTGGCGAGGCCGGGTGTCGTTGAGAGAGTCGAATAAAAAACGAAGAAGGAGCGGTTCGTTGCGTAGCCTGGGTGAAAGGCCATTCCCAACAAACCGCGTTCATCACTGGCGTCTCCAGTCAAGACTCGACCAGAGATGTTGAGGAAAAAATTCCAGGCCGGATTCAATCCATCCAGATTAGTGCAGACAAAAACCCCGCCCGGTTTGTCCACGAGAAAAAGACGAGTCGTTTCTCCAGGAGGAGTGACCAGGGCTACCGGCGCTGTTCCCGGTCTCGTTCCGAACGTGTCAGTGGTTTGAAAACCGTAAACCGGCGCTGACGGTGGCATCTGCAAGGTCGTGTTCGCCACGCGTTGTGCCAGGCCGGACATTTGCGCCAATACGCTGGACGCAAAACTCACACCGGCTGCGAGTAACGGAATCAATCGGGTAACTCTCACAATGAGCTAACTTTGCCTGCGCGTGCGGGGAATGTCAAAAGGTTGCGTCAGATTTTGAAAAGACGGCGTTGAAGATGGCACCGGTTGAGAAAAAATTTCTGCCGGTTGCCCGTCAACCCTCCTGGGAGAGGGCACCTTCCATCGAATTGGCGCGGCTAATTGGAATCCCCTCTCTCTTACCCTCTCCCCACTCCTCCGTCGTGGGGAGAGGGAATCAACCGGCGGCGGGTCGTGGTGTCAAGCAGCCCCGGAAGATGAACCACCATAAATCTGGCAGAAAAGGTCCGAGCAGGCGATTATCCGAAGGATTTCGGAAGCGAAAAGACCGAATGTTGCGAGCAGGCCATTTTCACGCTCGAAGAATTTAAATGGGAAGAGCCGTTTTCATCTGGTTTGTCCTCCTCTGCCAATTCTGGGAGGCGCGTCTCCTGGGCGGCAAGGAACCGGAATGGCACGGGGAGAAAGCATTTAAGTGGGCCGAGCTGGATGTCCCCAAGGAAGGAAAAAATGGATTTACACTCCTCACGCCTGAGCAGACGGGAATCACATTTACCAATTCTCTGTACGAAAAAGCCGGCGCGGCCAATCGAGTGCTCTACAACGGATCCGGAGTTGCCGCCGGAGATTATGACAATGACGGCCTGCCGGACGTTTATTTCTGCAGTCTGAATGGACGAAACGCGCTCTACAAGAACCTGGGAAACTGGAAATTCAAGGACGTGACCCGGGAGGCGGGCGTGTCCTGCGATGGCCAATGTTGTCGCGGCGCCGTTTTCGCCGATATCAACGGCGATGGTTACGTGGACCTGCTCGTCGCCGTCAGCGGCGGCGGTGTGATCTGCTTTTTGAACGACGGACATGGGAAGTTTGCCAACATGACTCAAGCGGCGGGAACGGCCAGCAAGTTCGGCAGCATGACGATGGCGCTCGCGGATGTGGACGGAAACGGAACTCTGGACCTCTATGTCGTCAACAACCGCACGGATGATATCCGGGACCGGGGACACGTGGACATCCAATTGGTCCGTGGCAAATTGACGATTCCTCCCTTGTTGAAAGATCGACTCTTATTCATGAACGGCCAACTGATGGAGTATGGCGAGCCTGACGTCCTGTTGCTCAATGACGGGCGTGGCCGCTTTACCCCAGCGTCGTGGACGGATGGAATGTTCCTGGACGAGGCGGGGAGCAAATTGACGAACGCGCCTTTGGACTGGGGGTTGAGCGCGGCGTTTAGAGACATGAACGACGATGGCCTTCCTGATCTTTACGTTTGCAATGACTTTTGGACGCCGGATCGCATTTGGATCAACGATGGCCAGGGACACTTTCGCGCGATCGCCAAACTGGCCTTGCGCAACACCAGCGCCAGTTCAATGGGGGTGGACTTCGCGGACGTTGACCTCGATGGCAACCTGGATTTCTTCGTGGTTGATATGTTGAGCCGCGACCTGCGGCTCAGGAAAAGGCAACTGCCGGCTCAGACTCCTATGCTTCTGCCGGTCGGAGAAATCGAGAACCGGCCGCAGATCATGCGCAACACGCTTTTTCTCAATCGGGGCGACGGCTGTTATGCGGAAATTGCCAACTTCGGCGGCCTGGAAGCCTCGGAGTGGTCCTGGCAGCCGGTATTTATCGACGTGGACCTGGACGGCTATGAGGACCTGTTGATCACGGCCGGCCATGCCAAGGACGTGCAGGACGCTGACGCGGAAGCGTTGATCCGGTCGCGCCAGCGTCCGGGACAAGGCTCCGCCTTCGTCAAGGGAACCCAGCAAACGCTGACGCGCGAGGAGTTCACTGAAGAATTGATGCAGCATATGCGCCTTTATCCGCGCCTGGACATGCCGATCGTGGCGTTTCACAACCTGGGCAATCTGAAATTTCAGGACATCACTGCGGCCTGGGGGACCAATCAACGCGGCGTTCACCACGCGATTGCCATGGCCGATTTTGACGGCGACGGTGACATGGATTTTGTCGTGAACAATCTGGGTGGCGTCGCGGGGATGTATCGAAACGAAACTTCGGCCCCGCGCGTCTCCGTGCGTTTGAAAGGACTTCCGCCCAACACGCAAGGAATTGGATCTAAAATCAAATTGTTGAACGGCGCTGTTCCCGTTCAGAGTCAGGAAGTGATTTGCGGAGGAAGGTACATGTCCGGCTCGGATCCTCTGCTCGTGTTTGCCGTGGGCAAGGCCCAACGCGAAATGAGCATCGAAGTGACGTGGCGGAGTGGAAAAACGGAAGAGCCGTATGATGATTTCGATCGGCAACCGCTGCTGCCCAGGAAGCTGAGCCAACTTGGTCCTGGCGTGAGCTGGTTCGACCTGGACGGCGACGGGCATGAGGATTTGATCGTCGGCAGCGGCAAGGGCGGACAACTGGCGGTTTATCGGAACGACGGGCGCGGTGGGTTTGCGCGAATCGCGGAGCCGCCATTCAACGCGCTCGCCACGAGAGATCAGACGACCGTCTTGGGATGGCGAAGGAGCAATGGGCAGGCGCTGATCCTGGCCGGCTCGGCATGTTATGAGGACGGACTGGTCGTTGGCAGCAGCGTGCGGCAGTACGATCTGGCCGTCAAAACCATTAACGACAGTCTGCCGGGACAGGAATCGAGCACTGGCCCGCTGGCGTTGGCGGACATGGATGGAGACGGCAACCTCGATTTGTTCGTCGGCGGACGCGCCGTTCCCGGCCGCTACCCCGAGGCCGCCGCCTCGCGCGTCTATCGCGGCGACGGGAGGCGATTTCAGTTGGATGCGGAGAACAGCCGCCTGCTCGAAAAAATCGGCCTGGTCAGCGGCGCGGTCTGGAGCGATCTCGATGGCGACGGCTTTCCCGAATTGATCCTGGCTTGCGAATGGGGCCCAATTCGGATTTTCAAAAACCGGGCTGGCAAGCTGCGCGAAGCCACGGCGGAACTCGGCTTGGACAAATACACCGGCTGGTGGAATGGAGTCAGCACGGGGGACATCGACGGCGACGGCAGGATGGACATTATCGCGGGCAACTGGGGATTGAACAACGCGTATCGCGCCACGCCGGAACAACCCTTGAAACTCTATTATGGCGACCTGGCCGGGCGCGGAACGGTTGACATAATAGAAACGGAATATGATCCCGTTTCCAAAGCCGTTGCGCCGCGGCGCAGTCTCACCGCCTTGTCGGTCGCCCTCCCGTTTTTGCGTGAGCGATTTCCCACGCATCGGGCGTTCAGCGAAGCCACGATCTCCAGCGTCTTGGGCGATCAGCAGACGCGCGTCCGCGAAACGGAGATCAACACACTGGCTTCGATGATTTTTTTCAATCGCGGCAACCGGTTCGAAGCAGTAGCGTTGCCGCGCGAAGCGCAGTTAGCGCCGGTATTCAGCGTGAATGTTGGAGACTTTGATGGCGACGGTCACGAGGACATTTTTTTGAGCGAAAACTTTTTTGCGAACCAACCGGAGACGCCGCGCCTGGACGCCGGCCTCGGTCTGTGGTTGCAAGGCGACGGAACAGGAAAGTTGAGGGCGGTGCCTGGCCACGAGTCAGGGGTGAAAGTGTTCGGCGAGCAACGCGGCGCGGCGCTGGCCGACTTCAATGAAGATGGGCGTGTTGACCTGGTCGTTACACAAAACGGCGCAGCCACGAAGTTGTTCCAGAATGTGACCGCCAAACCAGGACTGCGCGTGCGCCTGACCGGTCCGCCGGGCAACCCGACGGGCGCAGGCGCGATGATGCGGCTAAAATTCGGACCACACTTTGGGCCGGCACGCGAAGTCCATGCTGGCTCCGGCTATTGGTCGCAAGACAGTTCCATCCAGGTTTTGGGAACGCCCGAACCGCCCACACAACTGTGGGTCCGTTGGCCGGGCGGTTCGACCATCATCACGGACGTGCCAGCAGGCGCGCGTGCAGTCACCGTCGATCGAAAGGGAGCTTTGGCCCCGGCGGTTGCTGCAGATTCAAGTCGTTGATTCAGTTCCTGTTTGGCCGAGGGTCAGCTCACTCCCCTATAAATTGTATTGACGCCCCGCGAAGGGTCTGATATAAACGTTTCATCGTTCCCGAGCAATTGAGTCAGAAGTCATCTCTACCCGTCTCTACACTTATGCAAAATCTCCCCTCCAAAATCTTGGGGCTGCTCGTCTGCTTGGCGTTGGCGGTTGTTAGCAGCACCGCTTACGCGCAAAGCGATGTCACACAACCCGGTGATCCCGTCATAGCGTCCTCCTCCAACAGCCCCGGCTCCGAGGGCGTAGCGAATGCCGTTGATAATACCCAGGCAAAGTATTTGAACCGTGACTCCGCCAATGACGCCAAGCCCTCAGGGCTTGTGGTTACCCCGTCAGTGGGGATCACTCGCCTCACAGGCATGACCATTGAATCGGCCAACGACGCCCCCGACCGTGACCCCAAGACGGTCATCCTGGAAGGGTCGAATGACGATACGATTGCCGACTTCAATTCCGGGACCTGGGAATTAATAGTGGGAATCACCAATATCACTCCCTGGACC
>QHNT01000174.1 GCA_003218515.1 Verrucomicrobiota bacterium | reverse complement strand
TGGACCAAAGCCGATAGCGTGACGCTGTTTGATGATTTCAGCTATGGCAGCAATTGACGTTCAATCCCATGAAGCCACTCTTGATTTTCTTGGTCGCCTGGCTCGGCCTACCCGCTGTCCACGCACAAGCGACTGACATGCTCAAGCTCACCAAGACGATTCCGTTGGCGGATGTCAAAGGGCGGTTCGATCACTTTGCTGCGGATGTCGAGGGCAAGAGGCTGTTCGTCGCCGCGCTCGGCAATAATACGCTGGAAGTCATTGACCTTGCAGCGGGCAAACGGCTGAGGAGCATCAACGGCCTGCACAAACCGACTGGTACTGTATTTCTGCCAGAAGCGAATCAAATCGGAGTCGCCAACGGTGATGACGGCACGTTCAAACTGTTCGATGGCATCACATATCAATTGGTGAACAACTTGCGCGGACTTGAGGATGCCGACAACGTGCGGCGTGACCGAAATACCAAGCTCGTCTATGTTGGCTATGGCGGTGGCGCACTTGTGGTTCTCGACGGCAGCGGCAGGCAGCGGCACGCCGACATTAAATTGCCCGCGCACCCGGAATCATTTCAGTTGGAAACGAATGGCCCGCGCATTTTCGTGAACGTGCCCGATGCGAAACAGGTTGCGGTGATTGACCGCCAAAAGAAAGACCTCGTGGCGACTTGGTCGATGGAAACATTCCAAGCCAACTTCCCGATGGCACTCGACGAAGGGAACCGCCGTCTGTTCGTTGGTTGCCGCAACCCTGCACGGCTGGCGGTGCTCGACACAACTTCAGGAAAAGTCGTGAGTGACCTCGTCATCGTGCGCGACACCGATGATTTGTTTTACGACGCAAAGCGCAAGCGCATCTATGTATCCGGCGGAGAAGGATCTATCGACGTGATCGAACAGCTCGACGCCGATCACTACAAGATGCGCGAAAGAATTCCCACTCGCGCCGGAGCTCGGACTTCTTTTTTCTCTGCGGAGTTAAACGAGTTCTACCTCGCCGTCCCGCAACGCAACGGTCAGGACGCTGAAATCCGCATCTACCACCCAGAGTGAAGCGCATGCAATGGATAACCAGCGAGAATCCGCCGGAACCAACACGCGATTCGTTCCGCGACCGCACCCCGACGCCCCTGCTGCTCGCTCTACTCCGCGCGTGCTCGTTCGGGCTTTGAGGTAACGCAGCCGCGTCGCGCTTCCGTTGGATCTTGGCTCGGTCGCTCCGCTACTTCCTCCGGCCCCTGCTTCCCTCCTTCGGAATTGCTCCGCCTCCCGTCGCCAACTCCCAACCGAAGCTAACAGGCATTAACCATCGCTTCGGCACAGTCGATTCAGGTGAAATCGTTCCGCGCAGTCACAAGGGGGGTGAGCAGCTTTCGCTTCGTCATTGCTTCGGACAAGCCCTTCATGATCCGTGTCGCGGCCCTCTCTCGTAGTTCGGTTCACTCCTTTGCAATCGGCGCGATGGAGATGGAGGCGACGAAAGTTCGTTTGGGTTCGAGGTGGACGTAGCGGCTGGGGCGGGAGCGGACGACGAGCAGGTCGCCGTCGCGGAGGTGATCGGAGAGGGTGGAGAGTCTCCAACCGAGAATCGCCACATCCGCCGTGGCGAAAGCGAGGGTAAGTTTTTCAGGCGGTGCACCCTTTTCATCAGTTGAGTTTGGCTCCAGCCGGTAGTCGATCAGTTGACTGTTGTGGAATCCGTGGCGCTGGTCTTCTGCCAGGACAAACTCGATGCAGAGACAATGCTTGGTGGCCAGTTTGTAACAGTCGTTTTTGAATTCGTCCATAGGTGGATTGAGTTGAGGGTTTAGTGCCCGATGCCGCGAGAGTGACGCGGTGATTGTTGGCGGTGCTGTTCAATGCGTTGGCGCAATTTCTCCCGCAGTGAGCGGCGCACCTTCTCCGTCTGCTTGACGGACTCGCTTGGCGTGACCTTCTCGCTCACTTTTTCGGCGACAACTTCTTTGGGTTCGAGGTCTTTGCCCATCCAGCGGCGGACTTGTTCAGCGACCTGGGCGAGCCGTTGAATGGGCGAGAGCCGGGTTGTCCGCATGACGTGCCTGTCGCGCATCGAGCGCACGGCCCGAAAATCTTCCTTCGCTGGCGACACGGACTTTTCTTCCAGCCGTTCTTTCCGAACGAAGCCGAGTTTGGCCAGGTCATCGCGCAGGGCCTGCAGCTCGATTGCGGCCTTGCGTTCGTGCGAATCGGTGACGCGGCCAGCGAGTAGATCGGCGTCATCGGTGAAGACGTGGCAGCGTTCCCGGCCACGGGAAATGGAAACGTAGAACTGTTCCCGGTTGACGGCGGCGAACGAACGCGAGGAGGCGACCAGCAGCACGTCGTCCACGGTCTTGCTTTGCGACGAATGCGAGGTGACGGCGTAGCCGTGGGTGAAGGTATTGAACCCGGCCGGGAGCTGGCGGCCGTCCACCAGGGCGACGCGGCCGTGTTGGATCTCCCGCACCTGGACGCGCTCACCATTAACGAACTCTTTACCGTAGTTGGCTCGCAAGAGTAGCCAATCACCAGCGGCGACGTGCAACTCGCGAGCCACACCCACATCGAACGACGCAGCGGCGCTGCTGGGGATGAAATCAATTTCGATTCCATCGGGACGGCAGACACGCAAGCCGTTTTCGACCACGGCCACGACTTCCACGGTGTCGCCCCGGTCGAAGTGTTTGGTCTGGCGGACGAAGCGCAGGCGCTGGTCCGGTTCGTACTGGCTCGCGTTTTTCTTTTGCGCCGTTGTCCACGAGAGCGAATCAAACACGCAAAGCGTGTGCTCATCCTGACTGACCACGCCCTCAGCTTTCAATGTCTCGCGCACCTTCTCGGTCACGGCCTCAATCTCCGACCAGGTGGGCGAGACCAGGAGCGCCGACTTGCTCTGCTTTGTGGCCGACAAATACGCATCGGCGGCGCGTTGATAGAGCTGGCCGTCATCCGTCAGTGTTTCGGTAACGGCCCCAAGTTTGAGCAGTTTCGCAAAGGCTTTGTCGGTCTGTTTGGCGGCGGCCAGTTCGACGATCTGCCGGAAGGCTTCGGGCTTCTGGCGGCGAATGGTTGTCAACTCGCTGAAACGGTAGCCCGAATACTGCTCGAGAATGCGGAGGGCATCGCCGCGAGTGACGGAGGAGTGCTGGCCGGTGTCGCCGGAGAGAATGACGCGGCAATCCCGGAGCCGGGCCAGTTCAAAGAGGCACACCATGTCATCCAGCCCCACGGCCCCGGCTTCATCCAGGACGATGACCGAGCGGGGCGAGAGCCTGGCCCGTGTGCTCAGGTCGCCGTACAGCCGTTGGAGCGTCACGGCGTCCAGACCGTCCTTGCGGAGCGTGTCGGCCGCGGAAGCCGTGGGCGCGCAGAAGACCGGCTCAAAACCTTCCCTGTGGAGCACCCGGCCCAGTTCAACGAGGACGGTGCTCTTGCCCGAACCGGCCAAGCCACGGAATCCGGTGAATCGGTCCGGGCTTGTGATGACGTGCGCCAACGCCTTGCGCTGGTCCGGGCCGAGCCGGGCAGGAGGCTCGTAACGGCGGGCGACGGGGGCGACGCCCTCGATACCGGCATTGACGCTGCGGATCAGGTAAAGTTCCCGGCGGAGAATGTCGCGCGTGGAAAACTCAGAGCCGACCCGGACAAGGCTGTCATCATTGGCCAGTCTTTCCTTTAGCTGTTCCAGGTCGAGCTGTCCGCAGCCCTTGACCAACGCGGTCTCAAGAATCCTATGCTGCGGCGCGACCGAGCGGCGCTCGAAGACGTGATCCAGGCCGTGCCGAACGGCATCGGCATCTGTGACCGTCTCCGCCGGTACGACCGGCAGACCGTTGGCGCGCTCGACCACTTTGCGGAGTGTGCGCCTCTCGAAAAAGCCGATCTCACCGAGTTGTTGTCGGCGCACCTGTTCATCGGAAGCGCCCTTCAACTTTTTGGGGCGGGACTGGTGGACGACGTGGGACACCTCATGCTTGGTGAGCTTGCGACCGAGCTTTTGCTCCCGGGCTTTGACGGCCATGTCCCGTTGCTGCGACCGCTTCGAGAACCGTTCGAGCAACTCAGGCTCGACACCCTCGATCTCGAACGCCGTGCCGGTGCGCCGGGTGGAGTAACCAAGCTGGTGCAACCGCCTGGCCAGTTCGTTGCGATAGACCGCCGTGCCGTAGTTGAGCGCGCCGAACATATCGCCGGTCTGGAGCGCCTTCCATCGGTTCTCTTTGCTGTCCCAAGTGGCGTTGAACAGGACAAAATGAGTGTGCAACTGCGGGTCGAGGGCGCGTGACGTGGTATGCACGAACGCGGCGCCGACCAGGTTGCCGGTGACGCGGTCCCGGTCCTCGATGCCGCCTTTGCGGATGCGAGCGGCGGCGAACTGTTCCAGTTCCCGTAGCGCGATGCCGGAGGCTTCCTTGTGCGCCTCGATGATGCGCCTATCTCCCATCGTGACGGCCAGAATCGAAACCGATTTGGGAGGCGAGCAAACGAAGTCGAAGTAAATCCGCCGCGCCCGAAACTGTTGCGGCGTCAGTTGCTCTGACGTGTCCGGGTGCTGGTTATCGCACAGACGCAGGAACGCTTCGCGAGTGACGACCTCGCCTTGCTGCAAACCCAACTTCTCGGCGGCGGTGCCAATCCAATGACCGGCCTGTTTCTCGCCCTGGGTGTAATAATCGTTATGGGACAAGTGCTCGTCGAAATACGACTCGGCCGCCACTCGGTTCTTCTGTGGAATGCCGCTAAACATACGCTTCCATTTTTACCGCAGTCCCCTCAGCCAGGTTGTTCCAAGAACTGAACAACCCGATTGGGCATTCTCCGGTAGCGTTGGTCTCATGACAGAAACCGTAGCTCGAAGTGCACGGTTGATTGCTCCCACCCGGGCGCAAGGTGACGCCGATTTGGTGTTATTCGTATTCATGGTTCGAACAATAGGCCGGAAGCGCGCGACACTTTGTCCAGAATCCCGGACAATACATGGCCGTGTTCTCCGACACAGTTCATACGCCTGGAAGTCTGCACGAACCAGCCAAGCGCTTTGTGTAGTAACTACACAAAACGCGCGTGGCATTCGGGCCATACTGGCGAGGATGAAACGGACGCTCATACGGCTGGAGTCTGACACGGAGGCGGGAGCATTTCGTGCAGGCATTGCACAAAAGCACTGTGCCGGAAGAGCTATGGTCAAGAGCGTGAACGGCTCAGTATTCATGCGCCGGACTCTGCCACAAAAGCCGCGGCCACATTGTGAACGACAATCCCAATCTTTGTCCCGGTCCTGGGTTAAGAAGAGGCCGATGAAAACGTGCATACGCCCTGGAATGTATCCCGAAAGACGGGATCAAGTGGTGCCCCCACGGCACCACTTCAAGCTGCAAGGTGTGGTAAAGAAGAAGAAGGAATGGGGTATGACACTTACCCCGCCTTTGAGCCGGAGAGAAACTGCTCGCCGCCGCGCTCACTGCCTGCTCGACGAAAAACCGAAGGCGGGCAGAGAAAGTGAAGTTGAAGATGTATGAACACACGCATTGATTACGAGCAGATCGCCGCGAAGCTGGATTACAC
>QHNT01000173.1 GCA_003218515.1 Verrucomicrobiota bacterium | reverse complement strand
GAGGGTGGCCTTCAGGCCGGGTGAGGGGAATAATGTACGAAAAAAGCGAGGCCGAGTTTCCGCCCGAACCTCGCTGGATGAAAACGCGCTGACTCTTAGTAGCGGCTGCGGCCACCGCCACGACCGCCGCCGAATTCGCGACGACCGCCGCCTCCGCCCGAACGCTCTTCGCGCGGGCGAGCGATGTTGACCGTGAGGGCGCGGCCGTCCAACTCGGCCCCATTCAGGGCCTCGATGGCCTTCTGTGCCTCTTCCGGCGTGCTCATGGTGACGAAGCCGAAGCCCCGGGGACGGCCGCTCATGCGGTCCATCATCAGGTTGGTTTCGACCACCGTGCCGTGCGCCGCAAAGGCGTCCTGCAGATCGTTCTCCGTGGTGTTGAAGGAAAGATTTCCAACAAACAGTTTTGTGCTCATGTGATGTTTTACTGTCCGACTTACGCTGTTCTCACCAGACTGTTCCCGACTACCGGGTTTCAAATCATCACTGAACCAGGTTCACTTGAGGATTTTCCATGCCGTGGGATGGACAAGCTATCTAACAGTGGGCGAAACATGGACTTTTCTGGCGGAATAGCAACTGAATTTTTGGAATTTTTTTCACGCTCTGGGCTCCGCTGGAATCCGATGTAAGTGCCTGGACAAAAATGTGGCGCTGATCGCGGGAATTTCGCTCGTCGTCGTCCTCGAGGACGAGGAGGAGGACGGACGCACGTTGAGTGGCACTTCTGACAGTTAGCATGGGCCAAGACATCAAGAACTTGCATACGAGCGCCTTTATTTTTGCGCTGCTTTGGGCAGGGAGAAATAAAAGGTAGCGCCCTCGCCGGGTTTGCTTTCGGCCCAGACGCGGCCACCGTGCCGGGCAACAATGCGCCGGACGTTCGCCAGGCCGATGCCGGTGCCTTCAAATTCGTCGGCGCGATGCAGGCGCTGGAACACACCGAACAGTTTGTTCGCATATCGCATGTCAAACCCGACACCGTTGTCGCGAACGAACACCACCGCCTCCTCGGTCGTCTCGCTGGAACAGCCGGTGTCAATCTCGGCCGCGTCGCGCGGGCGTGTGTACTTCACGGCGTTGCTCAGCAGGTTGACCAACACCTGGCGCAGCATGGCCGGATCGCCTTCGACTTTTGGCAGGCGGCTGTTTTTCCAAACGATGTTGCGGCGTCGAACGTCCTGTTCCAGGCCGTGGATTGTCTCCTGAATGAGTTTTTCTAAATCCACAGTCTTCTTGCGCATCTCCATCCGGCCCACACGCGAGAAGACCAGCAGGTCATCGATGAGCGTGCCCATTCTTTTGGCCGACTCAGAAATCGTGTTCAAGTATCGCCGGGCCTTTTCGTCCAAAGCGTCTGCGGCGTGCTTTTCGAGCATGTTGGCAAAGCCGTCGATGTGGCGCAGTGGAGCGCGCAAGTCGTGTGAAACAGAATAAGTGAACGCTTCCAGCTCCGCGTTGGCGGCTTCGAGTTGCGCGGTGCGCTCTTTGACGCGGCGTTCCAAATCCTCGTTCAGCCGGCGGATCTGTTCGTCCGCCTGCTTGATTTGCGTCTGGCGTTGCTGCAACCGCTCCGCCATTTCGTCGAAAGCGCTGCCGAGTTGAACCAACTCTGCGCCACCCTGAATTCCGCCGGTTCGGGCGCTCAGGTCCCCTTCCGCCAACCGGTTGGCAGCCGCCACCAGCGCGTGGATCGGGCGCAAAAGGAATCGCTGGCCATAGAACCGGGCCCCCAGCAGGAGTAAAACGGCCACCAGGCCCAGCACGATGGTGTTGCGAACCAGGGCTTGATTGGCTTGAGTGAAAGAAACGTTCAGCGGAATCCCCACGCTGACGAACAGAGCGGGCGATTGGCCGTCGCTAATCGCTGTCATCGAGTTCAACCGCGGAACCCCATCCAGCCCTGCCAGTTCAAAGGTTCCCTTCGGCTGCGACAGAATCCTCTGCACAAAGGGAACCCCGGACAGAGATTTGCCAACCCATTTTTCCGCCTCGGGGTAGCGGGCCAAAACGTTTCCGCGCCGGTCAACCACAGTCAGCGTCCCGCCCGAAGGAAGACCAACGTGTCCGGCTGCCTCCGACAACAGGGACAGTTTCAAGGAAGCAAACAGAACCCGCTTGAGCGTTCCCCGCTCGTCGAGCACCGGGTAGCCAAAATTCAGCGCCGGCTGGCCCGTCACCTGATCCACCTGAAAATCGCCGATGGAAAACAGCTTCGTCTGAATGACCCGCTGAAAAAAGGAGCGATCAGCGAGATTCACGGAACCATTCGTGACCGTCGCGCTGCAAAACAGCGTTCCGTCCGTTTCGATCAAACCAAAGGCGAGGTAATCCGGCGCCAGGAGGCGCAGGTTGGAAAAATGAGTTTCGCAGAACGGTCGGTTCGTCGCCAGAACCAGAAAGGGAAATTGCGCGAGCGTGGCGAGCAATTGGCGGCTGTTCTTGATGAAGTTCTCCTCATTGGCCGCCGCCAGTTGAGAGATGGCAGCCACCCCTTCCCGCACGCGGGCCTTTTCAATGCGACGTTGTTCCAGATTGCCATACAGCACCAGTCCGAACGCGGGAATAACCAACAGAAGCCCCAACAGGTTCAACCTCGTGCGAAGAAGCGCGAAGAATGAGGCAGGAGCCATAGCCAGCTCAGCCGCCGGTTGACGACTCCCGAATTTGGTTTGGAAAAGATGAACTCACCTAACGGACGTCTTTTACGGAGAAATGGCTTTGACGCTGAATTTCTACCATTCGTACGCCACCGAACGCAAGGAATACATTCAAATCCACCGGAGCTGCCCGAATCCGGCCCTCAGAGTGATTTACACCGGCGGCTACAGTCCCGAGATCAGCGAAACCGTTTTTGTTTTTCGAGAGGGCACCAATTTTCTGCAAAAACCCTACGGGCCGCATAAACTGGCGAAGGCCGTGCGGGACTGTCTGGAGGCATAGCCCGATCAAGAGGCGCTAAGGCGCCTGGCACGCCTTATGTCGATTACCGCGGGCCGATCTGGTCGAATGGGATGGGCTGGAAGCCGAGCTTCCACGCCGGCGAATCCTTCGGCAACCGGAAACCGTCCGCCGCCACGCCGACTTGCTTCGGATCGGTCGTCACGAAGTTGTCCCGCACCTCGAACATCTCGGGCTTGCCATGCCAACCGACCTCGAGCCATTTGCCGACGCAGACGTTTCGCGCAATGACGTTGCCTTCGGGTGGCACGCCCTTGAACGCCGCACCAACGACCGCCGGGCCGCCGGGCGGTCCGTAGTAGGCGTCGAGCGACTTCAGCGCGGGATAGCGTTCGCGGTAAAGCGCCGAGGGGACGGCGGCGAGTTGGCGGCGCATGTAGGTATCCACCATGTCGCGCCAGACAGGTGACGGATCGAGGCCGCGGCCATCGGCGTCCACCGCCGGGTCGCAGTCCACGAAGAGGTTGTTCTCCACGCGATGGTCGCGGCCGCCGCCGATGAACATTGCCAGGTGAACCTTATGGAACACGTTGCCGAACACTTCCGTGCCGCTCACGCAATCGTCCATGTAGACGCCCACCGAACCCATGCCCACGCCGCCGGTCTCGTGGATGTAATTGTGGCGAATCCGGTTTCCACGGAACGAGTAATCGCGCCCCGTGTAAATGGCGCCGACGTCGCCCGTCTCCAGCGCGATGTGGTAGATGTCGTTGAACTCGATGAGATGATCGTTGCCGGTGAAGAGAATCGCGCAGTGGGGATGATCGTGAATCAGGTTGTGCGACGCGCGCAGACCCACCCCGTTCATCCCCACCGCCGGGACGTAGCACCTGGACCAGCGGCCCTGGCGTTGGAAATGACAATTCTCCACGAAGTGACCACCGGGCGTGAGCGTCTGCCGGTCGCCCCCGCTCAGCGACACGCCGCCATCGCCGGTCTCAAACACGTCGCAGCTCACGACACCGTGGTTCGTGCCGCCGTTGATGGTGACGCCCAGGTTGCCGATGTTGCGCAAGAGGCAACCCATGATCCGATTGCCCGCGCCGCCGCTGATTTCGATACCGCTGCCGCGCGTGGCTTCGAGCACGAGACCGCGGATGGTCACGTGGCTGGCGTCGGTCAGTTTGATGAGCGGTTGGTCGAGGAGGGAGAGGACGGTTTCGGTGGTGGGGCGAGACTCTGCCGAGCCCGCTTTGTCCCGGCTCGGACTCGGGGCGCGAGCGCTTCGCTTGGAAATGGGCTCGACAGAGTCTCGCCCCACCGGTTCGGTCGGAGGCCAGAAGTAGAGCATGCCCGTCTTTCGTTCGAGGAACCACTCGCCCGGTTGGTCGAGTTCCTCCAGCAGATTGAGATAGTAGAACCGTTGGCCGGCGCGGAAGCCGTAGAGACCGTGCGGCGGCGCGGTCTTGATGAAGTGCCGATCCAGGTCGAGCGTCGTGACGCGCTCGTACGAGTTGGCCCAGTCCCACGCCCAGAATCCGTGGACCCACAGGTCACTCGTGTCGCGCCAGCGGCGGGGACGCTCGCCGGAGTAAAGAAAGCCGCCGGGAAGATCGCCGATCTCGCTGCCGAAATCGTCCCCTTTCCCGCTGCCGGCAGGAAAGCCCGCGAGCTTCTCCCACGCGCCTTCATTCGGCCAACGCGCGAGCGTCATCGGTCCTCCGGCAAAGAACAGTTCACAGTGCGCGGGCGTGGTTGGCCGGCTGAAGCCGCGCGACTTCATCTCGCCGTAGTTGGTGATGCCGAGCGCGCGGAGGTCCATCTGCAGGACGTGACCGTGGGCCGCTTCGTCGAGCCGGGCCAGGACTGCGGCATCCGACACCGGCTGAAATCCCGTAAGCGCGCGCCCGCCAAGCAGCCGGACGCGCTCGTTGCCGTACGCGCGCCAGACAACGGGCCCGTTGAGCGTGCCCGAGTCGGCGGCCGTCAATTCGAGGGCGTTGGTCCGGAGAAAGTCGCCGCCGCGTAACCAGACGGTGAGCCCGGCTTTGTGAACCTTGCCGGCGCGTTTCAACTCGCGGACAATGTCGCGAGCGTGTTCGAGCGTGGCGAAAGGCTTCGACTTGGAGCCGGGGTTGGCATCCGACCCGGTGGGTGACACGTATAAATCGGCACTGGCCGCGAAGCAGAACAGCAGCGCTAAATGTGTATAAATTCTGCGTAACCAGGCACACTCTCTCTGCGCATACCTGTTTACTGATGGGAAGCGCAGCCGCCTCGGCTGCACCGGTCGGCGCCCTCGCCGACCGGATCGGGCGAAGTTCGAAAGCGGCGCGTTCATTTGGTCGGGTCCCGGCGTTGGGTTTCAAGGCCATATTTACCATTCCTGCGCCTTTGCGCAATCAACCTTCAGCTTTCAACCATCAACCTTCCGCCTTCCGCCCTCTGTTCCACAGTCCACTGCCCTTGGCTTTCCGTCCCTCAACAATCAACACTCAACTGTCAACCTCCCTCAGAAACAACCCTCTTGTCGCGGGCTGGTGATATTGTATTCTCCTCTACGCAGATGACTCCCAAGGCCCAGGTCCGCGCCAAATCGTCGATCCAGATTGATTCGCCCGTGGTCAACATTCCAATATGAAAACTAAACACCCCTGCCGCCAGCTGGCCAACCTCGCGCTCTCCGCCGGTTTGTGTGCCGCGCTGCCCGCGTTC
>QHNT01000171.1 GCA_003218515.1 Verrucomicrobiota bacterium | reverse complement strand
GGCGTTGACGGCGCCGTATATGCATGACGGACGGTTCGCCACCCTCGAAGAAGTGGTGGAGCATTACAACGGCAAGCTGCACCGGTCCCGAACTCTCGATCCGAACCTGGCCAAGCATCCTGAATCGGGTCTTGGATTAAGTGCGGACGACAAAGCGGCTCTCGTCGCCTTTCTCAAGACTCTCACAGACGAACAGTTGGTTACCACGGTCAACCCGGTTCATCAATTCTCCCAAACCCAATAAACCTATGCGTACTCGACATCTCAAAACCACTCCGATCGCGGTCGCCGTCTTGAGCGGCATGGTTCTGCTAACAGGTCTGCCGCCCGTCGCACGCGCTGACCTCGACCCTCATGTGCAGGCAGACACCTTCGCGGCGGAAGCGGCGGCGCTCCTTCCGGCGGCCCCCCGGCGGATCACGAAGGCCGCCGCACCGGTGGATCGGATCACGCTTGGCGATTGGAGCGCCGTGATCGCGTGGACTCCGCACATTCCGGTTTCCGCGGCGGCATTGCCCGATGGTCGAGTGCTGACCTTCGCATCCAACCAGCGCACGACTTTCCCTGCCGGCCCGGAGTTCACGTATGCGGCCACCTGGAATCCGGCCACCGGCCAGTTTGTCGAATACAATAACCCCTCTCATGATATGTTCTGCGGCGCGCTGGTCACGTTGCCCGATGGGCGTGTCCTGGTGAACGGGGGGCGGAGCACCACCGTGCGCTCGAGCCTGTTCGATTGGAGAAACAACACCTGGACGAGGACTCCGGACATGAACGATCCGCGCTGGTACAATACCAGTGTCGCTCTGCCCAGCGGCCGGGTTTGGACGGTGAGCGGCAGCGGCGGTTCGGGCACCGCGGAACGCTGGGATGCCGCGAGCGGATGGAGCCGGTTGACCGGCATAAACTGGAATCTGGTCACCAGCGAGCCCGGCTACATCAACATCTGGCATCCGTTCCTCTTGCTGGCGCCGGATGGCCGGCTCATTCATTTCGGTCCGACGGACACGATGCACTGGGTGCAACCGGACGGCAGCGGGGCCATGAGCAACACCGGCACCACCGTTCCCGGAAGCCATTATCCCAAGGAAGGGTCCTGGGTCATGTACAATGAAGGAAGAATACTCGTCGCGGGTGGCGGCGCGAATACCACCGCCAGTTCCAGCGGCGATGGCACCACCGGCACCAGCAGCACCCTGGCCTACACGGTCGATGTGCTCAGCGGCACGCCGGTCGTGACCTCGACGGCTTCGATGACTTTCGCGCGGCAATTCGCCAATGCGGTCCTGTTACCCGACGGCGAAGTCATGGTGATCGGCGGAAACACTTCCGGGCTCAAATTCAACGACACCGGTTCCATTTTCACGCCGGAAATTTGGAACCCGGCGACCGGCCAGTGGCGAGTCGCGGCCGATGCGTCGGTTCCGCGCAATTACCATTCGATTGCGTTGCTATTGCCCGATGGCCGAATCCTTTCAGGAGGCGGCGGTTTGGGCGGAAACTCCGCCGACCATCGTGACGCTCAAATTTACACCCCTCCCAATCTGTTCAATCCCGACGGGAGCCTTGCGGCCAGGCCGGTGCTGAACACGGCGCCGCCATCGATTGGCGTGGGAACCAGATTCATCGTTGCCGGCACGCCTGGCTTGCGGAAGTTTGCCTTCATCAAGATGTCGGCCATCACCCACTGCGTGAACACAGACTTGCGTTACCTGTCCCTCCCGTTCACCGAAACCTCCTCCGGCAACTATCAAATTACGGCTCACTCCAGCCTGAACGTCATGACGCCGGGATACTGGATGCTCTTCGGCCTGGACGCGGCCGGTGTCCATTCCGTGGCAAAGATCGTTCTGGTGGATGCGACCACTTCCGTGAGCGTCGTGGCTCCGGGAAACCAGGCATCGTATGTCGGCCAGTCTGTCTCCTTGCAGATGATCGGCAGCGGACCCACCGGCAGTGTCCTTACCTGGTCAGCCACCGGCCTGCCGGCGGGACTTTCCATCGACCCAGCCACCGGACGGATCACCGGCACTCCGACGGCGACGGGCACTTCTTCAGTGCGCGTCACGTTGAGCAACGGCAACAGCTCGGATTTCGAGGATTTTACCTGGACCATCCAGCCTCAGACATTCAGTCAGAATTTCCCGAGTTTCACCGGTGCGAGTAGTCTGACATTGAACGGCAATGCCGCAATCATCGGAGGGGTGCTGCGGCTGGCTCCGAATCTGGCGAATCAAGTCGGATCCGCGTTCCTTTCGAGCCCGCTCGCCATTGGGCCGAATTCCTCCATCAACACCCGGTGGGTTTTCAACATTAACGGCAGCGCCGACGGCGCGGACGGATTGACGTTTGTGATCCAGGGGAACGGTGCTACATCGCTGGGGCTTGTCGGTGGTGGTCTTGGCTATGACGGCATCGGAAAAAGCGTGGCCGTTGAGATTGACAACTACCAGGGGCCGGGCGACCCAAATGCGAATCACATCGGCATCCTGAGCAATGGCAATGTGGTGACCCATCTGGCGACCTTCACACCGGGTTGGGATCTCGAAGACGGGCAGAGTCACACCGTTTGGGTTGAATACGACGGCCCCGCGAATGAACTTCGGGTTTATGCCGCCCAGGGAATTGTATCGCAGCGCCCGGCCAGCCCTGTGCTCACGGCGAGTATTGACCTTCCCGCCCTGGTCGGTGGGCAAGCATGGTTCGGATTCACGGGCGCGACCGGAGGCCTTTTCAATAATCACGACATCGAAACCTGGAGCCTCACGCTTAATGCGTTTGCGCTTCCGGCACAGCCGGTGATAACCGCCCCTGGTGATAAGACCACTGTCGTCGGCGCCGCAGTCACCCAACAAATGCAGGCCACGGATCCAAATGGGGATTTGCTCACCTGGAGTGCCACGGGCTTGCCGACGGGCCTATCCATCAATCCGGCCTCCGGGCTGATTTCGGGCACGCCGACTGTCGCCGGAGTTTTTTCGCCGACCGTGACGGTGACCGACGGCAATACGTTGCCGGTGAACGCGAGTTTCACCTGGACCATTAACAATGTGTTGACGGTTCAGCCGTTGGCTGGGGCTGCGGTCCCCGCCGGCACAACCGTCTCACTGACCGCCCAGGCCTCGGGCGGATTGAACCCGCAATTTCGCTGGAACTTTGGAGATGGTTCGCCGGACACGAGTTTCTCCAGCTCGCCTTCGACCTCGCACCCGTTCTCCAATCCAGGCCGTTACCTCGTCACGGTCACCGTGCACGACGACACCGGGCGCGAAGTGACCGGTAGCTACCGCCAGGCCGTCTATGCGCCGCTGACGGCAACCCGGCCGACCGCTTCGTCCAGCATCGCTTACGAAGACCGTTCTGGCGCCAACGACCGACTCTGGGTCGTCAACCCGGACAACGACAGCGTCGCGGTCTTCGACGCCGTGACTCGGGCCAGGCTGGCCGAAGTAAACGTGGGCCGCGCGCCCCGCACCCTCGCCATCGGTCCGGACGGACGGGTGTGGGTGGCTAATGCGGGTTCCTCGACAATCACCATCCTCGCTTCGAACTACTCGGTCTCGCAGACCGTGAATCTCCCGCGCGGCTCGCGCCCGTATGGCGTGGTATTCGATCCAGCCGGAGCGAACGCCTACGTTGCGCTCGAAGACGCCGGCAGGATTCTCAAGCTCAACCCTGCCAATGGCGCCACGTCGGCATCACTGGATGTCGGTCCTCATGTGCGGCACCTGTCCGTCACCGCCGACGGGACGGTGATTCTGGCCACTCGATTCGTTTCGCCGCGATTGCCCGGCGAGGAGACCGCGTCACCCCAGACCACAGTCGGCGGCGTAAAGTATGGCGGCGAGGTGCTGGCCATCAACGCCGGGACTTTCACCGTGGATAAAACGGTGGTGCTCGAGCACAGCGAAGTGCCCGACACTTCAAATTCCGCCAAGGGTATTCCCAATTATCTCGGCGCGGCGGTGATCTCGCCCGATGGCGGGAGCGCCTGGGTGCCCTCCAAGCAGGACAACATCAAGCGCGGCACGCTGCGCAATGGCGGCACACTCACGCATGACATGGCACTCCGCAGCATTGCCTCACGTATCGACATGGCCGGCCGTTCCGAGGACATCGCCGGCCGCATCGACTTCGACAACGCCGGCATCGCCAGCGCCTCGGCCTTCGATCCGAAGGGCAACTTCCTGTTCACCGCGCTCGAAGGCAGCCGCGAAGTAGCCGTGGCCGACGCCTGGGCGAAACAGGAAATCTTGCGATTCGCCGCTGGCCGCGCCCCGCAGGCCCTGGTCCTTTCGCCGGACGGCCGCACGCTCTTCGTGCACAACTTCATGGATCGCACCATTACCCTGCACGACCTCAACGCACTGGCGAACGGGTCCGACACTGCGCCGCCCGCGCCCGTGGTGATGAACTGCGTGACGACTGAGAAACTCGCGCCCCAGGTGCTGAACGGGAAACAGTTGTTCTATGATGCGCGCGATAATCGGCTGGCTCTTCAGCAGTACATCAGTTGCGCCGCCTGCCACAACGACGGCGGGCACGACGGCCGGGTTTGGGATTTCACCCAGTTCGGGGAAGGGTTGCGCAACACCATCACTCTCCGAGGCCACGGCGGTACCGCCCAGGGACCGCTGCACTGGACCGGCAACTTTGATGAGGTTCAGGACTTCGAAGGTCAAATCAGGAATTTCGCCGGCGGCCTGGGATTGATGAGCGACGCCGACTTTCACGCAGGGACGCGATCACAGCCTCTGGGCGACCGCAAGACGGGATTGAGCGCGGACCTAGACGCGCTCGCCGCCTACGTCAGTTCCCTGACCGCGCACGGCGACAGCCCGGACCGGAACGCCGACGGCACGATGACCAGCGCCGCCAAGGCCGGTCAGGCCGTGTTCCAGACAATGAACTGTGCCCAGTGCCACGCAGGTTCGCAGTTCACCGACAGTGCGTTAAATGTGTTCCATGACGTCGGAACGCTCAAACCGTCCAGTGGCGGGCGGTTAGGCGCGCCATTGACCGGACTGGACACGCCGACGCTGCTGGGACTTTGGAGAACAGCGCCGTACCTTCATGACGGGTCGGCGAGCACTTTGGAGCAAGCGGTTTCCGCCCACAGTGGCGTTGTCCTCAGTGCAACCGACCTGGCCAACCTCGTCGCCTTCCTCCGACAACTCGACGACGCGGGAGCAGCCGTTCCGGCGACCGTGACCTGGGCCAACCCCGCTTCGATCACGTACGGAACCGCGCTCAGCGGCGCGCAATTAAACGCCACCGCCAACACCACGGGTACCTTCGTCTATAATCCGCCCGCCGGAACCGTCTTGAATGCCGGCAACGGTCAAACCCTGTCGGTGACTTTCACGCCGAACGACACGACGAGCTTCAGTCCGGCTACCGTGACCGTGACCCTCAACGTGTTGAAAGCCCAGCTTACGATCACAGCTCAAAACAAGAGCAAGGTTTACGGAGCAGCACTGCCCGCACTCACCGCCAGCTACTCCGGATTCGTCAACGGTGACACATCAGCGAGCCTGGACACGCCTGTGAGTCTGGGTACACCAGCAACGCCATCCAGTCCGGTTGCCGGCTACACGATTACCGCCGCCGGCGCCGCGGACGCAAACTATGCCATCACCTTCGTCAACGGCACCCTGACCATCGCTCCGGCGCCTTTGACCATCAAAGCCGACGACAAGAGCCGCCCCGCGGGTCAGCCGAACCCGCCTTTGACCGTGACTTACACCGGGTTCGTCAATGGCGATACGGTCGCCAGTCTGGATTCGCCGGTCGTGTTGAGCACGACGGCAAACTCCACCAGTCCGGCAGGAAGTTATCCGATCACCGCGAGTGGAGCCACGGACGCGAATTACACCATCACCTTTGTCAACGGCACTTTGACCGTGACGTCGGCGTTCAAAGCCTTCGTCAATTTCCAGCCCGCTTCCTCCCCGGTGCCGGCGGGTTATTGGGTGGACAGCGGGCTGGTGTACGGGAACCGCGGCAATGGCTTCACCTACGGATGGAACGGAAACAACACCGGTTTCACCCGGGACCGGAATTCATCGCGGTCGCCAGATCAGCGGTACGACACGCTCAACCACATGCAAAAGGCGGGCGGCGCGCGCGTGTGGGAAATTGCCGTGCCCAACGGCACCTACCAGGTCTATGCCGTCGCCGGCGACCCGGACAACTACGACAGCGTTTTCCGTATCAATGTGGAAGGCGTGCTCACCGTCAGCGGCACGCCCAACAGCAGCACGCGCTGGTTTTCGGGAACGAAAACAGTCACGGTTTCCGATGGCCGCTTGACCGTCAGCAACGCGACTGGCGGGAGCAACAACAAGATTTGTTTCATCGAAATCACCAGCGTTTCGGGCGTTAGCCCGGCGGCGGCCACAATTGCGTCGGTGGAAGCGCCCCCGAGGTTGACGGTGCTTGAGCGCGACGGCGAAGGGCGGATCAGGCTGCAGATCGAGGGTACTGCCGCGCGCCAATACGTTTTGGAGGTCTCGGATGATCTGCTGCACTGGACACCGTTAGGCACACTGGAGAACACGACCGGTACGGTTCAATTCCTTGACACGGAATCGCCGCTTCTGCGGCAGCGCTATTATCGCGCTGTTTTGGTTCCAGTCGGAACCAGCGCGACCGGCCGTCTGTTGAGCCAGTAAACACGGCTGACGCCGAGCCGGGCCCGCCGCCGACGTGAGCCAACTTTCCTTCAGCCGAAATGGAATGAGCCTCCTCACGTCGGCTGCTACGAGGTTCATGGAGGATTGCTAACGGGCATGGCGATGGGGCAAACACCGTATTCACTTTCTCGAAAAAACAGTCAAGCTCAGAGCTGTGCAACCCACTGCCGAACAGAAAGGTAATTCCCCTATGAAACGAATCGATCTCCAGTCGATTGGAACAGCGCGATCAAGGCGCGTCGGCGTGAAGAGGGTTTGGTTCCCGCCGGCGACCTTGCTCAGGACCGGCCTGCTGCTCGCCCTGATGCTACTCGCACCAGGTTTTCCTCCCGCTCGCGCCTCAACACTTCCCGCTGGCTTTAGTGAAACAACCATCAACGGCCCGGCCGGCGCCAACTGGAATGAATGCGTCGGCATGAAGTTCGAGGACAACGGCCGGATGTACGTTTGGGAAAGAGGAGGCAAAGTCTGGATCAAGGAATATGGAGCGAGCACCTGGTCGCTGTTGATTGACATCAGCGAGGAAGTCGGCGGCTGGCGTGATTTCGGCATGCTCGGTTTCGCGCTCGACCCCAATTTCCGCGTCAACGGTTACCTCTATCTGATGTACGTGGTGGACCGGCATTATTTGATGAATTATGGAACGCCGAACTACAATCCGTCTTCAAACGAGTACTTCGCCGCTACGATCGGAAGAATCACCCGTTACACGGCCCGCTCATCCGACGGATTCAAGTCGGTGGACTACACCAGTCGCCGCGTCCTTTTGGGGGAGACGAAAAGCACCGGCTTTCCTATCCTCTACGAATCGCACGGCGTCGGGTCGTTAGTGTTTGGAACCGACGGAACACTCTTGGCGTCCTGCGGTGACGGGGCGAGTTACTCTTCCGATGATATTGGCAGCGCGCCGGAAACGTACTACGCCCAGGCTTTGAGCGATGGCATTATCAAACCAAAGGAGAACGTGGGCGCCTACCGAGCGCAACTGGTGGACAGCCTGAGCGGCAAAATTGTGCGGCTCGACCCGGCGACGGGCGACGGGATTCCAGGCAATCCATTTTATGACCCGGCCAATCCGCGCGCAGCCCGGTCGCGGGTCTGGGCGCTCGGACTGCGCAACCCTTGCCGCATGACATTGAGGCCCGATACCGGCAGCCACCTCCGCTCTGACGGCAATCCTGGGGTCCTGTACATCGGCGACGTGGGTTACGGCACCTGGGAGGATTTGAACGTTTGCACCGGTCCGGGCCAGAATTTCGGTTGGCCGGCGTTCGAGGGCATCGAGGCTGAACCGGGCTACTACAACGCCAACGCGCAAAACCTGGACGCGCCCAACCCGCTCTACCCGGCGTCAGGCTGTTCGCAGTATTTTTACTTCCGCGATTTGATCAAACAGAACACGTCGGTCGCGGCGAACAAACCGCCGTTCAACAATCCGTGCAACTCGGCGCAGAAAATTCCGGGCACCATCCCGCAGTTTCTGCAAACACCACCCGCCGTGGACTGGAAACATGGCACCACGCTCGCTCGCACCTGGATTTACAACGGCAGCGGCGTTGCTGCCCCAATCAATGTCGGCGCCGCCGGCTCGCCGGTTTCCGGCAGCATGTTTCCCGGGAACTGCTCGATTGGCGGCGTTTGGTACACCGGCAGCGATTTTCCCGCCCGATACAAAAACACCTATTTCCACGCCGACTTTGTCGCGAACTGGATCAAGAGTTTCGTTTTCGATGCGAACAACAAGCCGGTGTCGGTCGCGGACTTCCTGAGCGGCGGCGGCGAGATCGTTGCCGTGGCGACCCACCCGATTGACGGCGGCCTTTATTACATCACCTGGTCCACGACGGTGCGGAAGATCTCGTACTCGTCGAGCGGCAATCTGCCGCCGACCGCGGTGGCGTCAGCCAACAAGAACTACGGTCCGGGACCGTTGACCGTTCAGTTCGCCGGCAGCGGTTCGAGCGATCCGGAAGGACAGCCGCTGACTTACAACTGGAATTTCGGAGACGGAACGCCCAACAGCGCTGCAGCGAACCCTTCGCACACGTTCAACGCGTCGGCGAGTGTTCCGACTCCGTACACGGTGACCCTCAAGGTGACGGACAACGCGGGACAGACTTCAACGGCGACACTCGTCATTTCGTTGAACAACACCCCGCCGACGGTGACGATCACCAGCCCCGTCAATGGGAGCAAATATCCGATGACCGGCAACACGGTTTACAACCTGACGGCAACCGTCAGCGACGCGGAATCCTCGGACAGTCAGCTCAAGTATGAATGGCAGACGATCCTCCACCACAACAGCCATGAGCACCAGGAGCCGGTTGACAACAATCACGTCACGACGACCGTCATTTCGCCGGTCGGTTGCGATGGGAACACATACTATTACCGCATTGTTTTGAAGGTGACGGACCCGGCTGGTCTCTCGACTCAGGCTGAAGCGGACCTGTATCCCAATTGCGCAAATCAACCGCCGGTCGCCTCGCTCTCCGCCAATCCGACCACCGGTTATGCGCCACTCACGGTTTCCTTCGATGGCCGCTCCTCAAACGATCCGGACGGCGATGCGCTCACGCTCACGTGGGATTTCGGCGACGCAACAGGCGGAACCGGACTTACGCCGACACACACTTATGGCTCGGTGGGCAATTACAACGTGGTGCTCACTGTCACGGACTCGACGGGACGAAGCAGCACGGCCACGACGACCCTCTCGGTTGTTCCCGTTCCTCCGCCCGGACTGGACGGCACGTATTTTGACAACATGGACCTGACCAATCCGAAGCTGACGAGAAACGACTCGACGATCAATTTTGACTGGGGCACCGGCTCGCCGGACCCCGCGATTGGGCCCGATACGTTCTCGGTGCGGTGGGTGGGCAAAATCGAGCCGCTCTATTCCGAAACCTACACCTTTTACGCGCTCACGGATGATGGCTTCCGGCTCTGGGTCAACAACCAGCTCATCATCGACAGTTGGATCGACCAGCCCCCCACCGAGCGGGCCAGCACGCCTATCACTCTGACTGCGGGTACCAAGTACGATATCAAGATCGAATTTTATGAGAACGGCGGTGGCGCGGTGGCGAAACTGCTCTGGTCAAGTCCGAGCCAGCCCAAGGAAATCGTCGCGGCCGGTCGTTTGTTCCCGCCTGCGCCTGCGCCGGGTCTTGAAGGGACGTACTTCGACAACATGGACCTGACCAATCCGAAGCTGACGAGAAACGACTCGACCATCAATTTTGATTGGGGCGACGGCTCGCCGGATTCCGCGATCGGGCCCGACACCTTTTCGGTGCGGTGGGTGGGCAAAATCGAGCCGCTCTATTCCGAAACGTACACGTTTTATGCGTTCACGGATGACGGCTTCCGACTCTGGGTCAACAACCAGCTCATCATTGACAGTTGGATCGACCAGCCCCCCACGGAGCAGGCCGGTGCGCCAATAGCGCTGACCGCTGGCACCAGGTACGACATCAGGATCGAATACTATGAGAACGGCGGTGGCGCCGTGGCCAAACTGCTGTGGTCAAGTCCGAGCCAGGCCAAGGAGATCGTCGCGGCCGGACGTTTGTTCCCGCCTGCGCCGAGCGCCTCGAAAGTTGATCCAGCAACTAGTTGGAACAATCCGGCGCCAATGGTGTACGGAACGCCGCTGAGCGGAACGCAACTGAACGCCACGGCGAATGTGGCGGGGACATTTGTTTACACTCCCCCCGCGGGGACGAGACTGAAGGCGGGCAACGGCCAAAAGCTCGTCGCAACCTTCACGCCGAGTGACACCGCGCATTACAACGCCGCCACCGCCAGTGTGGTGATCGATGTCTCGAAAGCGCCGTTGACCATTAAACCCGACAACAAGAGCCGGCCGTACGGCCAACCGAACCCGCCGTTGACAGCGACCTACACCGGATTTGTGAACGGCGACAGCGCCGCCAGCCTGGACTCGCCGGTGGTCTTGAGCACGACTGCAAACGCCAGCAGTCCGGCAGGCAGTTATCCGATCACCGCGAGTGGAGCTTCCGACGCGAATTACACCATCAGCTTTGTCAACGGCACTTTGACCGTGACGTCGGCGTTCAAGGCGTTCGTCAACTTCCAGCCCCCTTCCTCGCCGGTGCCGGCCGGTTATTTGGTGGACAGCGGACAGGGCTATGGGAACCGGGGCAATGGGTTCACTTACGGTTGGGACACGAGCAACACCAGCTTCACGCGCGATCGGAACTCGTCGCTCTCGACGGACCAGCGTTACGACACGTTGAATCACATGCAGAAAGCGGGCGGCGCCCGCGTCTGGGAAATCGCGGTGCCCAACGGCACTTACAACGTCTTTCTCGTCTCCGGCGACTCGGATTTCTACGACAGCGTTTTCCGTATCAACGTGGAAGGAGTGCTTACCGTCAGCGGCACGCCTAACAGCGGCACGCATTGGTTTTCGGGAACGAAAACAGTCACGGTTTCCGATGGCCGCTTGACCGTCAGCAACGCGACTGGCGGGAGCAACAACAAGATTTGTTTCATCGAAATCACCAGCGTTTCGGGCGTTAGCCCGGCGGCGGCCACAATTGCGTCGGTGGAAGCGCCCCCGAAGTTGACGGTGCTTGAGCGCGACGGCGAAGGGCGGATCGGGCTGCAGATCGAGGGTACTGCCGCGCGCCAATACGTTTTGGAGGTCTCGGATGATCTGCTGCATTGGACACCGTTAGGCACACTGGAGAACACGACCGGTACGGTTCAATTCCTTGACACGGAATCGCCGCTTCTGCGGCGGCGCTAT
>QHNT01000170.1 GCA_003218515.1 Verrucomicrobiota bacterium | reverse complement strand
TCCAGTCGGAACCAGCGCGACCGGCCGTCTGTTGAACCAGTAAACACGGCTGACGCCGAGCCGGGCAAGCCGCGTGTCCCCTCACCCCGTCCCTCTCCCCTTCGGAAGGGGAGAGGGTGCACTGAGGGCGGTCACGATTCCAGAATCGCGCATCGGAACCATGAACCGCCCCCTCACCCGCCCTTCGGGCACCCTCTCCCCCCTCGGAGGGGGAGAGGGCGGGGTGAGGGGGCAGGTTCATGGAGGGTGGTCCCGCAAGTGGGTGACCGGGTGAGGGGGAATTTTGGCAAGCACTCCAAAGCCGAAATTATTTTTGGCCGTCGCTACGGCTCGATTCAGGGCGCGGCCCGGTCGCGGCGCATCAAGGTTGTTTGGTGATTGCACCGAGAAGGTCCGCCGCTTTCAAACCGTCAATCATGAATTGAACGGCCACGGCCGCCAGCAGCAGTCCCATGATGCGATTGGTGACGTGCATGGCGATGGGGTTGAGCCACTGCGCGCCGCGCGCCGACCAACTCAGAATGAGGTAGCTGGCGAGGCAAACTCCAACAATGCAGACGCAGAGCGCGACCTGCTGTGTGACTCCCTCAGCCCGATTATGCAGCAATACCGCGGTCGTGATCGCGCCCGGTCCGGCCAGCATCGGCACGGCCAGCGGCGTCACCGCGATGTCCTCCTTGGCTGCCCCGGCATCGGTTTCTTCGCTGGTTTCTTGAACCGCCGAACGCCGGGCCCGCAACATATCGAGCGCGACCAGCAACAGCACGATACTTCCGGCAATTTGAATCGCCGGAATCGTGATGCCGAAGAATTTGAAGATGAGCTTTCCCGACGTGGCAAAAATCAACAAGATGATCGCCGCGACCAGACAAGCCACGCGGGCCATGCGGATGCGCTGCGGCGGCGTGTCGTTCGGCGTCATCGCCAGAAACGCCGGTACGGTCGCGATCGGATCGATAATCACGAACAGCGAACTGACCGCGAGCAGAATGTACTCGGGCAGGCTCATGCCGTGCAAGGCGTCAGGATGGCGTCACGCATGCCGTGAATGATCTTTTTGTCCGCCGGGCAAATCGTCGCGAGCACGCCGCCGAGGTTGGCGCGCGCGGCATCACCGTCGCCGACGACAAAATAGTAGGGGCACAGGCGCACGCGACCGGGCATCGGCACCAACTGACCGCCGGTAAAGTCGTAGTAACTGCTCTCTACGACTTTGGGTTTGTGATACCGTTGGAGGACGCACGGAGATTTTTCAAAGCCGTTCAGCGCGCCGTCCACGGCTGCGCCCCAGTCCGAATGCGAGAGATCGCTGCCGAGGTACACGCTGCGCGCGCCCCAGGCATGCTCGGAGAAGCCGGAGAGCTTCAGGATCAATTCGCGCTCTTTCTGTGAGAACGCCTTGAGCTGACGCCAATCGGTCAGGTTCAGTTCGGGAATGACCGCCTGCGGCGGCAGCGCCGTGGGATCGAGGACCCAGGTGTAAGGAACCAGCGTGAGCAGTCGTTTTAGAAACCCTTCGCCCAGCTCGCGCCGCCAAAAGTCACGGAGGTTGTGGTTCCACAGCAAAGCGAAGAGCATTTTTTCCTCAAAGATCGGTTTCGGCGGCGGTGTCAGGCGGATCTGCTTGTTGACAGCCGCGTCGAACAGCGCGCCGGCCGACGGAACATTCGGGAGGTCGAACAGCTCGAAAAACCGATAGACCGCGTCGCCATCTGAAAAAGGAAACGGGGTCGTGTCGCGCGGCACGAAACATCGCTCCACAGAATTCATTTGATGACAAATCCATTCCATCTCCGGCCGGTAAGTGGCGGCCTCCTGCGAAATAACAACATGCACGGTCCGCGCTTCACCGAATATCCCGGCAAACCCGCGCAACATCCCGTCCGCGCCGCCGAGCACCCTCTCGCCGATCTGCGCGTAGGCCTGGTTCAACCACGCCGTCAGGCCGATGCCCCCAGGCACCGAATCCAGTTCCGTCAACACCAGCCCGTGGTCCGTAAGCAAAAGGTCCGGCCGGATGACCCGCGGGAGTTCGTTTTTCAACGCGTTTGATCGTTGAAGCGTGATCAAGCCTTCCGGTTTGCCGCGGTCGAGCCACGTCGCGATCCAGCCCGGCACTCTTCCCGCGACGCTCTGACGATAGAGCAAATTGACCGCGCGGTTGAACTGGAGCAACACGCGGCCCAGCGGCTCCAGTCCCCTGGCCAGCTCCTCGCCGAGCGCGAACGGCGTCGGCGAAACCCGCCAGTCCATGTCCGCGAACAGGCCGCCTTCGGGCAGTTGGTCGTGGATGAACTGAGCGCGGGCGGCGGCGGATTTGTTTGGCGAAGGAGTGAGCGCGGAGTTCACGGTGATTGGTTCATGCACGGGGCGAATGGGCCGATTATCTCGCCGTCGGTCAGAAAGAAAAGTCGTCAAGTTTTCGTGATGCTTTGCCGCGCATTCCCGCGCGGAGCGGTGAAGCAAGCAGTTCCATGAGGCGAGACAGTAAACGATCGGCGGTCAGCCGTCAAAAATGAATGGAACCGGTTTGAGGAGGAGTGGCGAGGCTGCTGACGAGGAACCCGGACGTCAAGGCGGACTCTGCTGGCTGCGGTAAAATTTCCGCGCCGAATTGGCGGTGGGAAGGAGGAACCGAAACGAATTGCTCGCCAGCAGATTCGTGCTGAAGGGAAGCCAGCTCGACAGATTCGACGATGACAACAACGCGTAGCTCGTGCCGGCTTGCCCGTCGAGCCAGAGTTCCAACTGGCCGGGAGGGGCATTGGTCCCCAGGCGCATCCGCGGCGCGGGAGCGGCCGATGGCAACACGAAAAGCGTGATGCTCTGCGCGGGCACGGTGTTGCTCAGCGTGCCGCTGGAGTAAGTCAGGTCGGCCGAACGGCTGATCGCGTTCGCCGAAGTGAGTTGCCAGACTTGCGCCGGGCCCGTGCCGACGAAATTCGTTAGCGCCAGGGCTACCGGCGTCGTCCCGCTCAACACCTTGTTGATAACCAGCACCGTCAGCGCGCCGTCAGCCGAACGCAGTGCGGCGAACGAGGAAAGATTGTCGGGATCCGGCGCCGTTGCCGCCACGCTCGTGTCGCCAAACGCCGATTTGTTGCCGTCGTAATTGCGATACATTTTGACGGCTTTGTAGGTCGGTGTGGTGCTCGCGGGCGTGGTCCAGCGTGTGGCCAGGTCGAGCCCTTCGCGGCCAAAGATGCCGAGCACGTCAGCCTGCGCAGTCGCGCCGTTGATATGGTCCTCGGCGCCCCAATTGTATTCGGTGATGCCGACCGGCGTTCCCGGATAATATTGTGCGGCCCACTGTTTCAAGCGCGGGATGAGTCGCACCTTGTCGTTGATCCACGTTTCGTCCACGTAATTGGTGTCCCAAAGCGAACGCGTCGAGCGGTTGCGGCGTAGTTGCATCGAAGTCGAGACATCACTGCCGAACTCACCGCCTTGCGGGTAGTAATGAACGGTGAAGAGGTCAAGCAGCCGCTGGCCGGTCGCATTGTTCGTCCGGCGCAACTGGTCGAGCAACCACGGCAGATAATCTACGTTCCCGTGCGCCGTGCGGTCCGGCAGATTGTTCCAGCCGTGCGCGCCGCCCCATTGCTGGTCGTAACCGCTGTAAAAGTAACCCGACCAACCCCATTCCTCCGGGCCAACGACGAGCGCGTTGGGGTCAACGGATTTCACTTTCGCGCCGTAATCGAGAATTTTATCGCGGATCTCGTCCATTGTCGGGCCGGTCGGATGCACGTCCCGGTGCGTCGAGGACCAGATGCTCGGCTCGTTGTCCATGATGTAGTAGCGCAAGCCGCCGGCCGCGGCGCGACCCCAGCGATTGGTTAAATGCTGCATCCAGCCGAGCTGAAAATTCGAGTCGGCGGGCAGGTTGGCATCGTTCGGATCGTTGCCGGTAATATCCACCCCATTGGTTGCGACGCCATTGCCGGCGTCGGCAAAGTCCGGGGCGCGGGCTTGTTGTGGACCGTATTTGGCAATGGAAAAACTGGCGAGTCTCGCCCGGCTTGGGCCGAGCTTCGCGACCCAGCCGATGGTCGGAATCGTCAGCATCGGTTGCGCGCCGGCGGCCCTCGATTGCGACATGAAATCGTCGCCGTCGGCGCCGGGTGTTGCGCTCGCGGAGCCGATGCTTTCAAAATACCAGTCCGCCGCGTGGTTCGCGGCGTTGATATGCCAGTTGTAGCGCGTGGTTCCGTTGCCGCCGGAACGGTTCAGCGGCACGTTCAGGTCGCTTAACTCAGCGGTTGAAGCGAAGGCGACCCCATAAATCTCCGGAGGGATCGGGTGACAATTCGCTCCCGCGTCCACGCGAACGGCCACGGTCGAGTTGGTGCCCGGCGGAGGCGTCGGCCCGGTGATGAGCGAGATGTCGTCCACGTAAAATGTGGGTTGCGCTGTTCCGCTGCGGTCCTGAACCCAGAAGCCGTCGATGGTGCTCTGGCCCGGCGGCAGGAGAGTGGAGACAGGAATACTGATTTGCTGCCAGGAGTTGGCGGCGAGCGGGGCGAGTGATTGGCCGGGAGCGACCGCGCCGCCGCCCGACACGGCCTGCACCTGCAAAAGTTGCCCGCCGCTCGTGCCGCCGTGGGTCCAAATCGTTAGATTGGTGAAGCCGGCAGGGTCGAACGGGTTGTTGTGAAAATAGAGCGCCTGCCACGCGCCCGCCGTCACGCTGATGGATTGTGTGCCGGCATGAACCGGATTGGTGTTGCTCAAACTCACGCTCGCCCAGCTCCAGTTCTGCCAGCCGTTCTGAAGCGAGTCGTCGTAAATCGCCTGGCTGCTCTGAGCGCGGCCCTGCGCCGTGGCAAGCAACAACGAGACAGTTATACGCACTGAATGAAGGATGGATTTCATTGACGCAGATGCGTGTTTTGATCATTTCTTCCGCATTGCACTGGTGCGAATTGAGCAAGGCATGTTCCATTCATGAGGGAAGGCTGGCGTGTTGCCGGCCCTGAGCGGCTGGCCCTTCCCGCAGCGGGTAATCCCGGACGAAGGAAGAAGAAACCACAGATGAACACGGATTCACACAGATTTCCATTGCTTCTCCCCCATTGTCTTCAGGACAGGCGCCGTCCAGTTTCTTGGCAGAAGTTCCCGGAGCAGCAAGTGCGAGGGCAAGGTCGCGCGCGACGAAATCAAGTTCGCCCGCACCGTGGCCGAATCCATCAAGGAAGAAATGCTCGCGAAACGGCTCAAAGAACAGAACGCCAAGTGATGCGCGTACTTAAGCCGTCTCTATGCAGTTGAAGGAACCGCGAAATACGCAAACCACGCGAAAAACTGCAGAAAAGGGCCGTTTTCCTTTTTCGTTGTTGCTCATCTTTTGGTGACCGCAATTCCGCGCGCTTGATCACGCTTTCGCCCTGGTCTTCTTTGGCGTATTTCGCGTGTTTCGCGGTTTGAACTGCATCGTTAGCGTCCGGCTTCTTGTTTGACTCGGATGAGCAAGGGCGGTGTCGGGTGCGACTTTTTCCAGTCCTCAACCGAGTGATATTCGGCGACCAACTCTTCCTCAATCTCCTCCCGGTGGTCGAAGTAGTAGGTCAGGGCCGCGTGGGCTTCCGCGAGCGTCAAGTAAGGATACTGTCGGACAATTTCCTCTGCCGACCAGCCGCGCCACAGGTAATCCGCCACAGTCATCGCCACGCGCGTGCGTGGATGCCGCTGGAGTCGCGCGGGTTCGCCCGCCGGCTTCTCAATGTGCGGATAAACCAATTCCGTTTGGCATGGCGGGAAAATCGCAGTTTGCCTGAGGGCTGTCAACCCGCCACTGGAACGCCGAGCACCAGGTTTCTCAACTTAACAAGGGCGTGTCCGACTGCGCTGAACTTTTGCACTGCCGCGCTTGGAAACCGAATCTAAACCTGTTACAAGAGCGCGAATCCAAATTAAGAAGGCAGACATGACGAAGGTGAAATACCCAAAAGCGATTGCAAATTGGCCCGCAGAGGAGCGACCACGAGAGAAACTGCTCACTAAAGGTCCGGAGGTCTTATCCGATGCTGAACTCTTCGCAATTTTTCTTCGAGTAGGCGTTAAGGGAAAGAACGCCATCGATTTGGCACAGGAACTCCTCTCCCGCTACGGTTCACTTCGAGCCCTTTACGCCGCACCGGTTGAGGAACTGCAAGACGTTATGGGACTGGGTGTGGCGAAAATCGCTCAGTTCAAGGCAGTAATTGAACTCAGTAAGCGGTATCTTGCGGAAGGCTTTCAGAATCGCCCATACGTCGAATCGTCGGAAGACATCCTTAAATTCCTATACCAAGAGATGCGTGACTTGGATCAAGAGGTCTTCAAAATCGTTCTCTTGAATGGCCAGAACCACGTTCTGAAGATTCTCGATGTGGCAACAGGGACTTTGAATTCCGCGAAAGTATATCCGCGTGAGGTCGTGAAATTGGCCCTTCGGCACTCAGCGGCAGCGGCCGTATTCGTGCACAATCACCCATCAGGAGTCGCTAGACCCAGCGAAGATGACAAGCGCATTACTCGGGATCTCGTCCATGTCTGCCTGCTTTTGGGTATTAAGGTGCATGACCATATTATTGTCGGAGACAACGCGAAGTTTAGCTTTGCCGATGCGGGCTTGATTGACGAATATGCGCGTGCGCTGGACAGGAAGTAACCTCGTGACGAAACCACGAAAATTTGAAAAAGTTGACGAGGCCGAGACCCGAGAGGGCCAAATTAAAGACTTCATCTCCGGCCAATGGGTGAAGGTCAGCCCCGAGGAGGTGGATGCCGTCCAAATTTTCTCAAGGCGTCTGGTTGAGGATTTTGATTATCCGAAGTCTCACGTCCAGACGAGGCCTCAATTTCGTGTTCGGAAACGTCCCTCTGATCAAGAGAAATCCTATCCCGTGGACATCGCCGTCTTCCGTTCTAGCAATCGCATCGAAGACGAACTGTTCCTGATCGTCGAGTGCAAGAAGAAGAATCGCAAGGACGGCCTGGCGCAGTTGAAGTTGTATCTCGACATGTCTCCCGCCGACGTAGGGGTTTGGTTCAACGGCCAGGAACACGCCTATCTCAGAAAAATTCACCACAAGGACGGGCGGCGAACGTATGAGGAGCTGCCCAATATTCCTCGACACGGGCAACGTATTGAAGACATCGGCCAATTCCAGCGCAAAGACCTCAAAATCCCGTCGGACCTCAAAGCCGTTTTTCGCGATCTGCGTAACCACCTGGCGGGAAATGTCACCGGGATCACCCGCGACGAGGCTTTGGCTCAGCAGATTATCAATATTCTCTTCTGCAAGATCTACGACGAAATCAATACTGGGAGCAATGAGGTCGTTACGTTCCGAACCGGCATCGATGAGCCAGCACGCGACGTGAAGAAGCGTATCCTTGCGCTGTTTGACGACAGCGTTAAGGCTGAGTTCGATGATGTCTTCGACAAAACCGACGCCATCACGATTGACGCAGACAGTTTGGTGTACGTCGTTGGGGAACTTCAGAATTATTGTATTACGGAAGCGTCACGCGATGCCGTCGGCGACGCTTTTGAGGTCTTCATCGGGCCAGCTCTTCGCGGGGGCGAAGGCCAGTTCTTCACGCCGAGAAATGTCGTTCGCATGATGATCGAAATTCTCGATCCGAAACCAAGCGACATGATTCTCGATCCTGCCTGCGGCTCAGGAGGCTTCCTCATCATGGCCTTGGAGTACGTTTGGAAGAAGATTGAAGGACAGGCCAAGAAGAAGGGGTGGAGTAATGGTCAGCTTGATCACAAGAAGCGTGAAATCGCCAGCAAATGTTTCCGAGGGATTGACAAGGATTCCTTCCTCGCGAAGGTGACAAAGGCGTACATGGCGATCATCGGCGACGGGCGGGGTGGCGTGTTCTGTGAGAACAGCCTCGTGCCTACTATAGATTGGCACCACAGTACGCAGGACAAGAAGATCGAGAAGACAGACTCGCTCCATGATGACCAGCCGCCTCAGATTCTGTTTTTGGAACGCTGCCTGCAATTTTTAAACCCGGGCGGACGACTGGGAATCGTTTTGCCCGAAGCCGTTTTCGGCATGCCGACGTACGAGTACGTCGTAGCTTTTCTCCGCGAACGGACGAGAATCCTTGGTATCGTCTCAATGCCGGAAGCGTTGTTCAAAACGAGCGGCAAGGGTGGCACACACGCGAAGGTCTGTGTCGTGTTCATCCAAAACTCCCGTCCAAAGGAGGCTGAAGACTACGCGATTTTTATGGCCGACGCAAAATGGTGCGGGCACGATTCACGCGGTAACCCCACGATTAGGCTGGATGCTCAGGGCAACGAACTGCTCTTGGACGATATCCCCACGATTGCGGACAAGTACAAGCTGCTGTCGAGCGATCCACAAGGGGCTGCCATCGATCACTTGGGATTCTTTCTGAGCAACAGTTCAATAAACAAGAACATCTTCATTCCAAAATACTACGACCCGGAGATCAAGAAGCACCTTTCGAAGCTCGCCAAGACGCACCAACTGGTTGCGCTGGGTGAATTCGTTGACCAAGGAGTGCTCCAGGCAGACACGGGCATCGAAGTCGGCAAGATGGCATACGGTACCGGTCCAGTGCCGTTCATCCGAACTTCGGACATCTCAAATTGGGAGCTCAAAGCCGATCCCAAACAGAATGTCAGCGCTGAACTGTATGAGCAGTTTAAAGAAGTACAGGACGTGCAGGCGGAGGACATCTTCGTGGTGCGAGATGGTACTTATTTGGTGGGAGTTTCCTGCATCCTGACCGAGCATGATACCCGTATCCTTTATTGCGGCGGTATCTACAAGATTCGCGTTTTACGAAAGGACAAGTTGGATCCGTACCTGTTGTTGGCCCTATTGAACTGCCCCATCGTAAAACGACAGATGCGTTCGAAGCAGTTCACACGTGACGTGATCGACACCTTGGGCAAACGAATCTACGAGGTTGTCTTACCGATCCCAAAGGCAGGAACCTTGCGTGAGCAAATCGCAAAGGAGACACGGGAAACCGTGATCGCGCGGGTTGAGTTGCGGAATCGAGCGCAGCAAATCGCGTTGGAAGTCGAAGGCATCACGGACTCGGAAGATGCTGAAACCATAGACGACATTTGAACTCTCTTCGCTGACGTTGAAATGGACGTAGAGATCCACCCATAGTTTTCCGCTTCAATAGCTTCAGCTCGCGTTCGCAGTTGCCACGATTGCCGGAGTGTCAACTCGCAATTCCAGCTTTGCACGCGGCGGATTCAACGCCCGCGCGGTGGTCCGTCCTCTTCCCGCATGGAACCAGAAACGCTTCCGGTCAGAGAATTTCAATTGGATGAACCGTCAGCCAGACGTCCAGTTGTTGGAAACGGGACTTCAGGCGCGCCTTGAGGCGGATGAAGAATTGCCGGTTTTCCTCCGTGTCTTCCGCGTCAACAAACAGGCGATTGAGCCGGTCGCGATATTCAACTTCGCCTTGACGCCAGATGCCCTCGACCACCTGAGATTCCCATGAAACTCCGCCGAAGCGGCGTTGAACTTCGACGGCGGCTTCGGCGAGAAATTCGCGAGGAACTGGCCGGCCATCATTAAACTCCAACGGCAAGAGAATTTCGAAGCGACAGTATGCGCTCATGCGTGGCAGGTCCCTCGACGGTGAACGGGATTCCTTCTCGCGCCATCGGCGCAAGGGCCTCTTCTGGAACGGCCACTTCGCCGCTCGCCCAGGAGTGGCCTGAGAACCGTCCAATGAGGAAGCCAAGCGCCCGTTGCTGAGTCGCTTCGTCGGCAAAGCGGACAATGATCATGCCGTGAAACTAGCGGAGCGAAGCGAGACTCGCAAGTCGGGAAATACCAGTCCAACCAAGCGCATAGACGTGAATTCGGAGGATCGTGGAACTCCAGTCGATTACTGATGCTGCCGTAACCTGGCTTCCGCCAGATCAATGTCCCGCTGAATGTGGCGCAGGACTTCGTCGTTGATGACGCCCGTATTGCGGAGTTGAAGAATAATTCTGCGTTCCACCCGGAGCGCTTCGTACGACAGATGTTCGTATTCGGAAGAAAACAGCCCGCGCGGTGTGCCCGCATTTTCATACGATTCCAATTGGCGGATGCGGTCTTCGTATTCGATGCGCAGTCGTTGCAGCGCGTCGGCTTTCGCCGGGTCGCGTTCGGCGATTTCATTGAGCCGGGCCAGGGCCGCTTGATTGGCTTTGAGCCGGGCTTCGCGTTCTTCCTTTTCGGCGGCGCCATCGTCCTTAATGCCGAGCCAGCGAATCAGCGGTGGCAGACTCAAACCTTGCACCACGAGCGTTGCCAGAATCACGATGAAGGTGAGAAACAGTATCAAATCGCGGCCCGGAAAGGGCGAGCCGTCTTGAATCGTGAGCGGCAGCGCCAGGGCCGCGGCCAGAGAAACCACTCCGCGCATGCCCGTCCAAGCGACAATCGTGACATGCCGCCATGACGGATACGGATCTCTCGCGCGGATTGTTTTGAAGAGCAAGCGGGGCAGATACGTCGCGGGGAACACCCAAAAGATACGAATGAGAATGACCGCCAGGCTGATGACGAGCGCGTACCACACAAGCTGGCGGATGGGAATGGCATTGCCGGACAACGCGCGCAGCACTTCGGGCAGTTGCAGGCCGATGAGAATGAAGACGAATCCGGTCAGCAGAAATTCCACCATGTCCCAGACCGGTCCACCCTGGAGCCGGGTCCGGAAGGTGAGGATTTCCGGCATGCGCCGGCCGAGATACAAGCCGGCCGTCACGACCGCGAGCACGCCGGAAACACCCAGATGTTCGGCAGGCAAATAAGCGGCAAAGGGTGTCAGCAGCGAAACGGTAATTTCAATCGGCGCATCATCCACCCGCTCGTGAAATCTCTCCGCCAGCCAACCCACCGCCAAACCAAGCAGAATTCCGCCGATGCCCACGATGAAGAATTGTCCGCTCGCCTTGGCCAATGAAAACGAACCGGTCGCCACGGCGACCACCGCGAAGCGATAAGCGACCAAAGCGGTCGCGTCGTTGACCAGGCTTTCGCCTTCCAGAATAGTGACGATGCGGCGGGGAACCCTCAGCCGATCGGCTATCGCCGTGGCGGCGATCGCGTCGGGTGGGGAGATAATTGCGCCCAAAACAAATCCGACGGCGAGCGGCAGGCCCATGAAATGGTGCGCGAGCAGGGCGACTGCAATCGTGGTGAAGAGGACCAGGCCGATGGCGAGCAGCGAGATGGGACGAAGGTTCGCTCGGAAATCGCGCCACGAGGTGAACAACGCCGCCGGAAACAGGAGTGGTGGCAGGAAAAAAAGAAAAACCAGTTCCGGATCGAGCCGGACTTTCGGCAGTTTGGGAATCAAACCGAGCAACAATCCGCCGATCACGAACAGGATGGGATAAGGGATGTGCAGTTGGCGGGCCAGCAGCGCCAGAACTGCCACGGCAAGCAACAATCCCACAAAAATCTCAACCACACCCGTCATGCGCGCCGAGCTTACGGGTGAAAGCGTGATTTGGAAAGCGACGGGCATTTTGGGGTAGTCTCGACGATTCCAGAATCGCGCATCGGAGCCATGAACCGCCCCCTCACCCGCCCTTCGGGCACCCTCTCCCCCTCGGAGGGGGAGAGGGAAGGGGTAGGGGGCGGTTTATGGTAGCCTCGCCTCACCGCAAATGCGAGCTGTACGACCAACGCTTTTCGCATCCGAACCGTGAACCGGTCACGACAAACTTTTTTGCATATGCAACAAAAGATTGCACCGAGACGGCGACGCGCATCGACGGGATTCCGGCGCCCAGATTCGGCTGGATTGTTTGCGGTCCGAATAAGAGACTGAGCCTCCTATGAATCCATTGATCCGCTCTTCTCGCGCCTCATTCGCGCGGATCACTCTTGCCATTGTGGTCTGCATGTTTGTGGGAGAGTTAAACGCGGCGGATGCACCCGCGCGAATCGCCATCGTCCGCGCGCTGGACCTGGACGTGAACGAGACGAAGGGGGTCGAATTGGCCAACGGGACCAGAGCGCGTGTCAAACTGCTGCGCGTGGACGAAACGCGGGATGCCTTGCGCGACGCCGTGCGACAGGCACGCGTCCAGATCGAACTGAACGGCCAGTCCCTGGTCCTGACTTCGGCCACGTACCACTTGCCGGTGACCGCGGCCGGAGTTCAGATCGATTGTCCGATTACCAAAGGCTACGTCACGAACAGCAGCGAAGGGAACGCCTGGGGATTGTTGAAGGACGCGCGGCTCCGGCTCTGGCCGGCAGGCTCGCCGTGGATCGAGCCGGGCACATTCGTTTATCCGCTCAAACAGCGCTGGTTCGCCAGCCATACGCAAATGGCCAACGAACCGACGTTCGTAGATGGCGGTGAAGCGCCGAGCGCGAAGAAGATTTATTATCATTACGGACTCGATTCCGGCGGAGCGGAAGGAATGGTGGATGTCGTGGCGGCCTCCGCGGGACGCGTGATTTCGTCGGGGAAAGAAATTTTGCCCGGGTACGACGACAGCCCGGTGCAACCGCGCTACGACGTCGTTTATTTGGTCGACGAACGCGGCTGGTATCATCGCTACAGCCATCTACAGGTCATTGATCCGGCGGTGCGGCCCGGCGCGCGGATCAGTCTGGGACAAAAAGTCGGTGTGCTGGGCAAGGAAGGCGGCAGCGGTGGCTGGTCGCACTTGCACTTCGATATCACGAGTCGCCAGCCGTCAGGGCTGTGGGGCATTCAAGAGGGCTACGCCTTTATCTGGGAGGCTTACCACCGTCAATACGCGCCCAAGATCATCGCCGTGGCGCGACCCCATCGCTTTGTTTTCTCGGGAGAGAAAGTCGTGCTCGACGGATCGAAATCCTGGAGCGCTGCGGGACGCGTGGCGCAGTACGACTGGACTTTCACCGACGGGTCCTCGGCCAGCGGGTCCTCGGTCGAACGCACGTATGCTCAGTCCGGCGAGTACAGTGAAATCCTCAAAGTCACGGACACGCGCGGCCAGGTGGATTACGATTTCGCTGTCGTGCTGGTCATCGACAAATCTGCGCCAGACCAGTTGCCTCCCACCATCCACCCGGCCTTTGCGCCGACGGTGAATATCCGCGCGGGCGATCCAGTGACCTTCAAAGTCCGGTCGTTTCGCACGACCGCCGGCCATGAAACGTGGGACTTCGGCGATGGCAGCGAGAAGGTCACGGTTAAATCGGACGGCAACGTCGATCAGCACGCCAAGGACGGCTACGCCGTGACGCAGCATCGTTTTGCCAGGCCGGGCCGCTATCTGGTGCGCGTCGAACGAACGAATGAACGCGGGCAGACGGCCATCGGCCATCTTCATGTGCCGGTCGAAGCGGGCAACAGCAGCGCGGTGAAATAGTCATTGGATCAATCAAGCTTCAGCCCTTGGGGCGGGCTCTGCACCCGGCGGAATTGGTCTGCGCCGATGTCGATACCTTTGCCTTTCGGACGGCGGTGACCATCGAAATCGATGAATGGAACCGGCAGATTGGCGATGTTGGTAGTGCCTTTGTCGATGACCTGGGTGATTGAGGCGTCGCGGGTATGGAGGAAGTTGCCGACCTCACTGACACGCGTGAGAGCCGGAGGCGTGACGCTGCCGAACCAGCGCGAGATCGGCGCGGTGATCGCGTTCGACAGCACGGGGCCGGTGCCGTTGTTGACCCAGATTGCCTGGCGCAGGTTCCAGAACGAATCGGGGCGCATCTGCACGAGGTTGTTGGCGATGGTGACGTTTTTGGACTCGAAGTTTTTGATCGCCGCGGAGCAATTACTGTGGGCCTGCCAGACGGTGTTGTTGTAAATCTGCGCGCCGTCCGAGTTCAGCACTTCGATGGAAACATCAGCGAAGCCGCCGGAATTCCTGGAGTCGTGGAAGACGATGTTGTTCCGAATGACGCCGCCGATGTGGCCGGAAATGCTTAGGCCGAGGCCGATGCCGCGGTCGCAGTTGATGATGAGGTTGTTCTCCACCAGCGTGCCGCGCGACCACGACCAGAAATGAACGGCATGCTCGGCGGACGACTGCGACGGGCTGATGATGTTTTTGAAGACGTTCCGGCGCACGATCCAGTCCTTCGCGCCATGGGCGTCGATGCCGCCGATGTCGACCTGCGGGCCGATGCCCGCGGTGTATTCGAGCAGGCAATCCTCCAGCACGCCGCCCTCGGAAAAGAACTTCTGCGGGTCGCTGTTGGCCGGGGTGACTTTAACCATTTGCTGAAACGTGTCGCGGATAACGAGATTACGGAGCACGGTGCGATCGGCGCCGAGAGGCGCTTCGCCATGAATGATAACCGCATGACTTCCGACATCTTCGAGTGTGAGATCGCTGATCGTCACGTCGTCCGCGCTGACTTGAAAAATGAATTCGGTCTTGCCGCTGCGCATGCCGCTTTCTCCGCGCAAGATGACGGCCTCACGATTGCTTGATTTGCCGGTGATGGTCATGCCATCGCGCGCGATCCAGAGATGCGCCCACTTCAGGTGATAGGTTCCGTCTTCGATGAGGATCGTGGCGTCGGCGTTTGGATTTGCATTGGCCTCCTCGATGGCGGCTTTGAGCGCGTCCACGGTGTTGACCGTGACGGCGGCCGGGAGGCCAGTGACGGAGAGGGGTAAGGCCGTCAGCAAAGCAAAAGCTCGAATTCCGAAATCCGAAGCACGAAACAAATTCAGAATCCGGATTCCTGATTTGCCGAAACCCGGACGGTCTGTGGCTCTCAAATTTTGAGTCTTTCGCATTCGGATTTATTTCGGATTTCGGTATTGGGATTTCGGATCTGGTGCCGCCCCGCCGCGCAGGTTCGATCCGTCGGGGAAGGGATGGCTCGAGGGAGCTTCGTTTGCATCTAAGTCACGATTTGTCCGTTGCCGATGCCGATCCACTTGTAGCTGGTCAGCTCTTCGAGGCCCATCGGGCCGCGCGCGCCGATCTTATCCGTGCTGATGCCGATCTCCGCGCCCATGCCGAACTCGCCTCCGTCGGTGAAACGCGTCGAAGCATTCCAGTAAACTGCGGCGGAATCCACTTCGCTGAGAAACCGCTTCGCGCGCCTCTGGTTGGTCGTGACGATGCTGTCGGAATGCGCCGAGCCGTAATGGTTGATGTGATCGATGGCCTGTTGCACGCCCTCCACGACGCGTACGTTGAGGATGTAATCATTGTATTCAGTGAACCAATCCTGGTCCGTCGCAGGTTGCAGCTCGCAGGTCGCGGGCTGGAGAACGGCGCGTGTTCCGTCGTCAGCGCGGAGTTGGACTTTCTTTTCGGCGAGCCGGCGGTCGATGACGGGGAGGAACTTCCTGGCGATCGCTTTATCGACGAGCAGCGTTTCCATCGCGTTGCAGACGGCAGGCCGCTGGCACTTCGCGTTCAACACGATTTCCTCAGCCATCTTCAAGTCGGCGTCGGCATCCACGTAAACGTGGCAGACACCTTTGTAATGTTTAATGACCGGGACCTTGGAACACTTGGCGACGGCCCGGATGAGACCTTCGCCTCCGCGCGGGATGCACAGGTCAACAAATTGCGTGAGCGAAAGCAGTTCCTTGATGGCTTCCCGGTCGGTGGTCGGCACGACCTGAATCGCGTATTCGGGCCACAGGCCCGACTGTACACCTCCAGCGTCGGCGCTGCGCGCCGAACTCCTCCGGGCGAACTTCGCGCAAGCCTCGCGTCCAGCTCCAGTCATCACGCGGGCGATGATCTGATTGGAGTTCAACGCCTCCTTGCCGCCGCGGAGAATCGTCGCGTTCCCTGATTTGAAGCAAAGACTCGCGGCGTCGGCGGTCACGTTCGGGCGCGACTCGTAAATGATGACGATGACGCCGATGGGTGTGGAAATTTTCTGGAGCTTCAGACCGTTGGGGCGGACGCGTTCATCCATGATTTTGCCGACGGGGTCGGGCAACGCGGCGACTTCGCGCAGCCCTTTGGCCATCGCGGCGACGCGTTTGTCATCGAGTCTGAGGCGATCGAGCATGGGGGTGGAGAGTCCCATCTTCGCAGCGGTGTCCATGTCGCGCGCGTTGGCTTTTTTGATGTCGTCGCGGTTGTGCTCCAGCGCGTCGGCCATCGCGAGCAGGCAGTCGTTCTTTTCCGCTGTCGTCAGTCGGGCCAGTTCGCGCGACGCCGCTTTGGCCTGCCTCGCCAACAGCGTCATCTGTTCCGTCAACGTCATGCGGCGAATTTAGTCGAAAACGAGGAAGTGAAAAGCCGGAAGTTGAGCGGGTCGCGGCAGGAGGCTTTCGGACATCTGAGGCTTGAGTTTGATGCGCCAAAGCCTGCCTGACACGGCCCCGCCGGTCATTTCAGCTTTTTCACCAGCACCTTCGATTTGCGGCCGCTCTGTTCATACTTCTCGCGGCGACCGGCAGGTAAATCATCGGGTGTGCCTTCGGTAAAACCGGCCTTAGACTGGAAGTACGTGAAGGCCTGGGTTGAAAGCGCGAGCAGTTCGCTCAAGCCCATTTCCCGCGCTTTGCTTTCGACGAATTGAATCAGCTTGCGGCCAATGCCCTGGTTTTCGTGCAACGGATTGACGTAAAGACAGGCCAGTTCGCCTTTCTTTTGTTCGGCATAGAGGTGCAATGCCACGCAGGCGACCGGGTTCCTGTCGATCTCGAAGATGTAGAAGTCGCCGATGTTTTTCTCGATGCTCACGCGGGGGCGTTTGACCAGCTCGTCGGTCTCGACCGCCTTCTTCGTCAGCATCTGAATGGCGCGGATGTCCTTTTTCATTGCCCGACGGATTTGCTGATATTCGTTGGCATAAATCAAGGTGCCGATGCCTTCGTTGGAAAATACCTCGGCGAGCAAGCCTTCATCCACGCGTCCGTTGATGATGTGGACGCGTTGCACGCCGGCATGACAGGCGGCGGCGGCGTGAATCGCCTTGGAAAGCATCTCCGGCAGGACTTCTTCTTTATGGTTTGCCAGAATCGTGTCGAGGTCCGCCACCAGCATCTGGCGGATGAGTTGGCCCTGCTTCAAAAGGCCGTCCTGCGTGGTGATGTAGATCAATTTGATGGCGCCGAGCCCCTTCGCCACTTCCAGCGCGACACTGTCGGAATTGACGCGATAGGTTTTGCCGTCGCCGTCGAAACCGAGCGGCGGCACGACCGGAACGATG
>QHNT01000172.1 GCA_003218515.1 Verrucomicrobiota bacterium | reverse complement strand
CGGAATGCTTCAAACCGAGGATCGAAACTGCCAGCAACGCCGCGTTGATGGCGCCTGGTTTCCCAATCGCCAGCGTTCCCACCGGCACACCGCCCGGCATCTGGACGATCGAAAGGAGTGAGTCGAGTCCTTTGAGCGACGGCGATTCCATCGGCACGCCGAGGACCGGCAAAGTTGTTTTCGCCGCGCAGACGCCCGGCAAATGCGCCGCCCCGCCTGCTGCCGCGATGATGACTTCCAGTCCGCGGTTCATCGCCGTTGAAAGATAATCGGACAGCGCGTCCGGCGCGCGATGCGCGGAAATGGCCTGCGCCTCCCACGGCACTTCCAGATCCTCCAGTTGCGCGGCGCAGTGCTGCATGACTTCCCAATCCGACTTGCTCCCCATGAGAATGCCGATCAGAGGCTTCGTTTTGTCTGCTGCCATAAAATGTCCGCGAGCGTCTTACACGCGAGCTACGACCAGGTCGAGTTTGAACTTTGGATAAAAGCGGGCGCGCCCAATTCATCGAGGCCGGAGCATCCTGGTTTTGGAGTGCGGAAAATATGTCTCACCGCGCGGCTTTGTCCAGCGCGTCCAGCACGATGTTCGGCGTCAGGATTTCCGGCAGGATCAACGGATCGGCCTTGTGAACTTTCGGGTAAACCACGACCAGCGGAACCGCCGCGCGACCGAAGCGCTCCAGTTCCTCGGTAATATCAGGCGGCAATTTCGTGTAATCCGCGAGCAGAGCGACGGCGTTGATCTCCTTCAACTTCGCCCTCACGGACGGGATCTCGATGCTCGTGTTCTTGTTGATTTGACAGGTGGCGCACCATTTCGCCGTGAAGTCCACGAGCACGGGGCGGCCTTGGGAACGAGCCTTTTCGACGGCTGCCCGGCTCCACCGCCGCCATTCAATGCCGTCGGGTTCTTCCTTGATGATTTCTTCGCTGTCGCCGGCCGGTTTGGGCGGTGGCGGCGTTCGCCAGTGAAGTTTCATTTCCAGGCCATAAACGTAGCCGCCGGCCAGGATCAACGCCGCAATGGCGACCGCCAGCCCTTTGCGCGAACGCCCGCGCTGCACGAATTCACCAAAAATCCAAGCAGCCAGCGCGACCATGACGAGAAAGAATCCCAGCCACAGCACGTCCCCGTAATGCTCCATGGCCAGGGTCAGCAACCAGACCGCCGTCGCCAGCATGGGAAAGCCCATCGCCACCTTGAACTTCTCCATCCACGCCCCCGGCTTGGGCAAAAACTTCCCCAGGCCTGGAACAAAGCTCAACATAACATAGGGAAACGCGAGGCCGAGGCCGATCATCAGGAAAAAGAGAACAATCATCAATGGCAATTGTCCCGGAGCGAGAGCGAACCCCAACGCGAGCGAAAGGTATGGCGCGGTGCAAGGCGTTGCCAGTGTCGTCGCCAGAACGCCGTTGAAAAAAGCACCCGCAGCGCCTTCCTTCGAAGATAATTGCCCGGCGGCGTCCATCAGCTTTCCGCTCAAGGTCACTTCAAACACGCCGAACAAATTCAACGCCACGACGGTCACAAGAGTTGTCATCGCGACGATGAAAATTGGATCGCCAAATTGCATGCCCCAAGTCGCTTTGTGTTTCGTCGCCTGGACAGCGGCGAAAATCCCGCCCATAACCAAAAACGCGAGCAAAACGCCCAGCCCGTAAAGCAGTCCGTGCCTGCGCACCGTTTCCGGCGATGCCTTGCTTTGATTGACGAACCCCAATACTTTCAGCGCAATCACCGGCAAAACGCAGGGCATGATATTCAGAATCAACCCGCCCAAAAACGCGAATAACAACATCACCGGCAGCGGGCGTTTTGGCCCTTGGTAGTTTGTTTCCCCGGCGACGGGCTTCACTTCAGGGGCTGAGCCCGTGGCCAAAGCAGACGCGGACTTCGACGTTGCTTCCGATTTGAGTGCCACGTTCACTTCAAACGCCGTCGGTGAATCACCTGCCCTGGCAACGAAGATCCCGCGGAGCTGCGCTGGCCAGTCGCCTTCCAACTTTGTCACCACCTTGCGCAAACGGGTTTGTTCGCTGGTCGCGGGAAGTTTTTCAGTCGCGGCCTGCACCTCAAACCCCTTCGTCGGATACGGAAAGAAATCACCCGCATCCTTCTGCGCCACTTCCAAAACCACCGGACGCGAGTCGCCGTCGGCCTCCTTCTCCCACCACGCGCTGACCTCGAAGCCTGCATCGGTTCGCGGGAGTTTTTTCTTCCAGGCGTCGAAGAGAAAAATCTCCGCCGATGGTTTCGATTTTGGTCCCGCTTCCAGCGTTGCTTTGACTTCGGCTTTGCCGGGAATGCAAACACGTTCGCATTCGAGCCACGAAACCTGTGCTTTCAGTTCCTTCGACCCGGCGGTCAGGGTGTCCGCCAGGGTCAGCGGCACTTGGAGCATCACGTCGTCATGGTAAACGTAAGTGGACAGTCCCTCGGTGGTGAATTTTTGGGGAGTCGGCCATTGGATTTCTGCCGCTTTTATGCCCTCGGGAAGCTGCCAGTCGATTTTGGTGGGCGTGCCGGAATCGCCGGAATTCTGCCAGTAAGTGTGCCAGCCCGGCGGCATTTTCAGCAGCACGCCGGCCATCACTGTTTCACCCGGACGCGCCGCCTCCGCTGAAAGGATCAACCGCGCCTGCGTCTTCGCCGCCGCCTGGATCGACCAGGCCGCAAAAGGCAGGAAAATCAGGAGCATGAGGGTTCGCGCGACTCGCATACTTGTATAGATGCACAATATTGAGAAGCATTGCAACGGCTCAGCCGGAACAATTCAGTCCCTTTGAGGGAGCGCACGCGCCCAGGCGTGTTCCGACCGGCGCCCTCGCCGATTGGGTCCCGCGTGTGTGACCGGACCAATGGGTTTTTCTGGTTCGGCAGTGTCCTAATCAGACACTGCCGAGTGTCCCGCTGAATTGCAATTTGTGTCCCGACCAAATACTCTTCCGACAATGCCATCATCCGACGCCATTGGGTTTCGCTGGTTGCGCACCGGTGACGACACCTTCGCCGCGATGCTACCGGCGATCGACACCGCCAGAACCTCCATCGAATTTGAAAGTTACATTTACACTCCCGGCCCAATTGGCGAGCGGTTCCGCGCCGCTCTGATGCGCGCCTCCCGGCGCGGCGTTCGCGTACAGGTGCTGATTGATTCGTTCGGCTCGATCACGCTCTCAGACAGTTTCTGGGAGCCCTTGCGAAAAGCGGGCGGTGAAATGCGCTGGTTCAACCGGCTGACCCTTCGGCGCTTCAACATCCGCAACCACCGCAAACTGCTGATCTGCGATCAAACACTCGCGTTCATCGGCGGGTTCAACGTCGCACCCGACTGGGAAGGCGACGGTGTCACGCGCGGCTGGCGCGACCTTGGCCTGGAAATCAACGGCCCGTTGGCGCGGGAATTGTCCGCTTCGTTCGACGAGATGTTCGCGCGCGCCGACTTCAAGCACAAACGGTTCATCCGCCTGCGCAAGCGCGCTGCGAACCGTCCGGAGTCAGTCCATGCCGGCGAGTTATTGTTGAGCGGGCCCGGTCGCGGACGCAGCCCCATCAAACTTGCGCTGCGCAAAGATTTGCTCCAGGCCCGAAGCGCGCAGATCATCGCAGCCTATTTTCTTCCGCCGCTGCGATTGCGGCGCGCCCTGATGGAGGTGGCCCGTCGCGGCGGCCGCGTGCAATTGATCCTGCCGGGCAAATCGGACGTGCCCTTGATCCAACTCGCCGCGCACAGTCTTTACCAGCGGTTGCTGCGGGCCGGCGTGGAAATTTACGAATACCAGCCGCAGATCCTCCACACCAAGCTGGTCATCGCGGGTGACGTTGCCTATGCCGGCTCCTCCAACCTCGACACGCGCAGCCTCAACATCAATTACGAACTGCTCGTGCGTTTGACGGACGAACGAGTGGTCGCCGAAGCGCGCGAAATTTTCGCCGAACATCTCTCCCGCTCCCGGCAGGTGCACCGCATGCTCTGGCGCAAATCGCGCACGTTTTGGAACAAACTCAAGGAGCGCCTGGCTTATCTCTTCTTTGCCAAACTCGACCCTTACGTGGCGTGGAGGCAATTGAAAGCAATGGAGTGATCCCGCCTTCGTCCTCCTGTGTGTCGTCCTCGTCCTCGGCTCGACCCGATTCGGACAACGAGAACGAGGACGGGAACGATCCCTTACGCGCGGAACAACTGCCCCATTTTCTTTCCCAGGATTTTTCCCGCAACCAGCAGGCTGGCGGTCAAAATGACCATGCCGACCATGCCCAACGCGCACGCGACGCTTGGCGCATTGGGATCGATGCGCCCCATGATTTGCCAGATCATTTTTGTAATCGGGAAATATTTTTCGCGCATGGCGAGGATCAAACCGTCGCTTACTTCCAGCATCGCGAAGGAAAAGGTCAGGATCGTTCCCGCGATCAAGTTCGCCATCACGAGCGGCAAGGTGATTTTGCGCAGCGTCCGGAATGGCGTCGCGCCCAGGTTCGCCGACGCTTCTTCGAGAGTTACGCTGGCCTGCTGAAAACCGGCGTACGCGGAGCGAACGATGTACGGCAGCCGCCGGACGCTGTAACTGATGATCAGCAGCAAACTCGGATTGTCGCGCGGGTTCAGCCACTGAATTTTGAAATCGAACCCGGCGACGTAACCGAACGCGAGCACGAGTCCGGGCAACGCCAGCGGCAGCATTGCCAGCGCGTCGAGCAGGCCGGCGAACGGAATCCGTCGGCGCGTCAGCAGCCACGCAATCATGACGCCGAGCACGAGGTCGAGCAGCGCGCTGAGGGCGGAATAACACAGACTGTTTCGAATGCTGGACGCCGTCAGACCATGGCCAAAAATTTCGGAGTAGTTCGCCATGGTCCAGTTAGCAGGCAGAATGGAGAAGAACCAGTTCTCTGAAAAAGACTCAATGATGACCGTGAAATGCGGCAGCAGCGCGAAACCGATGACCACCAGCATCACTCCCCAAATACCGGTGGTCTGCCGCAGCGTCGCCTGCGCTTCTGCTCCGCCGGTGTGGCCCCGCGCCAGCATCTCGTAACGCCGCCCGGCCAGAGCGCGTTTGCTGACGAGAAAAAGCGCCAACGTCAACATGAGCACGAAGACGACCAGCGCGTAGCCCATCGGGTTGGTGTTGATTTCGTTGATCGCGTCGAAAATCTGCACGGGCACGACGCGGGAAAAGCCAAAGATCAGCGGCGTGCCCAAATCAGTGAAGGCCCAGATGAACACGATGACCGCGCCGGCAAAGTAACCCGGCAAAATCAGCGGTAACGTAATTGTGCGAAACAGCCGCCACCCACTCGCGCCGAGATTCTGCGCCGATTCGCGCAGGGACGGGTCGATGTTCGCCATCGCCGCCGCGACGTTCAGGAACATGACCGGATAGAGGTTCATCACCTGCAAAATCACGATGCCCCAGAAGCCGCTCTGCCCCAGCCAATCGATCGGCTTGTCCGGCGGGAGGATGCCCAGCCGCATCAAAAGGAGATTGAGTGAACCGAACCGTGCGAGTAGTTGTGACAGCCCAATCGCGCCGACAAAGGGGGGCATGATCATCGGCACCAGAAGCAAACTGCTGAGCAGAGTTTACTTCAGGCTGACCTTGCCGTCGGCGAAGAACGCGCCTTTCAACATGAAGCTGACCGGATACAGGAAAAACGTCGCGAAGAAAAACAGCAGAAACCCGAGAAAGGCGACGGTTGAAAAGTTCAGATCGTATCTCTTCGCCACCCGCGCAGTATCCGCCAAGCCACTTGAAACGGAAGCTCCGATTCAATCAGAAGCGGTTGTTGGTTTCAACCGCCAACGATCAATGCCTTATAGAATCGATTTCAGTCTCCATGACGATTCCGTCGCGCAGGCACGATGACGCCCAGCAGCCCGTGCGATTCATCGGCCGGACCGGACGTGAAGTAAAGCGCGTTGTTCGGTACGTCGTCGTTATCGTCATCCCGCCCCCAATCAGAATCGCGGCCGAAGCCCAACGCCCACAGTCCTTCGATCTGGATCGGCCCGCCGTGCGGATCGCTGAGTTGTCCAAGGAACGCGCCAGTGCGGAGATTGTAAGCGTTGATGCGTCCGTCGCCGAAGTTGCCGACGAGCAGCGCGTCGCGGAACTTGCCGAAGCTGCGCGTGGCGACCGCCAGGCCCCAGGGCGAGTTGAGCATTCCATGCGACGCGAAACGGCGAACGAGATGGCCATCGGGCCGGAAAATGTCCACAAACCCGTTGCCCGGCCCGGCCTCATCATCTTCGTTTTCCGGCCCGAGCTGTTTGGCAAACGTCACGAAGAGCCAACCGCCGATGTTCTGCACGTTGAAGGGCGCGAAACCGGCGTCCACAGTTGCGTCCGTAAATGAGCCAACCCAGTGGAACGAACTGTCAAACATGTCCACTTTCCCGTTGTGAAAGTCGGTCGCGAACAGCATCGCTCCCGCGCGCGTCCGCGCCAGGGCGATGCCTTTGTAAACGGCGTTGGACGGCGAGTTGTCCGCGACCACAACCGCGTTGGCCGGATTCAATCCTTGGTTCCACCCAAGTATCTTACCCGACTCCGTCGCGAAAATCAGCCGGGCCGAACGGGAACCGGTGCCGTCGGTGATCAGGAAATCCTCTGACGAATGGTTGATGGCCACGCCAGTGGGGTCATCGTCCACCGGCAGGGGCGAGCGAGCAAGACGGCCTTCCGGACTGTAAAATGTGGCCAGGCCGCTGTGATTGTCGGCAACGGTCAGGCTGCCTCCCGGACCGATCACCAATCCCCAGGGATTGACCAAATTCGTGTCCGTGTGCAGGGCCTGGCCGGGCACATCGGAAACGAGATTGATCTGTTTGTAGCCCGGCAGTGGCTTGACAGTTGGAGACCCGAATCCTCGGCCACTTCGGTCTCCGCCGTCGTCTCCGCCGTGATCCGCCACCGCCATCCCGTTCAATACCAGCAAAGCAGCAGCCCCTACCGCCCCCGCAAACACGTTGCGTCCGCTCAATGTAATTCGATTCTGCGATTTCATACCGATGAGATCCTTTCCATTTTCCAGTTTGAAGTTTTCAACTGCTGACGCTCGCCCGACGAAGCGAAACGTTCCCTCGTCAAACTCGCGCCCTCAGTCAGTGGTGGTAAGATGAACACTCTCGTCCTTTGTTCCATTGCGTCTTTTCGTGGCCATCTTCGGCTCGACAAGTTCTAGCGCCTCTTGCGGTTCTCCTGGTGCATGGCCGATCCGCGCGAATCCATCAAAGAGTTTTGGATTCACGCGCCCACCCGTCGGAACAATCTGATCACCTGGGATCACGCAAAGCTGCGGAGGCCGGTCGTAATCTCGACCGGGGAGAGTTTTGGAAGAACCAACGAGGCCGGAAGAAGAGACGGATTCGCCCGCCGGAGCAAGCAGCTCAGGAAGCCTTTCGGAAACTGAAAAGCTGCGAATAGGTCCCGTGCGCCGGCGTGACGGCGGCTGGCGCTCCGTGCTCGTGTTGGACGAACTCCTCTTCGGTTTTTTCGAAAGCTGGAGGAAAAAGAGGCGAATGACTGGCGCGTTCGCCGCGCTCGAGCATTGCCGTAATGAGGTGCCGGCACTCTTCGTGCAGGCGGTTCAACGCGCCGCGGCACCACAGCCAGAAGAACAGGAAGGCGATTGCGCAAACGAGCGAAGCTAGGCCAAGTCCATAAAAAAATTTGACCGCGACGTGAGAGGAACTCTGGAAGAATTCGGGAATTAAGACGGCCGCATAGCAGATGCCGCAGATGGAAAAAAACGCCAGCAGGCTGACCAGCCACAACGCGCGCCAGGCGCACAACTCGTCCCGCTCCGCCTTATCAATCCGTTCCTGCAATTGCACCCGGTTCCCCATGTTCCCATGCAGGACGAGCGATTTTAGAAAGGCTGTTTGCTTCTGGCGCTTGCTCATAGTCTGTTCTAAACCCTTGCAGTAGCTCGTTCCATACCAAGGTCCGCTTCTCCCGTTTGGGAACAGTCCAGGACATGCATAAATCGGGCGCCTGTGACGAAGACCCAGCCTTGGGCACTCCGCACGCGCCGAACCGGCCGTGGCGAGCCTGCTGGCCTTGGCCAGAAACGGGACACCCATTGCCTAATCTGTCTCGAAGTCGCACAAATGATCCCTGCAGGGTGCGTCCTTTGTTTGCACGCGCCAGGCCGTTTCACCGGCCATTCGCATCATTCGAGGGTTCCTCAGGAATGACGGCGGGGTTAATTGGACCGCGTACTGCCGTCCGGCATGATGGTGTTGCTGAAAATGGCGCCGCTGAAATCGGTGTCAGTGATGTCGGCTCCACGAAGATTGGCCCGAGTGAGGTTGGCGCCGCTGAGATTCGCCGAAGTCAAATCCGCGTTGAACAGCACGGCAGCCGTCAAGTCCGCGCCGCTGAGATCGGCGAAGTTCAGGAAGGTCTGGGTGAAATTGACGTTGGTCAGGTTCGCGCTGCTCAATTTGCTTTCCGCCAAAACGGCGCTGCTCAAATCCTTGCCATGCAGGTCGCGGCCCACGGCGCCGTCGTTGACAATCTCCCAAATCAAACGCGTCTTGGCATCCACGACCGTGTTGGTGTCAAATTTTGCGCCGCGCAAGTCGATGAACCGCAGGATGGCGCCGGCCAGATTCGCGCCGCTGAAATCGCTTTGAATGGCGACCGCGGCAGTCAGGTCTGCGAAACGCAAGTCCGCCCGGTTCAGGTCGGCCTCGCTGATGTCCGCCAGACTCAAGTCTGCCCGCTGCAGATTGCGGCCCGCGGCTCCCTGACTGACGATTTCCCAAATTGTCCGCCACTTGCTGTCGATCAGCGTATGCTCGTCCAGCCTGGCGGCGTGCAACGAAGCGAACCGAAGGTCCGCGCCGCTCAAAACGGTGAACCGGAGATCGGCTTGGCGGAGCCCCGCGGCAAACAAAGTGGCCGAATCCAGGTCGGCAAAACTGACATCCGCGCCCTTCGCCTCGGCAAAACTTAAATCGGCGCCGAGCATTTTCGCAGCGAACAGATTCGCGCCGCTCAAATCCGCGTTGGTCACCACAGCGAAACGCAAATCTGCGCCGCTGAGGTCGGTGTTCCGGAGATTCGCGTCGTGCAGATTCGCATCGAACAAATCCGCGCCGAACAGATCGCCACCGGAGAAGTCGCCTTGGGCCAGGTTTTCTCCGATCAGGTCGGCGTTCGGCAGCTCAACGATGGATTCAAGACGATAGAATCCCAGCTCCTGTCCCGTATCGCCATCCACGAAGGAAAACGCCTTGTTCGTGCCGCCGATGCCGCCGGCGAACCGTTCGCCGATCGGCGTCCAACTCTGCAAATCCGCGCTTCTGTGAACTTGATAGCCGGGAAAGATTTGCAGACCGGGCGAAGGAACGATCGAACCGGACCGCCAGGTGATTTGGATGCGGGAACCGTTGGTCGAATCCAGTCGAAGGGTGGCAGAACGCTGCGCGGGCGACACGACCACAAAGCCAAACAAAAGCGCCGCGGCCGCTGAAGCGCGGAGGAATGGCGGGTTGTACTTGATTGCTCGCATAGGGGTCACTCGATCAACAAGACGCGGTAATATCTTTCCCGGCGCGCGGCCGTCATCGTGTCCGCTTTCGACAGGACGGCGCTGTCGGCCGTGATGTCGCTGTCCAGGTCGGTCCAGTCCGGATCGTTGAGGCTGTCTTTGAACTGGAGGCGATAGATTCTTCCGACGATGGCGTTCCAGCCGACCGTGAATTTATCCGCGCTCACTGAAACGGTTCCAATCTGTGGCGCGAGCGGGTGCTGGCCGACCGTGACGATGAACGACTTCGTTGCGCTGCGTTGGGGCTTCCCGTTGTCCGTCGCCCGCACCGTAAAGAAGTACGAGTTCAGGGCCTGCGCCTGCGTCGGTTTCCAGGTGAACACGCCATTGGTCGGATTGATTTCCGCGCCCGACGGCACGGGTGGATCGAGGCTGTATGCGAGAATTTGCCGCGGCACATCCGTGTCGGTCGCGGAAACTGCAAGCGTTATGAGTGTACCGGCCGAAACCGTCTGATCGGCGATGGCGGCCAAAACTGGCGGCGTGTTTGTTGCCAGCGACAAGGGGTCGGTTGGATCGGAGCCAAACTCAATTTCGGTGCGATCAAAATAGCCGTCATCATCCCGATCGACACCGAGTCGCAGCCCGCTGTCCCGGGGCACGACCGTGTAAGTGAGCGAGTTGGTCGCGCTTGCCAGCGCCCGTAGATCGTTCGGCAAAATCATCTCGCCATTCCGATCCGATTGAAAACGCGATGTGGCGCGGTCAAAGACCCAGCCGCGTTGCACGCCCTCCTTCGCCCCGCGCACCACCAGGTCCACGCGGCCGGTGAGCGAAGTGGCAAGATTGATCATGTCCGCGATGAGCTGGACGGGCACCGGATGAACGATGGTGATTTGTTTTCCGACCGCCGCGGGAGCGTCTTTGCCCGCAAGGCCGGGAGGCCGGTCCGGGTCAGTGAACGATCCCGGCGGCAAATCCGAGCCGGTGAACGAAACCAGAAAGGCCACCATGTCTGCCGTCGCCTGATCGTCGCGGAAGTCGAAGCTGTCCTGAATGAACCGCGTGAGTGAATCGACGCTCCCGTCGTGGAAGAATCCAAAGCCGGTCTGGCCCGACACGTGAAACAGGTCCAAGCCGACTTTGTCATACAAATTCCTGAGTTGCGAAATCTTGAACGGCAGTCTGGACGACCGCTGAAGCACAATGAACGCCGCATGATGTTGCCCATTTGCGCCGATGGGAAATTGTCTCCACTGCGTCCCCGTCCACGTCAGGTCCGCTCCGACGCCCGACGGCAATGTGTGACAGTGCGTACAGCCGTCGTCGCCCGCGAGTCGAAATCGGTTCAGGCCGGCTTGTGCGTTGCCGTTCGGCAGCGGTTGCCCCGCCGCGCGCGCGCCGCGGCCCAGGGCAAAATGTCCCGGTAACGGCACATTGGTCGAAAGCGAATTGTTGAACTGCCGATACGGGTTCGGAGGAAAAGTGATGGACGCCAGGAAGTCCTTCAATTCCCGCATTTCATTGGTCGTCAGTGCGCTCGCCGCGCCCTGCAGGTTCGTCAACGTGATGTTGAACTGCTCCAGACCGTCGCGGTCACCGCGCCAGTGAAACGGTTCATGGCCGATGATGTCCTGTAACGTCTGGGTCACCATCGGGCCTTTCATCGGATGAAAATGGTTCGTCACCGCCGGCGGGAAGCGTCCGAAGTTGTTGTTCGTCGCGTT
>QHNT01000169.1 GCA_003218515.1 Verrucomicrobiota bacterium | reverse complement strand
GCCGATAATATCCCCCAAAGTCGCGTCACCTTTCCCGCCGTGGCAACCACCCAATATCACGTCGCGATCGATGGCTACAACAGCGCTACCGGCGACACGACGCTCAATTGGAACCTGATGACGAGCCTGCTGTTGGAGGTACCCCCGCCCACTGCCACCTCTCCCAAAGAAGTTGGCGCAGCGGGCCAACGTCCCACTCTAAGCTATCATTTCCTTGCCGCCGGCGAATATGAACTGGCCATCGCCGGCCAGCCGCTGCATCGCTACACTGTCGAAGTCTCTTACGACCTGATCGATTGGGCGCCGCTGGCGACGACCTTGGCCGACGCGGCCGGCAAAGCTTATTTTCGCGACAAGGCGACCATGCACGTCCAGAGCGAAGCCGCTGATAATATTGGTGCAGCCGGACTGATTGAGAGCCGCAGTAACGACCCGGTCTGCGGTGTGGCACGCGCGAGCGCTTCCGCAGGCGCAGCCAGACCGGGCGACAACCGCTTTTACCGTGCGATAGAAGTGCGGTGAGGACGAATGTGCCGCTACGCCTGCCCCTGTGATGGGCCCGGCGCACCTGATACGGCGGCACCGGGATCGTCTTCTGAAAGCCGAATCAGGATACTACCGAGGTTCATCAGAAACCCGCTCGTCAGATGAGGAGAAAATATTCCAGTTTTCCATTGACGCGCGCGGTTCGGACCATAGTTTGTTTGCCATGCCCTCGGGGCTGCTCAAATGGCTGACAGTCGTGACACTCACCTTCGTGCTGGGCGGGCATTGGGCCATCCTTCAATCCGTCGCGTGGGTGACGATGGTCGCCGGTTATTCGCAAGCCGACCCGTTTAAGGAAGCGCTGGTCAAAACGTTCGATGGCAGGCATCCCTGTCCGATTTGCAAATTCGTCGCCCAGGGAAAGAAGTCCGAGCAAAAGCAGGAGACACAAAAGCTGCTGACCAAACTGGATTTCTTTTTGGACTCGCCGCGAATCATAATTTTCCCTCCGAGGGTCGATCCGCCTCGTCCTTTCGCGACCCGGACGGCTGATACTCGCAAAGAATCCCCCCCCACTCCGCCGCCTCGCCTTCTCCCCGGTTGATCGTTCGTTTCGTTGTGATGCCGCGCCGCGTGACTCGGCGTGAAACCCATTCCTCGAATCTGAGCGAAGCGTTTGGCTTCCTCGCAACTGCGGAGTTTCCGAATGAAAATCTTGAATTTGTCTGTTTTGGCCGGTGTTGTAGCGACGCCGGCAATGGCTTGCGATTTGTGCTCGATCTATTCCGCGATGCAGGCGCGCGGCGAAGTTAACAAAGGGTTCACTGCGGGCGTGGCAGAGCAGTTCACGCATTATGGCGCCTTGCAAGAGGACGGCCATAGGGTGCCCAATGACCTGAACCAACATCTGGACAGTTCGATCTTGCAGCTCTTCGCCGGTTATAACTTCACGGACCGTTTCGGCGTCCAGGTCAACCTCCCGATCATCTATCGCTCGTTTCAACGCGCCGCTGATTCCGGTGGAATTGAACGCGGCACCGAGTCGGGCATGGGCGATGTTTCGCTCGTCGCGAACTTTTTGGCGTATCGCCAGGCGACGAAAAAATCTACTTTCGCGTGGACGGTTCACGGCGGCATTAAATTCCCGACCGGCAGCAGCGAGCGGTTGAAGGAGGAGCTGGACGAATTGACCGCACCGCCGCCCCCGCCTGACGCGCCGGAAAGCGGCATCCACGGGCACGACTTGGCGCTCGGCAGCGGCTCGGTCGATGGCATCGTCGGCACCGGCCTTTTTGCGCGCCGACATCGCTCGTTCTTTACCGCGAACGCGCAATACACGATTCGCACGAAAGGCGACTTCGATTATCGGTACGCCAACGATTTGACCTGGTGGGGAGGTCCCGGGGTTTTCCTCGCCTTGAACGAAAGCTACTCTGTTGCTCTGCAACTGAACGTGTCCGGCGAAAGCAAAGGGCGCGACACTTTTCAGGGAGCGAAAGCTGACGACACCGGCATCACGTCGGTCTTTCTCGGCCCGCAAATCAGCGTTACGTGGGGCGAGCGTCTAAGCGCGGAGGTTGGAGTGGACCTGCCGATGAGCATCGACAACACCGCGCTGCAGAGTGTGCCGGACTACCGCGTACGCGCCGCAGTGAACTGGCGATTTTGAGCTGCTGCGACCGAAGCCAGGTTCGGAAAATCCGGACCGCAATGTCGAGGGGAAGGACAATACTGGCCGTAGCGTCCTCTCCAGTTTATTCTGACCGCGAATTCGCATCATGCAAACAAACGGAATCAAACGGCCGCCACGGAACTTCTGGACACGACCGGGGCGCGGGATTGTGTTCATTCTGGCGACAACCTCGATCGCCTGTCTTCTTTCTGAATTCTACCGAAGAGGAACGATGCACACATTCACATTGTTCATCTTCCTGCCGGCGCTGGCCGGCCTGGCCGCGTTGTCGCTGGCTGACCTGACTTATGGCGACCGACAACTTTGGCGCGGCGTGGTGATTGGCATCGTGTCGGGTGTGGTTGCAGCTGTTGCTTATGATCTGGTCCGCTTGCCGTTTGTCTTCGCAACGGCGTGGGGGATCGATTCGATGGTTCCCCCGTTGAATCTGTTCAAAGTCTTTCCCGCGTTTGGCGCGATGATCCTGGGGCAGACTGCCGCACAAACCCATTATGCGCTGGCCGCACATTGGACCGGCTGGGCGTATCATTTCAGCAATGGGATGACGTTCGGCGTGATGTTCGTGGCCGTGCTGGGGGAAGTCACGAAACGCCGCTGGATTTGGGCCGTCGCGATGGCCGCGGGGCTCGAATTAGGGATGCTGCTCACGCCTTACCCGGAGGTCTTTGGCATTGCGGTAACGGCTGGATTCGTCGCCGTGACACTGGCGGCGCATTGCATTTTCGGGGTTGTGATGGGATTCGCCGCTCGCGCGATGACGTCGCGCTGGCAAATCGGCCAACAACCGCCGCCGGGAAATCCAAAACCAGGCGGTTGAATCCCGGACGGCAGGATTTCAAAACCTCACGGCCAACGTCGCGCGCAACGAGCACAGCTCGGTAATAAAATCCGACGGTGACCGGCTCGTCGGTTGCAGCGCGAACTTCTCTCTTGAAAACAAACCGCCCGCAGCTCGACCAATCCGGTCCGAACTGCGGGCGGGTCCGTTTCTTGCTCGATTATTCTTTCTCCGCCAACTCGATCTTGCTGGCCGTCAGTTGCAGTTTGCCGTCCACCTCTTTGACCGTGCCGGTGGCGGTGACCTTTTTGGTCTCTCGGCAGAGTTTGCCGTGGAACTCCTTGCTCACGTCATTCGCGACCAACCAGTAGCTCACCGTCTTGTCATCCTTTGTCACCTGGATAACGTTCTGGCACTCTTTGGCCTCTTTCAAGGCGCACTTGGCGCACTTGCCCTCGCCGGTGATGGTCACGGCTCTATCCGCCGCGAAGCTGCGCACCGCGCTCGCGACCAATAACACCGCCGCCACCCCAGCAACCAACGCCAATGACTTTTTCATTCTCATGGTGTATTCCTTTCAGTTTGGTTCGGTTGTCAGCACCGCTGACATCCAATAGACAGCGTTTCATAAGCCGCGTTCAAATCAAGCCGGAAATGAATCTCAAAAATTATCGCCGGATTTTCGAATTTTTCCTGGAAAACCCCGTTTTAACGTTCAAAACGCGCAGAATTGACATGATCCCGTTATATCGCCGGGTGCTGCTGCTTACCCGGCGCTTTATCAGCGGCGCGCCAGACAATAGACCAATCCACTCATAAGCGCCGCGCACGGTATCGTAAGCACCCACGACAGCAGAATCCTATTGACGACACGAATGTTTGACTGGCGCGTTGCCATCCCGATACCGAAAAGTGAACCGACTGAAACATGCGTCGTGGAAACCGGCAAACCAATCAGGCTCGCCAAAATCACCAAAATGCTCGTTGACAGGTTCGCGGCGAATCCCTGACCGGCATTCATTCCGGTAATTTTGTGACTCATCGTTTCCGCCACTTTCTTCGCGTTGAGCAGCCCGCCGACGGCGATGGCCGCAGCCACGGCAGCCATGCCCCAGCGAATGTCCATCGACTTTACCAGGAGCAGCATCGCGGCAATCTTAGGCGTGTCGTTCAGTCCACGTGCAAAACTCACCGCGCCGGCGCTGAGGAAATGCGCCGCCTCCATGGCCTTCTGGCAATTAATGCCAAGGTAAGTCCCCGCGTAACGCTCCGCACAGGCGGCTGCTTTGTCCACCGACAAGCTCACCGTCGGGGCGGTTGGCATTGCCATCACCGACGCGGGCTGAGGAATGGGAATGACCTCTTGTTTTCGGCCCGCGCAAACGCACCATTCTTTGGTGATACCCAGACGAAGTCGAACGAGCCGAAAGAAGATGTAAAGCAGCGGTGACAGAACGACGGCCAGAATGGGGCTGAGCAAGAGCGGGAGAAAAAAACTCTCCCGCAAGAATCCAAAGTTCACTTGCGCGCCCGTGGTGATCAGGCCGCTGCCGATGATCGCGCCCGTTAATGCATGCGTCGTCGAGACCGGAAACCCGGTGACCGCAGCCAAAATGACGGTGACGCCGGCGCCGATGGCCACTGCCAACAGAAAGTATTCCGAGCCGACAACCGCGTCAGGAACAAAGCCCTGGCCGGAGAATTTTTTCAACAGCGACCGCGCCAAAAAAATGGAGCAAACAGAACCGCCGAACGTCGTGACCGTGGCCCACCCAATCGCGGTCCTGTAATTGCATGTCTTACTGCCAAAGAGCGACGCGACCCCTTTGAAGTTGTCATTCGCACCGTTGGAGTACGCCAGGAAGCAGGCAGCCAGAAAAAGAAACACAAACATGCGCTGTCCATATCAGCCGGCCGGTCGAGTGAGCAACTGCAAAATCGGTTTTCCGGTTGAACTTCGGCGCAACTCAGCACGTATTCCCCTCACCCGGCCTGAAGGCCACCCTCTCCCCATCGGATGGGGAGAGGGACAGGGTGAGGGGTCCTCGGAAATCTTGCACACCGGACTCGATAGGGTGGTAGTACCAAGTTGCGCCCAGTTGAACTCCGCCTCAACCGTTTTTCCCGCAGCAATGCTTGTACTTCCTGCCGCTGCCGCATGGGCACGGATCGTTGCGCCCGACTTTCGGTCCGGTGCGGACCGGCTTGGCCTTCTCCGTCGCGGCCATCGCTTCGCTGACCATGTCACTCCCCTTGGGCGGCGCCGAGTCGCTCGCCGGCTCGGTCCCGCCGAAGGCGCTGGTGGAGTGGTGCAGCGTCTTCTGCGGCACGCTGCGCAAGAACTGCTCGAACGCCATCAGGCTCGACGCGCTGCGGAAGATGTTGTGGCAAATCTCTGTCTTGATGTTGACCATCAGTTCATCAAACACCTTGAACGCCTCGGCCTTGTATTCGATGAGCGGGTCGCGCTGGCCATACTGCCGCAGGCCAATGCTGTTGCGCAGACTGTCCATGCCGTAGAGATGCTCCTGCCACAGACGGTCAATCGCGCTGAGAATGGTGTAACGTTCGACGGTCTTGAGCTGCTCCGGATTTTCAAAGCTGATTTTCAGCTCGTAAGCCTTGCGCACGCTCTCCGCGATGAACTGGCAGACGGCGAACTGCGCGGGACTCAAGTGGGCGAACATCGAGCCAGGCACCGGTTCCTCCTGGCCGCTCCTGGCCGCCTTGACGACTTCGCTCTCGGGCATGCCAAGGGGGAACGTCAGGTTCACCCAATCGGCCAGACCCCGCACCTCCCACTCGCTCACCTCGGCGTCGCGCGTCGTGAATTCCTCTACCTTTTGCAGCACGACCTCCTCCATGATGTCCATCAGCCGGTCGCGCACATCTTCGCCGTGGATGATTTCATTGCGGAAGCCGTAGATGACCTCGCGCTGCTTGTTCATCACGTCGTCGTATTCGAGCGTGTGCTTGCGCCGCTGAAAGTTGTGCTGCTCGACGCGCTTTTGCGCTTGCTGAATGGAGCGGTTTAACAGCGGATGCGTCAGCTCCTGGCCTTCTTCGAGGCCGACCCGCTCCATCACTTTCACTATCCGGTCCGAACCGAACAACCGCATTAGATCGTCCTCAAGCGAAATGAAGAAATGGGACGAGCCGGGGTCGCCCTGGCGCGCGCAACGTCCGCGCAACTGGCGGTCAATACGGCGGGCTTCGTGACGCTCCGTGCCGATGACGTGCAGTCCGCCGACTTCAGCTACCCCGCTGCCAAGTTTGATGACCGTGCCACGGCCCGCCATGTTCGTGGCGATGGTAACCGAGCCGCGCTGGCCGGCGCGCGCGACGATTTCCGCTTCCTGCTGGTGATACTTTGCGTTCAGCACGGAGTGGATGATCCCCGTCCGTTTCAACATCCGCGAAAGGTGCTCGCTGACCTCGACGGAAATGGTGCCGACGAGAATGGGTCGGCCCTGCGCGTGCACGTCTTGAATCTCCCCGAGCACCGCGCTGTATTTCTCGCGCTTGGTCTTATAGACGGCATCGTTCGCGTCTTTGCGCGCGACCGGTTTATTGGTCGGAATAACCAGCACGCCGAGCTTGTAGATGTCGTGAAATTCCTGCGCCTCGGTCTCGGCGGTGCCGGTCATGCCGGCGAGCTTCTGGTAAAGGCGGAAATAATTTTGAATCGTAATGGTCGCCAGCGTCTGCGTTTCGCGCTCGATTTCGACGCCTTCCTTCGCTTCGACCGCCTGATGCAAGCCATCGCTCCAACGCCGGCCGGTCATCAAACGGCCGGTGTTCTCGTCCACGATGATGACCTTGTTGTCCTGAAGCACATACTGCACGTCCTTCTGATAAAGGCAGTAGGCCTTGAGCAATTGCGCGATGCAATGAATCTGCTGCGCGCGCGCTTCGAACTCGGCCTGAACCTTCGCCTTCAGTTCCATGCGCTGGCGCGCGTCCAGTTCAGTCCTCGCATCAATGTCGTGGAAGACCAGCGTCAGGTCCGGCAACACGAAAGCGTCCGGGTCTTTGGGGCTGAGAAAATTGCGTCCCTTCTCCGTCAGATCGGCGTCGTGGCTCTTTTCGTCCATCGCGAAGAACAGTTCCTCCTTCTGCGCGTAAAGTTCCTTCTTCGATTGGTCAGCGTGCAATTCCAACTCCGCCTTGTTCATCAGCCGAAGATTTTCCGGGTCTTCAAGCAATTTCAACAGCCCATCGGACCTCGGCTGGCCCATCTTGACACGGTAAAGCAGCAGACCGATTTCGCGCTCGAGCGCTTCGGGATTGCCGGGTGGCGAGCCGTCTGCAGGACTCAGTTTTCTCATCAGCTCTTCGGCTTCCGAGAGAAAACGGCCGCACAGCCTTTCCTGGGCGTGAACGAGCGATTCAACGGCAGGTTTAAATTTCCCGTATTGGTCATCGTACGCCACCACCGCCGGCCCGCTGATGATCAGCGGAACTCGTGCTTCATCAATGAGGATCGAGTCCACTTCGTCCACGATGGCGTAGTAATGGCCGCGCTGCACCTGCTCCTCTTTGCTCGTGGCCATCCCGTTGTCGCGCAGGTAATCGAAACCGAACTCCGCGTTCGTGCCGTAGGTGATGTCGCGGCTGTATTGCTCGCGCCGGACGGAAGGCGGCTGGTCGTGCAGAATGCATCCCACGCTCAGCCCTGCCATCTTGTAAACCGCGCCCATCCACTCGCTGTCGCGCGCGGCGAGGTAATCGTTCACCGTGACCACGTGTACGCCCCGACCGCTCAGCGCGTTCAGATAGACCGGCAACGTCGCCACGAGCGTCTTGCCTTCGCCCGTGGCCATTTCCGCGATTCGGCCGCTGTGAAGGGCGTAACCTCCGATGAGCTGGACATCAAAGGGAATCATCTCCCACTTCAACGGATGCCCGCGCACGGTGATTTCCTGCCCCCAAAGGCGGCGGCAGGCGTTTTTCACCACCGCGAACGCTTCGGGCAGGATTTCGTCCAGGGCGGCGGCCAGCTCGGCGTCCTCTTCGATTTTGGAAAGGCGCTCTTTCCAGGCGGCCGTTTTTTCGCGCAATGCCTCCTCCGGCAACGACTGCAGCGAAGTTTCAAACTCGTTGATTTTGGCAACCAACGGACGCAGCCGCCGGACTTCCCGGTCGTTCTTCGATCCGATTATTTTTTTTATGATAAAACCAATCATTCCGGCCTCAAAAAGCGTGGGGAAAGCTACGGGATGAGCCGTGAAGCGTCAAAGGATTTAAGGACTCGATATGCCTGCCCGGCTGGCCGTTAAACCGACAATCGAGCCGGAAATTCGGGGCACAGAACCGATTTCTTCATCAGCCCGCCGGCGTCGAAAGCGAAGCGTCAAAAGATTTAACGGGGGTTCAGCTGGCGGGCGCGGGCTTGCCTTTGGCGCCCAGAGCCGCGGGAGCGACTGCCTTGTCACGGAAGCTCACCCATAGATGTCGCGGCAAAAGTCCGAGGGCGATGATGAAGAGCTGGCTTACGACAAACCCAATGAGCCATTTGAACGCAGCCTGCGTGAAACCATAGGAGTGCAGGCCGATTTCGAGCATGTTCACACCGAACCACGACCAGCTCGTGACGATGTTGCCAACGATGGCGCAGTTGATCAGGCCACGTTCGCGGATTATCCCGCCCCAGCGCAGATGCAGGATGAGCGCGTTCCAAAGCACGATGATGAGGGCGCCGTTCTCCTTCGGGTCCCAGCCCCAGAACCGGCCCCATGATTGGTCTGCCCAGATGCCGCCGAGCACCGTGCCGACGAAACTGAACAGTGTGGCGAAGCAAACGATGCCATAGACCATCCGCGCCAGACTTTTGCCTCTCGCCGCGTCCAAGGTCCGGGTGAACACACCGCGCACGATGTAGATGAGCGCGAGAGCGCCAGCAACGAATGTGCTCGCGTAACCCAGCGTCACCACGACAACGTGCGTGGCGAGCCAGAAATTGGTGTCCAGCACCGCCCGCATCATTTCCATCGTGTCGCCGCCCAGAGCAAGGTGGTGGGCGATGATGAGGGTGATGAAACCGACACCCGATGAGACGACTGCCCCGATGCCGTCCTTATAGAACCGTTCGAGCACGAGGCCCAGCACGCATGCGCCCCAACCAATGAAGATCGCCGAGGAGTAAAGGTTCGTCACCGGCGGACGGCCTTCGAGCACCATGCGCATGACCAGACCGCAGGTGTGAATCACCAGGGCCAACCCGATGAGCCACACCGCGGAACGTCGCAGCAGGTCCGACAAGGCGAACCACGAGGCGCCTGCGAGAATTCCCGCGAGCACGTAAACGACCATCGCATTGTAGAAGGGCTGCATCCGGTTGAAGAACCGTTCGCGGCCGGCCTTGGCCAGTTCGCGCGCGAAGCTCGGCGCGAGGGACGCGCGATACTCGGCGACTTTCTGGTTGAAGTCATCGGCCTTTCCCTCTCGGAACGCGCTCGCCATCGCCGCGTAATAGCGGACCGAGGGAGGAATGGTTTCGCCGCTGGCGGCGCCGATCAGCGCATCTCCCACGCGCATCCAGTCGTCACGGGAAATTTCCGGGTGGCGCGGCGGCACCAGCAGCGACGGCTCGAAGCGCGTCATTACGTCGAACCTTCGCACGAAACCAACGAACTTCCCGAACGCAGCTTCGTCGTACTTTTGCCCCGCCTGTTGCGCGCGCACGGCGGCGACGCCAGCCGGGATGGCGCTCTCGAATTCGCCCAGTTCCTGCGCCCAGTCGCCCGCGTCCTGCGGCTGGAGCGCGTTCTTGAGCCGTATATAGAGCACCAACCGCTCGTGCATTTTCATCACGGCGTTCTCATAAGGCGTGCGCTGGCTGGGATCGGCCTCCTTCCGTTGTTCCCGGCTGCCGATGCGTTTGCTCTCCCGGTCCATCGCTTCGAGCGACGGCTGGATCTGGTTCCACGAGTAATGTTTGCCGTCCTGGCGATTCTGTTTGTCCTTCTCCGGCAGCTTGAGCAAGGCGATGAGCTCCGGGTTATCGACGCGGAAAACGGGCCACTCATCGGCCGCGTCCGGTTTCATCATCACGTTGGCGAGCCATTCAATGGCCGGGATGATCTTCGGCTTCTCGTTCCAGCCCTTCCACGGTTCAAGGTTGGCGGTCTGTTTCTCGCGCAGTTGCAGGAGTGAGTTGCGCGCGAGCGAATCGATCGGCTGAACCCGACCGTTGAACACAATCGGCAGGCTGCCGAATTCAGCGTAGGCAAAGTCTTTTTCCTTCGGCGCGCGCAGGGTGCACAGAAACCACGCGGCCATCAAGCCGGTCAGAATGAGAGGCAGCCGTTTTTTCATGCGGTTTTCCTCCGGGAAACAAATCCAACGAGATGAATCATGAACTGAGTCACCAGCCCTGCTGCGACCATGATGCAGCCGGCGTAAGGCGTGAGCCAGCTCGGATTCCGCACCACCTGCAAGATGGACGACGGTGCCTGCCCTGCCCGGCGCGCCAGTTCGCCAGCCACCATCTGGTATTGATAAAACGTCTGGCCGCCGTAGCGCAGCGGACTGTTCATGAAGATTTCGACCTCGCGGTTCTCACCGGTTCGGTGGTTTTCCAGACGCACGCGACTCCGGAAGTCCTTCGGGATGTCCGTGCCGCGATAAACCGAGTGTGTCGCCTTGAGGAGGGTCAGCGAATACGGCTCGTAAACGCGCGCCGGTCGCAGTACGAAGGCGAATTGCTTTCCGCCCACCTCAACCATCTGCGGTTCGGTGAGGCGGCCGATAATGCTGGCGGCCATCTCCTCGCCCATCTTCTGGCGGCTGATGAAACTCTCGCGCAAAGCCTCAACCATCAGGTCATCGCCCGCCCAACCCGACACAACCCACGTGCCCAATGAGGCACCAGGAGCCGCGATCTCAATCAGTGCAGTCGGGACGTTTTTGCTTTCCATGCTCTTCGTCTCGGCCGCCGGCCGGAAATCGAAGCTGCGCGCCAGGCCATTCGTCGTGACGGGCGGCTCATTCTGCATCATCGGCGCGCGGAATGACGGGTCGGAGTTCAGCCAGTAGTGCTTCACGTGGACGGCGAACGGCAGTTTCTCGTGTTTCAGCTCGGCGCCTTTCACGAGGAGCCTGGCGGGAATCGCGACCACTTCCTCAGTGTCCGCGTCCGCGTCGGTGATGAAGGCCAGTTCATAATTCATCCCGCTCTCGGCGTAAGACCTGGTTTCCCCCTCGGAAAAGCGGATTTGCGTCTCGCGCGAAAAGAGGTCGGTCGTCAGCTGGCCGACGAGCAGCAGGATGACGCCCGCGTGCGTGAGCTGGATGCCGATTTTCTTCGTTGTGAGTTGAAAGCGCTTGATGTGGGCGACGACGAGGTTGATGAGCAGCAGCGTGCCAATGAGGTAACCGCCCGGCAGCCCAATCGGAATGTGATGGCCAAACATCGTGATGCCCTGGACGAACCAGTGTTTGAAATAGCGGGACTGCGCGTTGTAAAGCCCTTCGTCCGCTTGCGCCACTGTCCCGACAAACACGAGCACGATGCCGAAGGCCAGCAACACCACCGTCAGCCGAAGTGACGAAAAAAATCTGAACAGACGATCAAACATTTGGATAACGCACGGATTGGACGAATTTGATAAACGCGGTTTTCTCACGCCCCGCCACCGCCGGGTCGCCCATCAATTTGTAAAACCAGGTTTGTCCTTCTCGCGGGACGATGACGCTGATAAGCCGGGATTTTTCGCCGGTCTTTTGATTCCGGCCGCTCATATCCACTAACATGGCTTTGCCCCCCGGCACGTCAAGCGAGCTCATCAATTGCGACAGGTCCGATTCACTCGCGGCGTTCAAGCCGAGCTGCTGCACACGCCAGCGATTTACGTTGGCCAGCACTCCGCCCGCGTCGCCGGGAAAAGTGCTGACGGTCACTTCTGCTTTGCCGTCGCTGCTACTGATGAGAAACTTCGCCAGTAACATTTGCGTCCGCGGCACTTCCCGCCACCCGGCGGGGGCATCCCACGACGGCTTGTCCAGCGGATTATCCGAAACCCCCGCGTCGCCATCTGGCGCGATCGGAACCCGCTTGGCATTCGTGCTCGCGAAATGAGCGGCGCGGACCCGAGTTCCGCGGGGTTCCACGAACGTGACCGAGTTCAAAAAACCGATAAAGGCCTGTTTCTGCGCGGTGACCACTCCGGCGTCTCCCGCCAGTTTGAAAAACCAGGTTGTGCCGCCGCGCGCAAAAACGGCCACCAAAATGCGGTTCGGCGCGGCGTTACTCGACGCTTTCATCGCGCCGGTCAAATCAACCAGCTTGGCCGACGCAGGTCCAACGTTTACGGTCTCGACCAGCTTGGCCAGTTCCTCGTCACTGACCGGCGGCAGACCTGCGTTCTCGCGAACGATGTTCACCAAGCTCAACTCGCTGGCGCCCTCCCCCGGAAACGTCATCACCGAGAGCTGCGCCTGGCGGCCCGCGTCGCCGGGAACCGAAAAGTTCGCGAGACTCATTTTGCTGGGCGCTTGCTCCTCCCAGCCGGGAGGCGTCTGCCACTCTATCTGCGGCTGCGTGTCGACCCGTGCCGGCTCTTTTCCCTTCGGCACGCGGTAAACCGTGATTTCCTCCCGGCGACAGCTGGCCAACAACACTGCCAGCAGGAAAAGCCCTGCGCACCGCGCTGCGCCGATTTTCGTGAGCAACCGTTTAATCACAACAATGAGTCCAGTTTGACGAGGATAGCGTGCGCCTTATTTGAGGAGCAACGGAAAAGTGGCAGCCTGCGAAGCTCCAGGGGCGAAGCCGTTGTTCGGGCCGGCAAAAGGGCCCACTATTGAGGCCGTGAACGTGAAACTTTCCAATTTCCAATTCCGCCAACCTTCGGTTTCACAGCCGGCAGCGGCTACCCGCCCTTCTGGCTGCAGGAGCGGACGAGGCGACACCTCCACCAAGTGATATAACCCACGCATTCCCCTCACCCGGCTAAAGGCCACCCTCTCCCCATCGGATGGGGAGAGGGACAGGGTGAGGGGTCTTCGGAAATCTTGCAGAGCGGACTCGATAGGCTCCCACGGGTATGAGGAGCGCCATCAACCCATCGCCATCGACAGCAGGAACTCAATGTTGCTTTTGGTCTTCTTCAATTTATTGAGCAGCAGTTCCATCGCTTCGACCGGCGGCACGCCGGTCAACGCCCGGCGAAGAATCACCACGCGGCTGCATTCGTCCGGATGATAGAGCAGTTCCTCTTTGCGCGTCCCGGAGCGTTCGATGTTGATGGACGGGAAAATGCGGCGGTCCACCAGCGCGCGGTCCAAATGCACTTCCATGTTGCCCGTGCCTTTGAACTCTTCAAAAATGACTTCGTCCATGCGCGAACCGGTATCGACGAGCGCGGTGGCGAGAATGGTAAGCGAGCCGCCCTCCTCGATGTTGCGCGCCGCGCCGAAGAACCGCTTTGGCTTGTGCAACGCGTTGGCATCCACGCCGCCGGACAGGATTTTTCCGGAGTGCGGCTGCACGGTGTTGTAAGCGCGGGCCAGACGCGTGATCGAGTCGAGCAGGATCACCGCGTCCTTTTTGTGCTCGACCATACGGCGGGCTTTTTCAATGACCATCTCCGCCACCTGCACGTGGCGTTCGGGCGGCTCGTCGAATGTCGAGCTGATCACCTCCGCCGGCTTGCAACTGCGCTCCATGTCGGTCACTTCCTCCGGGCGTTCATCGATCAGCAGGATGAAGAGATACGAATCCGGATTGTTCTTGATGATGGCGTTGGCCACTTTCTGCAACAAAACCGTCTTGCCGGTGCGCGGCGGCGCGACGATCAATCCGCGCGTGCCTTTGCCGATCGGACAAACCAAATCCAGCACACGCGTCGAGAGCTCATCCTGCGCGGTCTCGAGGATGAAGCGCTTGGTCGGAAAGAGCGGGGTCAGATTGTCGAAATGCGTCTTGTCTTTCGCCCGGTCCGGATCCTCATGGCCGACCGCTTCGACTTTCAGCAGCGCAAAAAAACGCTCCTTCTCCTTCGGCGGACGGATCTGGCCAGAGACGGCGTCGCCGGTCTGCAAATCGAAGCGACGAATCTGCGAAGGGGAGACGTAGATGTCCTCCGGGCACGGCAGGTAGTTGAAACTCTGCGAGCGAAGAAAGCCGAAGCCTTCCGGCAGGATTTCCAGCACGCCTTCGGCGAACAGAATGCCGCTGCGTTCGGCGTTCTTCTGGAGGATCTGGAAGATCACTTCGTGCTTCTTCATCGTGCCGAAGTTTTCAATGCCCATCTCCTTGGCCATCTGGTTCAATTCGGCCATGGACATCGCCTGCAGTTGGCTGATGTTGATGGTGTTCGCGGCCGTCAACTCCGCGCCGGGAGCGCCCTCGTCCGGCTCAGCCGGTTTCGTCGGACGCGGGAGGTCCTCGGACGATTTCGGAGCGGCCGTTTCCTCTCCTGCGGTTTGCGCCAGCGAGGCGTCTTCCGGCAATCCTTCCATCAATCCATTTCTCTTCGCTTTGCCTCTGGGGGCGTTTTTCTTGGCAACTCGTGGCATAAATTTTTAAAGGGCAGGTTACTGACCCTGGCGGACACGGCTGAGGGACTGCCGACACTTCCTCTTAGTCCACCAGAAGGAAAAATCCGTTCATTCTGGCGCAGTTTCAAAAGAACTGCGAGGGGTCATTTAGTTAAAAATCAATACGGCAAGGGAAATCTTGCGGTTAATTCACGAACACGTTGGCGCACCTTCCGCGCCCCGTCAACATTTTTAATATCGAGCAGAACTTCGCTGACCATGTCCGCAATGGCGGCCATTTCAGGCTCCTTCATGCCGCGCGTGGTCACCGCGGGCGTGCCCAACCGCACGCCGCTGGCCTGAAACGGGGAGCGCGTTTCAAACGGGATGGTATTCTTGTTGACCGTGATGCCGGCTTCGTCCAGGGCCGTCTGGCATTCCTTGCCGGTCAGACCGCGCGAGCCGACGTCCACCAGCATGAGATGATTGTCGGTGCCACCGCTGACCAGGCGGAACCCGTTTCGCTTCATCCCTTCGGCCAGCGCCCTCGCATTCTTCACGATCTGCCGCTGGTACTCTTTGAAGGCCGGCTGCAAGGCTTCGTGAAAACAGACCGCTTTGGCCGCGATGACGTGCATCAGCGGTCCACCCTGAATGCCGGGGAACACCTGCGAATCCACTTCCTTCGCGTATTTCTCCCGGCACAGAATCAGTCCGCCGCGCGGTCCGCGCAGCGTTTTGTGCGTGGTCGTCGTCACGAAATCAGCGTGCTCAATCGGACTCGGATGCAACCCCGCAGCCACCAATCCGGCGACATGCGCAATGTCCGCCAGCAGCAGCGCGCCTGCTTCGCGCGCAATTTCGCCCATCCGTTTGAAGTCAACGCTGCGCGGATAAGCGCTGGCGCCGACCGTAATCATCCTGGGCCGGTGTTCCTGCGCCATTTTAGCGAGCTGATCGTAATCGATCTGCTCATCTGCTTTGCGCACGCCATAGTGGATGATTTCGAAAAATTTGCCGGAAAAATTTGCTTTATTGCCATGCGTGAGATGGCCGCCGTGGCTCAGGTCCATCGTCAGCATTTTATCGCCTGGCTTGAGAAACGCGAAATAGACCGCCATGTTCGCGCTGCTGCCGCAGTGCGGCTGTACGTTCGCGTGTTCGGCGCCGAAAAGCTGTTTGGCGCGGTCAATCGCCAGTTGCTCGGCGATATCCACGTTTTCACAACCGCCATACCAGCGTTTGCGCGGATAGCCTTCGGCGTATTTGTTCGTGAGCACCGAGCCTTGCGCCTCCAGGACCGCCGGACTGGTGAAGTTTTCGCTGGCTATCAGTTCGATGTTCTCCTGTTGCCGCTGTCGCTCCGAACGGATCGCCTCGGCGACCTCCGGGTCAACTTTTCCCAACCGAAACATCCCCGCAGCTTCGATGCGCTCCACCTTGGCCACCCGACGCGCGTGACGTCCGCCTTCGAAATGCGCGTCGAGAAAAGCGTCCACCATCTTCTTCGCCTGCTCCGCGCCGACGAATTTGCCGCCGAGACAAAGCACATTGGCGTCATTGTGCTGCCGGGCCAGCGCCGCCATTTTTTCGTCGAAAACCAGCGCCGCACGGGCGCCCGGCACTTTGTTGGCCGCGATGCTCATCCCGAGGCCGGTGGCGCAAACCAAAAGCCCAAGGTCGCTTTTCTGATCGGCCACGTGGTGCGCCACGGCCTGCGCGAAATCAGGATAGTCGGCCGAGTCCATCGAGGTGGTGCCGAAGTCCAGGACCTTCAAGCCCCGTTGTTCCAGATGTTGCCTGAGCGCCTCCTTCAACTCGTAGCCGGCGTGGTCAGCGCCGAGCGCCACGGTAACCGTCCTGTCAGGGGCCGCGCCGGCAGCGGCGCCGCCGGAGGTCTGGTCGATGAATTTCAGTATCGAAGCGATCCCTTGTTCGATCTGGTCGCGGCAATCGAGATAAATTTCATACGAACCCCCAATGGGGTCGGAAATGTCCTTCTCAAAAACGTCCAGCGTTTCATCAAATTCGCGGAGCAGGAAAGTCTTCTCGGTCGCATGGGGGTAGAGCAGGTTGACCGCATCGACGTGCCCGTGCGTCATGCCGAAAATGTAATCGGCCTCGTTCACCACATCCGCGGTGAGCATGCGGCTGCGCTGCTGCGAGATGTCAATGCCCAATTCCCTCAAGGCCTGCACCGCATACGCGCTGGGCGGCTGGCCTTCAATCGCCCCCACCCCCGCCGAAAACACGCGGAAGTCCCCGCGACCTTTGGCGGCGTTCCGGAAAAGGCCCTCCGCCATGGGGCTGCGACAAACGTTCCCGGTGCAAACGAAAAGAATGGTTCTCATGCTCGCAACAATGATTTCAACTTGGGTCGCGCGAGGGAAATGTCAACGGCGAAATCAGCGTGGAAGCGACCGTTCCACGATCGCGATGCCCTTCAGCAGATCGAGAGCCCGTGCCAGCGCCGGATCCCGCACGAGCTGCTCCGTCGAATCCTCTCCCTTTTTGAGCGCCGGCGCTGCCACATCCTGATCGTCCGGACTCAAACCTTCACGCTGCATCCGGACCAGTTCGGCCTCGTTGAGACGATGACGCGACGCCCGGTTTGTCGAACCGGTCTGCGCAGCATTGTTCGTCACTCTCAACTGGGCGGCAGGCCTGGAAAAGATTTTGTATGCATCGGCAAAATACGCCGTTTCATCTTCGCCGCTGACGGGGACCTCTATGTCCGGCGCGACTCCCGTGGCGGACAACGGTTTGCCTTTGCCAACGCTGACCTGGCCGGTGGCAACGCGCAGCCGCTGGCCGTTCGACAAATCGAACTCCTTGAAAATCCGCGCCTGCCCCGCCGTCCGCGAGCCGATCAACACCGCCGCGTCTGTCTCGCGCAACGCCGCTGCCAGCGCCTCGGCCGCGCCAGCCGTTCGTCGATTCACGAGCACTGTAACCGGAATGTTGATCGCATCCGCTTTCCCGGTCGAATGAATTGAACCTTCGTCCCAGTCCAGAAGCGGTTGTTCCCTGCTTAAGAATCGGTCCGCCGCGTTCGCCGCCGCGGTATAATCCTGGCCGTCGGCGAAGCGCAAATCCAGAACCACGCCTTTCAGCTTGTTGGTGGCGTCGAGCTTGTCGTGAGCCGATTTAATCTCGTCCGCCAGACCGGGCGCTACCCGGGCCACGCGCAGGTATCCATACGATTCATCGTACACCGTCGTCCTGCTCAACAGTGAACCTTCCGGCCGGGCGCCGGCCGGCGCGCCATTGGTGACAAGAATCACGCGCGGATAAAACTGGTTCAGCAGTCCCTGCACCGCGGCCCGATTCAACTCTTCTTCGCTCACGTTCGACAGATTGGCGCGAAGCAGCCGGAAGACCTCCTGAAAATGCGGCAGATCGTTCGTTTCTGCGCGTGAACCCTGCTGAATCGCGAAGAAGACCATCAACGCTGCCAATAATGAATTAAGCCCGAATTGTTTCATGCCGGCACCAAGTTGCGCGACCCCGGCCGGAAAGTAAAGCGGCGACACTACCACCGCGCAGCCGAGGTGGCCAGGCCCTGGCCGAATTTACGAATTACGATTTACGGGTTACGATTGCATACGACTTTACGCCTCCGGCCCGGATTGGGAACCAGCGCGTAAGTCGCAAATCGTAAATCGAAATACTCGGATCCTGTCGGATTTCAGGCTGGTGTGGCGATATACTTATGAACATGAGGGCCAGTGATCTGGAATTGCTACAGAAATACGCGCGACAGAACTCGGAAGAGGCTTTTGCGGCGCTGGTCAGCCGCCACTTAAACCTGGCCTATTCCGCGGCGTTGCGTCAGGTCCGCTCCCCGGAACTGGCCGAGGAAGTCGCTCAATCCGTGTTCGCCGACCTCGCTCGAAACGCTCACAAGCTGAAACCAGACACCGTTCTGACGGCGTGGCTTTATCAGGTCACACGCCGTACCGCTGTGGACGTAATCCGCCGGGAATCGCGACGCCAGCTCCGCGAGCAAATTGCCACCGAGATGAATGCCATGCACGCCAATAGTGGGACGGGCTTCCAGCCCGTCTGGGCTGACATCGAACCGCTGCTCGATGAAGCGATGGAGTCCCTCGACGAAACCGACCGCAGCGCCGTTCTCCTGCGTTATTTCGAAAACAAAAGCCTGCGCGAAGTCGGCCAAACCATCGGCGCGAGCGAGGACGCCGCGCAAAAGCGTGTCAGCCGCGCCGTCGAACGCCTGCGTGAGTTCTTCTCCAAACGCGGCGTCACCGTCGGAGCCAGCGGCCTCGTCGTCGTCCTATCCGCCAACGCCGTCCAGGCCGCGCCCGTCGGCTTGGCTACTTCAGTTTCGACCACCGCCGCAACAACCGCCCTGTCCACGGCGACGGCAACCAAAGGAACTGCGGGACTGAAAGCGACAGCCGCGGCAATTCTAACCAGTGCAATTGTTTCGCAGAAAGTCGTCGCCACCCATTTTGATTTGGAGGGACGCCCCGACATTTGGATGGATCGTTCCACTTACCTTTTGTTCTCAATGGCATTGGGCATCGGGTTGCCACTGCTCTTGATTGGGCTTGGCTACGTTGTGCGCTTCCTGCCAGTCAACTCGATCAACATACCCAATCGCAACTACTGGCTCGCACCTGAACGACGGGAAGTTACGTTTGATTTTCTGTTTCGCCACTTGCTTTGGCTGGCCTGTTTCGAGGCGATTTTCATGATCGGGGTTCATCTGTTGATCGCCCACGCCAATCGCCAAGTGCCACCGCATCTTTCCTTACCGCTGTTTTGGGGAGTGTTCGGGAGCGCTCTGGCATTTGTAGCCATCTGGCTTTGGGTAATGCTTCGACGATTCAGACGCGATACCATTTCTTCCTACGGATGACGGCATGCCGCCCTCTACGTCAGGCAGGATGCCTGACGCTACAAAAGTTTGTCGGATTTTGCAGCGGACGGTTATTAAATAAGTGAGATGCAACCAAAGTCCGACGCCCAACTTCTCCGTGAATATGCCGAACACGGTGCGGAAACCGCCTTCGCGGAAATCGTCGCCCGGCACACG
>QHNT01000355.1 GCA_003218515.1 Verrucomicrobiota bacterium | reverse complement strand
TCCCTTACCCACTAAATATCTCCGGCTCGCTTTGGTGTTAGTGTCAAGATGTGCCCAAAGGGTGGCGCACCTTTGGCACTGCCACCCTATCGAGTCCGGTCTGCAAGATTTACACTCACCTTGTACTTCCTCATCCGATGGGGAGAGGGTGGTCCCGACAGCAGCGGGAGTGAAGGGAGTGCGTCACATCACCTTGGTCGTGGTCCCGAGATGCGTCTGGGTGTGGTGGAGTGTGGTGTGCAGCCCTGTCCGGCGCGCAGAATGGCCTCAACGATAAGCCTGTTTCTGGTAATTGTTGGCGGGGTTCCAGATGAGATAGGACTGCACCCCGTTGTCGGACAGCGCCTTGATTTGCGCCTTTACTGCCGCCACGTCGTACTGATGGTATTCCTTGAGCCAGGTAGCTGTGAACGCCTGAATCCAGGGCCGCAGCCGCGCCGGTGTCGCCAGATTCCGGTTGCGACGCAGCGCGTCCTTGATTCCGCGGTCGATGAGTTCGTAAGGCTGCTGGTCGGGCACACGCAGCCCGTAGGAGCGGTTTGCATAGTGGCTCGGATACATCATCGGGCAGATGTAATCCACCGCGTTGCTCACCGCCTCCCAATACTGGCCGATGTCCATGTCATCCGCGGTTGTGCAAACCAGGCCGAAGACATCCGCCGCGACGTAAACATTCAGCGGCCTCAAACGCCGCCGCGCTTCGAGCAGGAAACTCTGCACCGCCTGCGCTTTGCTCTGCGAGCCGGGGCTTCGGTAATTCAGGTTCGCGTTCCGCGCCACATCGGGAAAACGGATGTAGTCGAACTGGATTTCGTTGAAGCCGGCAACCGCGGCGGCGTAGGCGATGCCCAGATCGTATTCGCGAAAATCCGCGTCGTAGGGCGATGCCCACGGCAGGCCGTCGCTGCCCTGAAACGGCTGCTCTGTCCGGTTATTGATAATGGCCTTCTGCGGATGGTTGCGGGCGAACAAAGGGTCCTTGAACGTCACGATTCGCGCGATGCAATAAATCTGCTTCGCTTTGAGTCGTTGCAGCAGCGGGCGCGCGTCGTCCATCAGCGCCTTGCGATTGGCTTCGGCGTTGAGCTTCGCGGCGGCCATGTTGCGGAATAGCAAATTGCCGCGATCATCCTTCACGTCTATGACAAACGCGTTGATGTCAGTTTGACCCGCAAGCTCGATCAAGTCGTTGAGTTTGCCGGAACAAGCCGAGTAGAGATTGACGTAGATCGCTTTTACTTCGCGGCGCGGGTTGCCGGAGCATTCGGGTTTGTCGACTGCAGCATAGTTGAGATTCGCGAACGCGCGCGGCCAACTGCGATTACTGCTCCGCGACACATTGGTGGCCGGAGTTGGGGCGGCGTTTGGCGTATTCGTGGTCCCAGCCAGCTGGGCATTGGTTGTCGCCGTCCCGTTGGTTGGAAGGGCGGCGCGCGCAACTATTGCGAGAGAAAGTAAGGCGGCGAGGGGGAGTTCACTGAGCTGGCGCCGGGTATTGTTAATCATGGGCATTGCCGCCTGCGTTTATTGCGCGTTTGACAGCGACTGGCAAGCCGTGTCTGTGCCGCGCAATTCTGCCTTGGGCAAATCGAAAGTTCCGTGCTTAATCGAGGGCGTGCGGTCGCTCAGACTGGTCCATCCCTCGCCGGGAAGACGAAGGAACAAACGGCGTTTCGTTGTTCTGCTCGCCGTCCTGGTCGTTGGAACGTCGGTTTGGTGGCTCACTCGACCAAAGGAGATCAAACGCCCGGCTGCACGCATAACGACTCCCAGTCTGTCCGCATCCGCTCAACGCGCACCGATGGCTTCCAGCGCGCTGGTGGGCGTCGCGCCAGCACCGAAACAACCCATCGAAACCAATAGTTACCCTCGCCCGCCCGAGGGCATATTTGAGGTGCAGCTCGCTCTTGCGCATCTGGGCATTTCTCCCGGCTCGCTTGACGGTGTTTCTGGTCCGAAGACACGCCTGGCGCTAATGGCCTTTCAACAAAGGGAAAGCCTGCCTGTGACCGGCGAACCGGATGCATCCACGAAAAAGCGGCTTTTGCTCGCGACGCCGCCGATCACGAATTACACGGTCAGGGCGGAGGACCTGACGCGGTTGCAACCGGTCGGAAAAACCTGGCTCGAAAAGTCAGAGCAGAACCGGCTGGACTACGAGACTATCCTCGAACTGGTTGCCGAAAAGGCGCAGTCGCACCCCAACCTCATCCAGCGCCTCAACCCGGCGATTGACTGGACCAACATGGTTGCGGGCACCTCGGTGACGATCCCGAGCGTGGAACGCCCGCCCGTTCGGGGAAAGGCGGCATTCGCCCGCATCCACCTCGAAAGCCGGACGCTGCAAGTGTTCGATGAGAATACAAATCTGGTGGCGCATTTCCCGTGCAGCATCGCGGCGTTCGCAGAGAAGCGGCCGTCCGGAGAATTGCACGTGGCTGTGATGGCGCCCAACCCCAATTACACGTTCGATCCGGAGAACTTTCCGGAATCCGCGGAGGCGCGGGAATTGAACCGCAGGCTGATTGTCCCTCCCGGACCGAACAATCCGGTGGGCACCGTTTGGATCGGTTTGGACAAGCCTGGCTATGGGATTCACGGAACGCCGCGGCCCGAGCAGGTCGGTCGCGCGGAGTCGCACGGTTGTTTCCGGCTGGCGAACTGGAACGCGGAATATTTTTCACAACTGGCCTGGGTCGGCATGCCGGTTTATGTCGACCCATGAACCGGCTATCGGAGCGCGGACAGCCATGTCCGCACGAATCTGTGCATCACATCAGCTTGGAGGTGGTACCGAGTTGCGCCCGCGGATGAATCGAGCGCCCGAGAAGCTTGCGTTGCAGACCTGAATTCCTATATTTGGGAGGTCTTGCCGGGACATAAAGTCATGGATTGGGTTCGGCCAGGTTTGTTGGATCAAATTCGGACACTTTTTTGACCGGTTCAGTGCTTTTTTAGACTCTTGTTCGGACATAAGTCGCTAATGGATCCAGGAATGACATTGTTTTCTGCATCTTTGTATCAGGCATAAAATCAGGCATAAAGAGTGCTGCTTTTTCGACCGTCATGCGGTCATCAGTTCAACCAAACCAGGCAAGCCTATGACAGCTCCCCGAACTTTTGCGCTCCTTTTGACCTTATCCGTCTGCGCGTCTTTCCAGAGGTCCGTTTCTGCCGGCGACCCGCCACCGCCGGTCATTAACACGGTCACCTTGACCAACGGTCAAGAGAGGATTAGTTGGACTCCTTACCCCGCCACCTTCCAGTACAAGATCCTCCGTGCCGGCGATGTTTCGCAGCCCTTTGTCGAGGACACGTCTGGGAACCTGAGTGGGTTTGACTGGACTGCAGCGATGGGCAACGGCATTGGATTTCATCGGCTGCAAGCTGTGCCGCTGAGCACCAACGACTTGCTCGTTGCAAACGTTCTGAACCGCCTGGCGTACGGTCCGACCCCTGACGAGTTGGAGCGTGTTCGGGCCATGGGTCCAGACAATTATATCCAGGAACAGCTTGCGCCTGAACAGATCGGCGAGAGTCTGCCGATCGATGACGCGACAACGAACTTCGGTTCCGGCTGGCAATACTTTACCGCCACTGGAACTGCTTCGAGCTCTAACCTCTACATCTACCTCAACACCCCGGGCGACTGTTTCGTTGATGACATCCAGTTCGTGGCCGGGGCGAACGCCGGGGTGGGCGTCAACTTGATTCGCAACGGTGATTTCCAGTCACCACTCACCACTAACGATTGGGTGGTGTCCCCCAACCACGCTGGGTCCGCCATCTCCACCGAGCAGAGTCATTCGGGTGGCGCCTCACTGCATGTTGTCGCCCGTAACGGTGGTACCACTCAGGGCTCATCGATTTGGCAGTCCATTCAAGGTCCGTTGACCAACTCGCGATACACATTGAGTTATTGGTTTCTACCGAGCACCAACAACCAACTGAGCAGCTTGACCGTGCGGCTCTCCGGCAGCGGGGTTACGAGCACGCCTTATCCGCTTTCACTGAGAACGAAACTGGATTACGGAGCGGCCTTCATCGATGACCTCCGCGGGTGGCATGTCCAGCGCGGCGTTCAGTCCAGGCGGCAACTGCTCGAAGTGCTCGACCAGTTCCTCGAAAACCATTTTGTCACGCAGTACTCCAAGTCGAGCGAATACTTCTCCAACTATTACAACGACGGGAACAAGACGGCGCAACTCGCCACCCAGCTCGAATTCAAAGAGAACCAACGCTGGCGCCAGGCCCTGATGAACCCACAATGCACATTTTACGATCTCCTGCGGATCAGCGCGCAAAGCGCGGCGATGATCATCTACCTCGACACGGTCAACAGCAAAGGCAACGGCAGCAACATCGCCAACGAAAACTACGCCCGCGAGTTGCAGGAACTTTTCACGTTCGGTGTGGACAACGGTTATGACCAGAATGACATCACTGTTATGTCGCGTGCCTGGACGGGCTGGTCGGTGAACATCATGGACGCGAGCAACGAGTTTAATCCGCTCGCGCCGGACCTGCGGGCGTTGAACCCCGGCGTGGCCGTGTCAAACCTGGTGGGCGTCTGGTCGTTCCAATATAAGCAGGGCAATCACAACACAACTTCCAAGACGATCTTCCCCAACAAGACCGTGCCCGCACGGTTCGGACCTCCTTATGCGGGTCGCAACTATCAGCTTACCCTTCCGGCGCGCAGCGGCACCAATGGCATTACCGACGGTTATGACGTCATCGCTCACCTGGCGAACCAGCCGTTCACACAGGAATATATCAGCGTCAAACTGTGCCGGTTGTTTATCCACGATGACTTCGTGCACGGTGTTTATGATTACACGGATCCGAATCTGGCTCCTGAAGGACAGTTGATCAAACAATGCATGGCAGCGTGGGAGAACGGCAATCCGAAAGGACAGATTCGCGAGGTGCTGCGCGTCATGTTCAACTCCGAGCTGTTCCGCAGCCACGGCGGTTCCATGCAAAAAGTCAAAACACCGATCGAATATGCTATCAGCGCGGTCCGGGCGCTTCGGGCATACACCAACGGAACATTCACCGCGACCATGGACTCCTCCAGCGCCGGCACCGGCGCTCCGCTTAACCGTATGGGAACGATGCTTCTGTTCGACCGGGCCGAGCCGAACGGTTATCCTGAAGCGGGGCCGGCCTGGATCAGCGCCGGCACGCTGGCCGAACGACTTCGGTTCATACAATCTTTGCTCTATGCGCCCGGTGCCAGCAGACCGACCGATGCGGGCGCCAGCACAGCGAACCCGGTCGCGTTGCTCAAGTTGAAATTGCCGAGCGCCAGTTGGAACAACGCCGGCGCGGTGGCCGACTATTTCCTCGACGTCCTGTTCCCAGGCGAGGGCAAGGCCAACCTGGATGTTTATCGTACGGCGGCCATCACATTCTTGAATGATGGCAGCGCCGATACGCCCGTGAATTCAACCTCGTTCAGCGGATTGGTCAACACCAGCGCGAACTACGACACGCGTGTCCGCGGCATGGTTTCCGCGCTGATGACCTCCCCGCGTTTCCAGGAACAAT
>QHNT01000168.1 GCA_003218515.1 Verrucomicrobiota bacterium | reverse complement strand
ATGGATCTTCGCGGCCCTTTCTTTCGCGCCTTCGAGTTTCCTGGGAATGGCCGGCGCGCCGCTTTCCTCACGGCCCCATTGATAGACCGCGCGTCCAGCGAACTTCACGCCGCAGTTGGTCAACATGCGCAGGTTGTCGTCGAAGTCGCCGTGACCGGTGAGCAGATACATCGTGGTCATCGATCCCGAGAGATAACTCCGCAGCACCTCCTCCGACATGCTCCCGTCGAAACGGTAATCGCGCGCGAGCCCGGGCAGGGAAAAAAGCAGCCACCATCCGCAGAGAGTTCGAGTGAGTGAGTACAGCAAGCGCATATTATTTTTGCATCGTGCTCCCGTCAATTCCGGCAGCGAGACCGGCTGAACACTTCACCAAAGCGAGGAGTCTGACCTTGTCAATGCTTCCCGCTGTGCCGGAATGCTTTGAGTACATCGCGCTGCTGGCGCGCCACTTTGCAGAGTTGGGAATCCAGTCGTCGCAAGTATTCAACGACGAGCAACTCAACGCGCTCAGGGCGCTTCGCGGGGCGCGGTAATCCGGGCCGACTTTGCAGCCGGTCAGAATCGCGGCGGTGGCGAGAATGAGAATGTTCCTCATGTCCAACCTCACTTGTTTGCCATCGCGGTCTTCACATCCGACGCGTCAATAAACACGTCCATCTGTTGACCGACGAATAGCGGCAGGGTGTCGTCCTCGATTCGGTAGATGATCTGGAGCACCCGCGTATCCACGCGCTCCGTGCTGTCGCCCGTCAGCGATTTTTTGGGAAGGACGAACGGTTCGAACCGCACGAAGGCGAGCGGAGCTTTCAGTTCGGCGTTGCCGCGGACCGCGGCAGTCGCTTTAGCCTCGGGGCGCACGCGCCAGGCTTCGTGCTCGTCCACGTCCACGCGGATATGTAGCGGTTTCAAGCGGCCCAGCAAAACCAGCGGCGTAGCCGTCACGCCCGCGGGCGCAAATTCCCCAGGGTGAACCTTCACTTGCAAGACTTCTCCATCGACGGGGGCACGCACGGTGCTCCGTTCAATTTGGGTTTCGATCATCTTGATTTGCGCCGCGGCGGAGGCGACCTGCGCTTTGGCGGCGTCGAGCCGGGCCTGTGCGGTTTCGACGGCGGAGCGGCGTCGAGCCAGTTCCTCCGAACTAATGGCACTCTTGTCGCGAAGGTTTTCCACGAAGTTCAATTGGCGGGCTACGTCGTCGAGCGCTGCCGCGTTGACGTTGACCAGACTCTCCGCCACGCGCAGATCGGCCTGACGTGCGGCGAGGTCAGCTTGCCGTTGTCGGTCATCGAGCTTGAACAGGGGATCGCCGGTCTTCACCGATTGGCCGACAGTCACCAATACTTCGGCGACGACATCCGACAGCGGCGTGCCGATGGCGATGTTTTCGGTGCTGGTTTCCACGAGCCCCACGGCGGCCACTGTGTGCTCGAAGGACGAGACGGGCGGGGGCGATGGCGGGGCAGTTGATTCACGTCTCGGCTGAGAGCGAACGACGGAAATAATTCCGAACGTCAGTGCTGCCAGGGCAACAAGGGGAAGGATTGATTTTTTCATAAGCGTTGTAGCTCGTATTGGTTTTCATTTCTCCTTTCTTCAAGCAAAGGTTGCAACGCCGTCCAACACCTCAAGAGTCGTGATCGGCCGTCGCGATTCGGTTTTGACAATCCGACCATCGTCCATGTGCGCGATGGCATCGGCGTAATGAAAAACCCGCGTGTCGTGTGTGACGACAATCACGGCGCGGTCGGGATGGACCGCGTTGCCGGCGAGCAAATCCATCACGGCTTCGCCCGTCGCGTGGTCGAGGGCGGCCGTCGGCTCGTCGCACAAAATCAATCGCGGCTCGTGCACGAGCGCGCGGGCCAGGGCGACGCGCTGCTGCTGGCCGCCGGAAAGTTTGCTGGGCAAAGTATCCAATCGCTCCTCCATTCCAAGCTTCACCAGCACGGCCTTGGCCTGGTCCACGGCTGCGCGACGGCGCACCCCAGCGGCGAGCAGCGGCACGGCGGCGTTCTCTGCGGAGGTCAACGCCGGCAGCAGATTGTATTGCTGATAAACGAACCCGAGATTTTTCCGGCGGAACAAAATGCGCTCGCGGGCGGAAAACTGTTCAACATTTTGATTGAACAGTTCGACTTCACCGCCGCTGCTGTCGAGCAGCCCGGCGATGACGGAAACGAGCGTTGTCTTGCCGCAACCGCTCGGGCCGACGAGAAACGTGAGTTGACCCTGCGCGGCGTCGAAGTTGACGCGAGCACCATGACCAGCACCATGCATCCGCCGGTCAAGGCGACGCTCTGCCACATCAGGATGATGCCGCGCGTGGCAAGTTTTTGGCCGAAGAAATTGAAAAACTCCGCCGCCATCCCGGTGCCGATTGAGAAGCCGATGATGCCAACTGTGAAGGCTTGCAGCAGGATCATGCCGATAAGCCGCCAGTGGGTAACGCCGATGGCTTTGATCGCGCCGAACTGCTTGAGGTTTTCAACCGTGAACAGATAGAAGGTCTGTCCTGCGACTACGATGCCGACAATCAGCGCAATGGCAATCGTGATGCCAAAGTTCACTGGGATGCCCGTGTTCTTCAGATAATAGCGGATGCAGTCCCAGCGAAATTGACCGCTTGTCCGCGCGCGCAGGCCGGTTTGAGCTTCGATGCGGCGGCAGAGTTCCCGCGCGTCAATTCCGAGTTGCGGGCGCACCAACACATAGGAGAGCTGCGTGCGCTCGCGCCCGACGAAATTCACCGCCTGGCTGTAGCGCGTGTGCATGACGGGCCAACTCACGAACGGCGCGGAGGCGTCAGAAATGCCAACGATGTTGGCTTTGTGGTCATTGAGTTCGATCGTGCGGTCAAGCTGGAGCGGCTCACCGGGAAACAGCAAGACGTAGCCGGCGTGATCAATCACCACCGCGTCCGGCTCGCGCAGCCGCTCCCACGAGCCAAGCAGCATCTTGCGCGGTGCGCCGGTGAGCGTGGCGTCGTCCAAGCCGAGGCAGAACGAGACGGCAAACTTGCCGTCGAGCGTGCGCGCGACCGGGCTGCCCTTGAAAAGTTTCACCGCCCATTCAACGCCGTCCACGCCGCGCACGCGTGTGAGGTCGGTGTCCTTGAGCGCCTTGGTCTGCTCGAAATATTCCGTCTTCGCGTCCATCACCCAAATCTCCGCGTCGCTGACGTCGGCAATCTGACTGCCGGTGCGCTTGAGAATGCCTGAGAAGATGGAGGTCTGGTTTTGCAGCAGGAACGTACAAAAGGCGATGGTGAAAATCAGGCCGAGATACTTGGCCCGGTCACCCGTGAGCATTTTGAGGGCGACGAAATTCATGATTCCCCTCCGTCATTGAAGAACCGGTGGATTCTCGAGAATCTGGCGCACTTCTCACAGTCTGGATTGCAATAGACTCGAATCGTTTTCATACGCTATCTTTGCTGCTTGGCTCGCACCGACTTTTGTTTCGACTGCGCAAGGTGAGCGCCGGAGTAAGACACAGACCGATATCATGTTCGTTGCAACATGATTCCTCGCGGGTATCAGCCATGCCTCTCGGGCAAGGGAGGTTCATCGCCGATGGATTACCGACAAACAGACTGGTCGGTATTATAACACTCATAAAAAATGGGATTCTAAGGTCGCAGACTGTCCAGATAGTCGAACAGACCTTCGCCTGCCTGCTTTAGCAATTCCTCGCTTTGCGCGTTCTTGGCTGTCCCGATGATGCCTGCGAGTGCGGCTACCACGAACGCCGCCGCGTTGCGAGGGGAAACTGCCTTTCTGACTTTGCCCGCCTTGATGCCGCGCGCGAAGGCCACCTCCATGGCCTCCCGCCACGCCGAATATACCTTTTCGAGTCGTCGCCGAAATCCTTCGTCGAGCGGCGACATCTCCTGCGCCAGATTGTTGAGAGGACAACCCTGCACCAATCGGCCCCTTTCCTGTTCCTCCTTCACAAATTGTCGCATGGTATACTTCACGTCGGCAATGGGATCAATGGAATCAGCCAGCGGATCGAACCAGCTCGCCCTGATGCGCGGCTGGATGATCTCCTCGACGACCGCGTATCCAAGGTCGTTCTTGTCCTTGAAGTGATGAAAGAGTGCGCCCTTGGTCGCGCCCGCCTCGGCCACGATGCGATTTATGCTGCCCCCCTGGAAGCCGGTGCGGTAGAATTCCGCGAACGCGGCGTTCAGGATTCGTCGTCGCGTCTCTTCCGGTGCTCTGGTCGCCGTCTTTTTCATTTCTCATGAGGATAATACAGACCAGTCGGTATGTTGTCAACCGCTAATTTTACCTCTTACCGGAGACTCTGGTTCTCGAAGCCAATGTCCCCGGTAAAGGCGATGCGCTTGCCGCCCAGCGTTGGGCATCAGCCAGATCAGCGGGAAGGCCGCCGCTTTCGGTCCAACGATTTTTCCCCAGGCGGCTCGCCACAAATAGGCGCCTCCACAATGGTCACCATGAGTGTGCGACTGCAACACATGCGTTACCTGCTCGACGCCCAGCGCCCGGAGTCGCGCTTGCGTCTGCGAGAAACCAGATTGCCCGCCTGCATCAATGACGACCCCTTTGAGCGCAGTCTTGATGACCCAAACCGATTCATGGCGGGACGTACGGGCGGCAGCGATCTTCAGCGAACCTGCTGGCGGCGGTCGCTCATTTGGGCATTACCGAGGCGAGGCGATGTTGCGGATGCGGCGCAATTGCTCGGGTCCCGACAGGTACAGGTCATTGCCGACAAAGGTCACGTGGCCGACGGGGTCGATCTTGCCCACGACATTCACTCTCGCGTCTTTCGGATCGATGCGCACGAGGATGTTCTTCAAGTAAGTCCAAATGAAGCCGTCCGGGCCGAGCACAAGGTCCAGATACTCGTACGACGGATCGACCCAGTGGGGCCAGTGATCGTCTGTCGAAACCGGCCAGGGGAGAGGTTTGCGGAACAGCACCTCGCCCGTCGTTACGTCCACACCGTAGAGAAGGCCGGAGCCGGGTTTTCCATATTCCGTCCCGGTCACGGTCAATCCCACCATTCGTCCCGTGCTGGCCTCGGTTATCATACCCGTCGTCCGGGCTTTGGCCGCCGGCACGATCTCGCGCACGATCTTCTGTGCGTTGACGTCGTAAACGAACAGTTTTGCTTCCTCGGGCGCCTGATTGTTGTTCAGTTCGTCCGCCGCCTTCGTCGTGGAAATGACCATCTGTTTTCCGCCGAGGGCCGTGGCAATCCGGTGCACCGGGTAGCCGCTCAGTGGGTTCCAAAATCCGTCAAGCTTTCCGTTTTTCGGATCGAACCATCCAAATCCCCCGCCGGTGTAATGACGCAATCCGAACCCGCCGAAATAGACTTTGCCGTCAGCACCGAGGGCGGAGCTGTGCATCAGCCCGACCCGAGTCGTTCGGTCAAAGTCCCCGAGGTAACGAGGATTACTCCGCGCATCGCCCTGGTCCGGCGCGGGACTGCCAGGAGGCCCGCCTTTGCCCAATGTCCAGGGCCGCGCGGGGTCGTACACAAAAAGATGACCGCCCGAGTAGCCGCTGAGATAGAGCTTACCCTCGCACACGATAGTGGTGTACGGCGCCAGTCCAACGCGCGGACCGCAATAGACTGTTTCACCGGTCCTGGGATTGAAAAGGAATGTGCCGACGTAATCCTCGCCCGTTCCGTAGAGACGGCCATCGGGCAGCACGGCTAACGGATTGATGCGATGGGGATAGGTGTTGACGCCTTCCAGGCGAATGGATTTCCAGCCCTGCGCCTCTGTTTCGGATTTCGGATTTCGGATTTCGGATTTTCCAATTTGAGCCTCCTCACGTCGGCTGCTACGCAGATCAGGCGCCTGGGCCGCGTCCTTGCGCGAGCGATACCAAACCATCGCAGTTCCGTTTTCGTCCGGATCGATCTGGTCGAAGTAAACTTCCGGCTTCGGCACAGCTTTGGCCCACGGAGAATCTCGTTTTGGCCACGGCGGCTTGTCGTTAATCTTCGGGATCGCTGCGCCATGGTAGAGCCAATACTCTTTGTCGGACGCACCGTCCTGGGTGATGCGGGCATAGGCGCTCGGGAAACTTTCGATGATGTCCATCACTCGTTCGGTCGGCGACTCCAGCAACACTTTCTCTTCGCCGGTCTCCAGGTTGACCGCCACGAGATACCAGGCGGGGATCATGCCGCTGGCGATATAAGCATGCGTATCATCCACACCCAGCACGTAACGGCTCCAGGCGCCGTTGGGATGCTTTGGGCCGACAGCGCCGAAGTCCTTGACGACCTTGCTCGACTTCGGATCGTAAATGTAAAGCCCGACCTGATTGCCCCGACTGCCCGTGCCGTAAATCCGGCCATCGGGTCCGACCGCGAGCGGACGAACTTCGCCGCCGAGTCCTTGAACGATCTCTCCCCGTTCCTCCAGTGAATTGGTCGCCGGGTCGTAGACGAAGAGGTGCATGTTCCCGGTGCGGCGCGATGGCGTCGCAATGTAGAATTTGCCGTCGAAGCCGAGCGCCCGTCCGGAAAGGTAAAACTGGTGGCCGTCAGGCAAGCGCTGTTTCTTCACGTCGCCGCTACCGAGATCGACCGCGTAGAGCCAGGTGGGGCCGTAGTATTCCTTGAAATAAATCTGCAGCAGATCCCACGACTTGCCGTCCGTATTCGGCACCAACCATCGTTCCCAGACATTCACTCCGCGGGCCGGTTCACCCAGCGATTCAGTCTGCAGAGCCGGTGCGTCTTCGAGTGCTTGCTTGAGTTCGGGTTGCTCGGCGACGCTCCACGCCGCTGCTGAGACCTCCGGAACGCCAACTGCAAGCAGCGGTGTAAGAGAAGCCACTAAGCTGAGAAACCTGACGCGGTTCATGGTTTCACTTTCCAGCGTTCCAGCCGCCGAAGAAATCCCAGGCGAATACCGGGCGCAAGTCGGGATTGCTCAGTGAGCGCCACTCGTTATTCAGGTTCATGCACCGTCACCTTAACCGGATCGACGAAGTCGTTGCTGAGGGCGGCGACCTCCTCGGGCTTCATCAGGCCTTCCTGCAGCCATAGCCGATAATTCACCGTGAGCGGCTTGTCTTTTTCAATCGTGTATTCAAAATAGGAACCGAAGCGACCATATTCCCTTTCACTGAACCTGGCCTCCTTCGGGTTTCCGGGATGGTCGAGATAGGCCGCCGTATATCGTTTTCCGCCGAGCACAAACGACATCGCATTCCAGGGCAGGTTGACCGGTCCCTGGCGGGTTTGTGGATCCCAATTGCGGGTTTCGCCGGGTTTTCCCGTGCCGTCCGGGCGAACATAGATCGTCTCCCGGGAGGTGAAGGCGTCGACGTCGTTGTGCGCACGAAATTGAAATCCGGCGTGCTGCGGGTCGCCGTCGATCCGTACACGACCTGACGGGGTTCGCAGCCGGGAGGCGAACTCAATCAAATGGCCACCAGGAACATTGTAAACCGTTAACTCGCGCTCCTCTTCGGCGAAGGCCGTGTCCTGCCCATGCCAGCTAATGACAACACGCTGCCGACCCAGAACAGAGCCTTCCTCTGACGCGAGAAAACGTTCGTGCTGTTGAAATGCTCCGTCGATGCAGTGCCAGGTATCCGCCGTCTTGCCGTTGCCGTAGGTGATGCGATTGAAGCCATAGAAGATACCGCGGTGATGCGGTGAATGGACCTTAGGATCCTCATTCAAACCACCAGTGACAATCCGATCTCCCTTGGGAGAAAACACGTGATGGAAAACCTTGTAGGTCCGAACTCGACTTGCCGGCGTGGATTCGTCAAGCCGTTCGTAGTGATACGTCATGATCGGTCGCTCGCCGAACATGAGATCGACATGATGGCCGGGGTGATCGCGCCAGGTGAAGCCTCCCGCGATTGAGGGGGACCCGGTCGAAAGGGTCGCTCTCAAGCGCACCGACTCGCCAGCCACCAAATGTGGCAGGACAAAATGCAGCTCGCCGGCGGCGCTTGAGAGGAGGCCGGGACCGGTCCATTGCGCCGGGATCGATTTTCCGTCCGGCCCGGCAAGTGTGACGGATGCAATCCGATCCTTCCCGATCTGGCCACGAGTCATCAGCACTCGCACAGGGACATTGTTACGTTCGTGCTGACCCGCTGCGACAGTGATATCAAACGACGAGGAAACACCAAAGGCCCGGGCAGCCACCGCGAAGTAAACTGCAATGCATTCCAAGCGTAATCTGATCATACGGCTAAATTTCAGGAGCTCCCAGACCTGGTCCACTTATCTCCCGGGTCTGAAGCATTCCGTCGGTGACGCGGAACATACCCGGGAATCGTGATTCCCATGCCTTGTTCGCCTGTGGCAGGTACTGGCGCGCATTCGCCTCCACCGAGGTGATGGTCGGCACGCGTGCCTGCAGGTTGGCCGTCTGGATCAGCGCCGCGCCGGGGCAGCTCATGTCGCCGCCGCAGAGAAATATCCGCTCCTTTCCCGCGACCGCCGTGATCAGAATCATGTGGGTAAGTCCCTTGGGGGACTTCACAACTGCTCCCGTCCAGCCCAGCTTGCGTGCGAGCAGCAGGGATTCGACGTCAATTAAAGACTCGTCGATCACAACCGGACAGAGCTTGGCCGCCTCGTGCATGACGTTCTCGGGATGCGCCTTGAGATCACGTGCTGTGGGTTGTTCCGTGTACTTGATCCTTTGGTAACCAATCGGCATTTTCTCTTTCAACTGCCTCAAGAACTCGATGAAGTACTCGACATTCGGACACTTCTCGTTGAAGTCGAGCACATAGGCCCAGTTCTTGACGCCGCGTTTTTCTTGCGTCTGGACAGCGACTCTTTCAATGTGCATCACGCGTTCGACATCCCATTTCAAATCCGTCCCGTTCAGCTTGATCTTAAGCTCGAGTAACCCGTTGTAGTTGATCCACTCGGGAAGCGTCTCTGGCAACCCATCCTTGAGAGGTTTCTTGTTGTCGAATTCTTCGATTGGGTCGACCGCCGAGACCAGATGGCAGAGCGTCATGCGTGGCTTGTGCTGACGAAGCAGATAGCGGTTGGGATAGTGTCCCTCGTAGCCCTCGCCCAGATAGCGGGACAGATCATGATTCATAAACCCGGGACCATACGTGTCGAAAGAGTTTATCCGGTGGGCCTTGCCAAAAGCATCGTGGATTGCGGCATCGAACGCGGCGGCGGTCACCAGCGTGCATAGCTTGGGGATGGGATCGGCCAGATGTAACCGTTCGGACACGTCGGCAGCGGCCTTGAGATACAGCGGCGCCAGGTCCCAGTTGATGTCGAGCGGGTGGGCAAATTCCTGGTGGCTGCCCGTCACTTTCGCCAGCTCGGCCGCCAGCGCCTTCATCGCGTCGTTCTTGGTCTCGTTCGTCATCTTCTTCGATGGGAAAGAGAAGGTGTGATTGAAGGGGATCGATCCGAATCCGCGGGCGACCTTTCCTCCCGCAGTACGGACGGAACACCTCACGGTCACCATCGTGGCCCGATCCACCACCGCTCCCGCGAAACCGACCGGAGCCCGAAAGAGGTACTCGTCGTAGCCGAATGAGATATGATCGATTCGGATGTCGCTCTTTTTCCTGCTGGCGGCGGAAAGAACGCTGATGCCGGTCAGATTGGCCGCAACAATCCCCCCAGCGAGGGCTCCTGAGTTTTTCACGAACTTACGCCGTGTGATCATGTGTGTTTGCTCGTTGCCAGGCGCGGCTGGTTTGGGTGACGGGGAGAGTTAAACCGGAAAGGCATCGTGCTTTCAATGCCTGGTTTAGTTAGCACCGGCAGAACGATGGACCTTTGAAAGAGGCATCTAACCTAAGATGAATGTTGGCCCCGCTCACTGGACGTCAGCAACAATGAAATCCACAAGGTCAGCCAGATCCTGATTGGCCAATCCTTCCTCCAGCCCTTCCGGCATGAGCGATAGTTTCGAGGCCTGCATCTTCGCGATCTGCGAACGCGGGACGACTACCTCGATAGCGAGGGGTTGACGAACTGTGACGCTGTTAGCGGTTTCGTTCACAATGATGCCGGTGTAGCTGTCCCCCTCCTTGGTATCGACGACGTAACCAAAGTAATTCGGTGGAACTTCGCGGTTGGGGTCCAGGATATTCACGAGCAGCTTTTCCTTGCCGCCGCTTCGGGCTCCGGTCAAATCCGGGCCGACGGCGAATCCGTCGCTCCCGAAGCGGTGACAGGATTGACAACGCTGCTGGAACACGGCCTTGCCGCGTTGGGCGTCGCCGCGCAGCTCGAGGGCGGGCAGAAAACGCCGGACCACTTCGTCACGCTTGGCGTCCGACGCGGCGCCGATCAGTTTGATGGCGCGCTGTTGGAGGGTTGGATCCGAGTGTTGGCGCAGGGCCACGATCTGCATCAAGGACAAATCGCGACGCTGGACAATTCCTCCTTCCATCGCACTGAGCAGCCCGCCGGTGCGGTCAGGACGCTTGAGCAGCACGTCCGCCACCTTGTCGCGAATTGTGGGTGTCAACGATGACCAGCGGCCCAGAAGCGCGGCAGCAAGTCCCGCGGGCGAGAGCCGATCGAGCGACGTGAGGGCGGCCAATTGCACGGCCTGCGGCTGCTGGGAGTCCAGCAGGGGCAGCAGCGTTTTCTCGCTTTCAGCGCCGCGTCCGAAAGCAAGCAGAGCGACGGCCTCCAGGCGCGCCGATGCCGGCGCCTGGGCGTCGGTGGCGGTGGCCGCAGCGCGATCCAGCAACGATTCCAAATCCACTCCAGCTTTCTCAAATGAGCTCCCGGCCCGGCGGAGGCCGTCCCCCAGACCTCGCGCGAGCGGGAACGCGACCAGGGGATCGCGCGTTGAGATCAAAGCCTCTCGCACGCGCGCCAGATCGACCGACCGGTTGGCGGCTCCCACCACCGCGGCCAACTCATGCAAGATCTCCGGACGACCCGTCGAAGTCGCGGGGGCGCTCGTTTCATTGGAGAGCAAGCTGAACATTTCTCCCGCGCCCTGGGCCAACGACGACAGAACCGCGGCCCGCATCATCGGTTCGGCTGCGTCGCGCCGGGCGATCTGGGCAAGGACACCGAGCCGCTCCGGATGTCGGATCTCACCCAAACTGAACGCAAGCTGATAGCGCACACCCACGACCGGGTCCGAAGCGCACGCGGAGAGCTTCCTCCACAACTCGCGGGAAGGGACGCCCTGTTGGAGGAAGCCTTCAGACAGACGAACTGCGTGCTCGCGCACGACTCCATCGACATCCGACAGGGCTTGCAGCACCAGTTGCTCGTCCAGCGCTCCCAGACCTTTGAGCGCGTACAAGGCGTGCAAGCGGCCAACAGATGATTTGGATTTGGTCAAGAGCCTCGTGAGTATCGGCGCCGCGACGCGATCGTTGCGCTGGTAGAGCAGCCTGGCCGCTGTGTCTCGATGCCAGCCGTTGGGATGTTCAAGTGTGGCCACCAGTTGGCCGAGCGATGCGCGAGAGAGGCGTGGCGGCGGCGGCTGTTTGAAGCCCTCCGGCACGATTCGGTAGATGCGCCCCATGTCGCGCCCGGCGGAGAGATCGAGATGCTTGACGATTTCGTCGGGAATGCCCTTTGCCTCGATGATCTGCCGGTACATGTCGGCGATGTACAATGTACCATCCGGCGCATTGGCCATGTACACCGGGCGGAACCAGGTGTCCTTCGACGCGAGGAACTCGACCCTTTGTTCGTCTGCGGGCCGCTCAGCGCTGGCCTTCGGTCCTGAGTGCGTCACCTTTTTGTGATGCACGACATTTTCAGCGGGATCAGCGACGAACGCGTCACCGACGTAATCGCGCGGCCAGGCGTTGCCGCGATAAATAGTCAGGCCGCAGGCCGCCGAAAAGTAGCCGGAAGCGCGTCCGCCGGCTTCGATTCCCTCTTCCAGCCCCTCGACACGCCACTTGGTGCGCATCACCCGCCACGGCTCCTCCGGGCTGATGCGATACAAGGCGGCCTTCGGGCCATCCACCGCGATGTCCACCGTCGGATCCGGCATCGTATAGTAGGGATTTCGGTCAGCATACCGCCGATCGAAAAGCTGTGTCATGATGTGTCTGTGTTGCCGGCAAAGGAACTGTCGTCCGTCGTCGTTGTAGCCCATGCCGTACTGCCCTTCGCCCGCCTCTGCCACGAGCGTCATCGTCCGCGGATCGAACGCAAAATTGCCCCCGAGCGTGACCGGTTTCGCGGCTGGATTATTCGGATTGGTGATCACCCCGGCGAAGCGGTTGACGAGCCCGTGAATCTGATTGTCGAGCCCCCAGGCCAGACTGCCGAACACCCCTTCGGCATCGAGCGTCCCGGCGCGATTTCCCCAGCCGGTCAGGACCACCCGCTTTTCATCCGCCACGCCGTCATCGTTGGTGTCCTTGTAAAAAAACAAATCCGGAACCGCTCCCACAAAAACTCCGCCGCCGTAACAATGAACCGCCGACGGCCAGCGCAGGCCGTCTGCAAAGACAGTCGATTTGTCGAAACGACCGTCTCCATCCGTATCCTCCAGCCGTTTGACCTGGCCATGATGTTGCTTGTCGCTCTCCGGGAAGTCACTCATCTCAACGACAAAGAGCCGCCCATCCTCGTCGAACGCCAGTGCGATCGGCTCAGTCACCAACGGTTCAGCCGCCACGAGCTCAAGGCGAAAGCCCGCTTTTAGTCGAAATGTATTCAGCGCATCCCGCGCGGCGACGGGTGGAAACTTAGGCAGCGCTTCCGGGTCCACGACTCGCTGCTCAGCCGCGAGCAGCATTAATGAGCGGAACAGTGAGACCAGCAGCGCCAGCGCGACCGCTCGTTTCGACGTGATCTGGTTTGTTCTGGTCAAGTTAGACGGCATTACACGGCGAGAGCCGAGAGGCCATATTTTCCTGGCGGAGCTTTCTTTAATGTCCAGCGTCCCGAAGCGACTTCGCTGAGCAGCACGTAGTCGCCTTCGTTCGCTTTTGCGTCCCGGTAGAATTGAGCGATTTCGCTGCGCGCACGTAACCGATTGCCTTGTTCCAAGAGTTCGGTTTGGAATTTTTCGCCGCTTGGCAGGGCTTCGATTATGAGCTGTTCACCTACTTTGATTTTTCCGCGCTTCACATGCGGAGTCAGAGTCAGGAGAGTTCGCTTGAGCGTCGTCTCGGCAATGAGAAAATCATCGACAAAGAGCTGCCGTCCGACATCGATCGGGATGACCTCGGGCGGCGAGATCAGATAAGGAGGGACGACCGGGTCCTTCTCGACCGACGTAGGAAAGTCAGCAAGACGTGGCGGCCATTCGCGAGGAAGCACGATGCCGTTGTAGAGGGTTTCGCCGGCGTCGGCGGCTTTGATTCCGGGAGCGACGAGTAGCAACGCACCAAAGATCGCTCGCGCAAGCGCCGGTGGTCGTGTCCGGGTGGCAGTCATGGCAGGTGTTTCGGGCGCGTGACCTCCACAGGTGCGTGACCGCGGAGGCGAGTCGCGCCAATCGGAGGCGTCTTCGGAGAAGAAGACCCGTTGCCTTGTGGATCGATTGTAACAATCGTTCCGCTGAGCACGGCCGCACACGCTCGGCGCAAGTATTCCTCGAACTGCCAGTCGCCGCTGCTGCCAGTCTGGCGCGTGACGACGAGGTCGAGGCTCGGCACGAAGGCAATGTATTGACCGCCGGAACCGGGCTTAGCACGGGCGTCGGCGGGAATGCCCGCGCCGTTGCGACCGCCTTCGCCGGTGAGACGCGCGGGCAGTTCCCAACCGTGGGAGAAGATTTGCGGGTTGAGCTTCCAGCGCATCTCGGAGGTCTTCACGTCGTGCGTCGGCGCGGCGGTTTCATCCACGAACCACTTTGGTATGACTTGCCGGTCCTTCCACCGTCCACCGCGAACCATGCAGTAGGCGATTCGAGCGAGGTCACGCGCGGGCATGCCAAGTCCGTGTGAAGGATGCCGTTCGTTACCGGTGCCTACACGGAAGGTGTCGCCGCCCTCGTAATATTGAAACCACCAATGCTCGACGCCGATCGGTTTGAGCAGCGTCTCGATGGCGAACTGGTCGTAAGGCTTGCCAGTCACCGTCTCACACACCAGGGCGGCATGAGCCAGGGCGTGGGTGGAATAACCGCAGCCGCCTCCGGGATCGAAAGCGAGCTTCGCGGTCCGCTGATCGCCGCTGTGGCCAAGAATGTAGTCCCACGTGCCGTCGTTGGGCGCGCCGGTCGCTTCGGGAGAGATGCCTGATGTGTGGTTGAGCAACTGTCCGACCGTGATCTTTTCCTTGCGCGGATCGCTGAGCGGCTGCGCCCAGGGGATGAATTGGAACGCCGGATCGTCGAACTTCATTTTTCTCGGCGTCAAACCTAGCTGGCTCTGCTCGGAAGCAATCGCGAGCACCGTAGCGCAGATGGCTTTCGACACCGAAGCGACGCGGCGTGAATCTGTCTTGGCGCTGATGCCCCGCTCCACTTCCAGCGCGATGTGGCCATGGCGAATTACAACGGCGGCGAAGTCGCGCTTGTCCGAGTCGAGCAGCCACTTTTTGAGTTCGGCAAGGTCGTCCGGATCCATCCCGGCCAGACGCCGGATGTCCTCGGGCTGTTCGAGCTTTCGCCAGCCCCCTTCGGATTCCGGCGGCGGAAAATACGCTTCAGGCTTCTTTGGATCCGCGAATGCGTCACGCACGGCTTCGCGAAATTGCTTCCGCAAACGCTCGTCGAATTTGTTTTGGTCGCGATATTGCAGGAACAGAACCCCGATCACACGCGTTTTGGGATCAGCCCAGGCCACCGTGCCGCTCGATCCTTCGTGCAGGAACAACCCCTCTTGCAGCGACCAGCCCAAGCCCCATCCATGCGGCTGCTCCTTTAGCATCTCGGCCACGGCCGAACGCGAAAGCACGCGGCCATCATCGTCGAGGAACATTTGCAGGAAGGGCACGAGCTGGGACGGATAAGAGAACAGCCCGCCGTCGGGCGCGGTGTTCGCAATCATCACGGCCGGGTTAAACCGGAAGATCGTTTCCCGCTTGCCGTCTCGACGCGCGTAAATCGTCGCCACGCGTTTGGCTTCCGTTGGTGGAGGCGCATAATGCGTGTCAACCATGCCGAGCGGTTCCAGAATCTTTTCCTTCACATAGACAGCGTAGGGCTTGCCGGAGACGACCTCGATCACGCGGCCCAGGACGAACAACGCGGAGTTGGAATATTCGAACTGGCTGCCAGGCTCGAACCGCAGTTGGCTCCGCGCGATCGTTTGCACGATCTCCGGAAGTTTTTGCTGCAACCAAAAGTCGTCCAGCGGGCCGCCGATCGGCCAGCCGGACCGGCGAGTCGGTGGATTGGGGACCAGACCCGAAGTGTGCGACATCAACTGCCGGATCGTGAAAACGTGATGTGTGCCGTTCGTGTCTGTTTGTTCGCGAAATTCCGGCAGGTATTTTTCGATCGCATCATCCAGCGCGAGCTTCCCGACATCCACGAGAGTCATCGCCGCCGCCACCGTCACCGGCTTGGTGATGGAAGCAATCCAGCAAAGCGTGTTGGTGGTGAAAGGAAGCCGATTTTCAATGTCCCTCAAGCCATAAGCCTCGTGCCGGAGAATCGTGCCGCCGCGCGCCACTAAAGCAATCGCACCAGGTATCTCATCCTTCTCCACCGCTTCACGGATGATGCGAAAAGCGGGACCGAGCGCATCACTGGCCGCGCCAGCAGAACCGACGACGGACAGCGCGAACGTGATCAGCGCAAAGAGGCGCTTTCGAACAACAGCGGACATGCTCACAGCAATACTCGCTTAAGGAATCGTGGCAAGTCGCTTTAGCGCGCCGGTGTACTCGCCACCGCTTCGCTCCCTCAAGAATCGCGAAATTGGTTATCCTGTAGTAGTAAGGGATTCCGTTGCTAACGCTCGTGTCACTGAAGGCGTTGGTCCTAAGACTGGAGATGAGGCTGTAGGGTCCGGAGTCACTCAAGGAACGTTTGACGTTCCATGTTACGGGCGCGTCCACATAAGCCCAAGAGAGTTCGATTTTTCGGTCACCAGGCCGTGCGGATAGCCCTCCAGGTGTCCCCGATTGTGCGGTGTGACTCCACGTGAGCAAGGTCATCGCAATCACCAGAAATCCCGAGCGCACTCTGAAAAGACACGGTGGATGTAATTGGAGCATACAAGAATTGGCTATGTAGAGTCAATTGCGCTAACTTCCTCCTCTGTGGTCTGCGAATTCGAATTGCGAATCGGACAATGACACCGTCTCCGCAGCGAAATCTAAAGGATTACTGACAATTCGGACCACCGACAATGGAGCAATGATTCACGACCCGCTTCCGATCGCGGCAACGTCGCGCTGATTGGGCGGATTCGTTCATGATCGGCAGCATATGACCATCACCTCGACACAGATGCCTGGATAAAGACGCTGTCAGGCCGCCAATTCGGGCCTTTAGTCAACTGCTGGATAGGGCAACCACTGCCATTGCTCTTCCTTGTCATCAAATGAATTTTGTCTTGCGGATCCTTCATGGTAGAGGAACGGCACGGTAAAACCGTGTGTAGAAACCGCCAGCTTGCGGATCGTTAAAATCGACCAAGCCGCTTCGGTTGTAATTTGTGGAAACCGGAATCCAATTTACCAGGTTAGTGGAGGCCTCCAGCACGAACGGTGAACCCAAGGGAACGGGCATGCAGAAATCGAAGTGTCCGTTCTTGAAACTTATCAATTGATTGTCTTCCGGGCGTTGCGGACTGTTCTGAGCCAGAGTCAACAGGAACGCGCGGTCATTCTGATCAACCAGTCCCTTCTTGCCGAAGCCGACGATTTGGCCCGAGTCATTGATGGCGTTGGCTTGAGTTAAGACCCAATCGGAGCCGGGCGGGATGAGCAGGTTCAGATCGTAAAGGACGCAATTGTGCCACAGAAACGCGTGCGACCTCAGATGGACGTCTTCTGCCCAGCCGACAATCTGGCCGCGTTCGCTAATGTCGGTGGCGATGCTGTTGAAGCCGCCGAATGTTCCCAGATCGACCAGGAAGCCCTGTAGATACAGAAAGGCGTGGGTGTATCCATCGGCAGTTGATGCGTCACCAACGATCTGCCCGGAGTTATTGATGGCCAGAGCCTGGCTATTATCTCCTCCCAGAGTTCCCAGCGTCGTCATGCCGGTGTTGGGGTTATAGACAAACCCTCTGGTTTTACCCGATGGCAAGCGGGCGGCGCCAACGACGTGTCCGGAGTTGTTGATGCCGCGAGCACCACTTTCGGAGCCACCGAAAGAATCAAGGTTGGTCATGACTCCATTGCTGAACAGGAATGCCCGCGTTTGGTTGTTGTCATCCTCGGCCTCTCCCACAACCTGGCCAGATGCGCTGATTGCGCGGCCAAAACTTTGTCGCCCTCCGAGAGTGCCGAGGTTTACCATGTTGGTGCCGTCGTACAGAAACGTGTGTGGATATCCGCTGCCATCGGCGGCGTAACCGGTGATCAACCCGGGATCGTTAATCGCCAGGGCACCGCCGCCGCCACCCAGACCTTCGCCACCGAGCAAAGGCAGTATCTGCACTGCCCCATTTCGGTAGATGAAGGCGCGTTGCCGGTAGTCGGGAGTCTTTCCGTCACCAACGACCACTCCGTCGTTATTGATTCCGTTGGCCCGGCTCTCCGGACCGACCAAGGCCCCCAGATCGATAATGTTGTATTTGGGCATCCGAGTCGGGTCGTTGGTGACTGTGACGCAAACCTGGCTGGAAACGCCGGTCCCTCCGCGATTGTCCAGAGCGCGGGCGTTGAGGCAATAGGTTGTCTCGGTGAGGTTGCGCACGACAAACACGAACGGCTGATTGGTCAACGTGCCCAACAGAAAATCGTAAGAATACAGTTGGACTTGCTGAATGCTGCCGTCCGGGTCGGACGCGTCCACCACCACCACGATGTTTGTAGGTGCGGAGTAAATGGCGCCAGCCGCCGGACTGAGAATCCGGACTTGTGGAAGCGCATTGGGCGTCTCGACCGAAAAATGCACTGGGGCCGATGTCGTTGCGGCTCCGAAGGCGTCAATCGCCACGGCGGTCAGGGTGTAGTTGCCGACCGGAGCATTGGTCCAGGTGAAACTGAAATCGGGAGAACTGAACTGGTTCGCGGTCGCGAGGAAAACACCGTTTGTGTGGAAGTCCACACGGCTGACCGGGCCTTCGAAATCGCGTGCGTCCGCCATGAGGCGGACGTTGACTGGAATCGTGTATCGGTCTCCCTCGCTTGGACTGGCAACAAAAACTTCTGGTGGATGCTGCAAGGTAATCTGAATCGTCGCTGAATTCGTTGCGCCCAGATTATCCATCGCCAGAGCGGTGAGCGTGTAGTTCCCCGCAACCGCATTACTCCATGCGATCGTGTAAGGACTGTTTGTTACGATCCCGATAAAATTGCTGCCTTCGTAAAACGCCACCTGGCGGATTGAGCCGTCGTTGTCCGTCGCGTTGGCCGTTATTCCCACGGTTTGACCGGCTGTGAACACGGCGCCATTCGTTGGACTCACGATGGAAATGGTGGGCGGGATGTCGCCGGCAGGCGGCACCACACGAACTGCGAGCGGCGCGGAAGTGGTTACTTGGCCGCGGTTGTCGGTCGCCGTGGCGAAGACGAGATAATCGCCTGTAAACACGTTGCTCCACGTGAGCGAGAACGGCGCACTCGTCCGCGAGCCCAGCAACGTCGCGCCGGCATAGAAATCCACGCGAGTCACCGTGCCATCAGGGTCGATCGCGTTCGCGGCGAGCGGGAGGTTATCGCCGACGGTGAAGACCGCGCCCGGTGCGGGGCTGACAAGCTGGATGACTGGTGGTGCGTTCGTAAGCAACCAACGAGCGAAGCGCGTGGACGATTTTGTTCCGGCCTCCGTGAACGATCCACCCACCAGCAGTTCGTTGTCGCGCAGCGCCAAAGCATTTACAAAAGGGTCGTTTCCCTCGATGCCGGTGCCGAGCGCAAACCAATTCGCCCCGTCCCAACGCGCCAGAGAAAACGTTTGAAGAGTGTCGATGCGCGAGAACAAGCCGCCCGCATAAAGATCACGACCGACCATTTGCAGAGCGCGAATGGTAAGGATGCGTCCGGGCATATCCAACGTGCTGGCGATGGGCGACCAATTGGCGCCGTCCCAGCGCACGAGATACGGCATCGACTGACCGCCCGACGTGCCGATCTCAGTACCGGCAAACAGTTCCGTGCCACGCACAGCGAGCGAATAAACTACCACGCTTGGACCGGGCGCCGTGATGCCCGAGCCAACCGGGTTCCATTTGGCGCCGTCCCAGCGGGCGATATTATTGACGGTGAGGCCGCTGGCAGTGAAGAAACCGCCGCCCGCGTAAAGGTCCGTCCCGCTCGTCGCCAGCGCCAGCACGTCGCCATCAATGCCCTCGCCGAGCGCGGACCACGACTGCCCATTCCATTTGGCGATGTTCTTGGCCGCAAGGCCTCCGCCACTCGTGAAACGGCCGCCTGCAAACAGTTCACCGGCATCGCTCATCACCAGCGCGCGCACGGTGCCGCCGAGGCCGTTCGTCGGCCCGGTTCCCAGCGGTAACCAGTTGTTCCCATCCCAGCGGGCGATCCGATTGGCCGCGATGGCGCCCGCCTGGGTGAAGTCTCCCGCGACATAAACCACGCCCGACGAAGCCGCGGCCATGGCGTACACGGGTTGGTTCACACCGCTGTTCGTGCCGTTTCCGAGCGACCACCAGTTGGTCCCGTCCCATCGGACGATGCGGTTCATCGGCGTCCCGGCGACGGAGGTAAAATCACCGCCGAGATAAACGTTCGTACCCTGCTGCGCGACCGCCCAAACGCTGCCGTTCGGGATGCCGTTGTGCAGCGCGTGCCAGTTCTGGCCGTCCCATGACGCAATGTAATCGACGATTGCTCCGCCCGCGCTTGTGAAGCCGCCGCCCGCGATGAGGGCATTCCCTCTGAACGCCAGCGCCAGCACGCGGGAATATTGTTCCGCGCTCAAGCTTTGCGGGAGCGCGGACCAGTTCGTTCCGTTCCATTTGAAGATTTGAACCGGTGTGAAGTTGCCCTGTTGATCGTTGCCCTGGCCCGCATACAATTCTCCGTCTTTCAGTACCAGCGCACCGATATAATCTCCGGGCACTCCGTTGCCGAGCGCGGACCACTGAACGCCGTCCCAGCGCGCAACGTTCGTCGCCGTTATGCCGCCGGCGTTGGTAAAACCGCCGGCAGCGTAGAGATTGGTTCCCTGCACAACGAGCGCGTTCACGGGACCACTCACGCCTGAGTCCAGGGACGTCCATGCGCTGCCGTTCCAGCGAGCGATCCGGTTGACGGTGATGCCGCCCGCGTTGGTGAAGGCACCTCCCACATAAACGTCACCATTGGTTCCGACGGCTATCGCGCGCACTTCGCCATCAACTCCGACGCCAAGGTTGAACCAGTTTGTGCCGTCCCACCGGGCAATATTGGCAGCGCTCTGGTTGCCTGCTGAGTTGAATTGTCCGCCGACATAGAGCGAATTGCCGCTTACGGCAAGCGCGTTGACCGGACCGCCCACACCTCCGCCAATGTTCGACCAAACCTGTCCGTTCCATCTGGCCAGAGACATCGCTGGCCGTCCGCCCGCATCAATAAACGAACCGCCGACGCAGAGATCGCTCCCCTGCCAGACCATTGCGTTCACATTTCCGCCTACACCGTTGCTCGGGCGATTGCCCAGCGGCAGCCAAATGCGGCCATTCCATCGCGCGATACCACCGTAGCCAAGTGAGCGGGACAGCGTGCCGCCGGCGTAGACATCACCGTTCGTCGCCACCGCAATCGCGCGGACCAGTTGATTGAAGCGGGAATAGTTGAACTCGTCGTCCCACTGTTCATTCCCGACGGCAAGCGTCACCGTCGCGGTGTTGCCGGTTTGAGCGCCGTCATTGGCCGCGTAAGTGAAGTGATCGTAACCCATGAAGCCGGCATTTGGAGTATAGCTGAACGAACCGTCAGTGGTAAGGGTGAGCACACCGTTGGTCGGGCCGGTCACGAGATTGGCCGTCAGCGGTTGGCCGTCTCCGTCGTAATCATTGGCCAGAACACCCAGTGCGGCGGACACATTCAACGAACCATTTTGCGCGACCGAATACTCATCGTTGTTGGCGAAAGGTGCGTCGGACACCGGACTGATAAGCAGGCTGACCGTGGCGGCAGTGGAGTCTATAGCTCCGTCATTGACAGAGAAACTGAAACTGTCCGACCCGTTGTAATTCGGAAACGGCACGTAGATAACCGCCATCGAGTTGCCGCTCTGGCCGCTGAGATACAGGTTGCCATGCAGTGGCTGGGTGAGGATGTGAAACGTGAGCGGGTCACCATCGGCGTCCGTGCCGGTCAAGTTAAAGCTGGCCTGCGTGTCCTCATTTAGCGTAATCGTCGCGGCCTGGGCCACTGGAGCGTCATTGACCTGTGTCACCACGACCTGCACCGTCGCGGGCGCGCTCGTGACGCTACCGGAGACCGCCTGATAACTGAACGAGTCTGTCCCGTTATAATTCGTACCCGGCGCGTAGAAGAAGGAACCGTCAGCATTGAGATTCAAAGTGCCGTGCGCCGCGCCGCTCACCAGCACCGCGCTGGCCGGAGTCGGATTGCGGTTTGTGTCATTCGCTATCGGTCGATTTGGCGGTCAGGACGTGTGAACCGGCGGGAGGATTTGTCCAGACAAAGTCGTAAGGCGCAGCCGTCGCCTCGCCAAGTTTGTTGGTGCTGGCGAAGAATTCGACTTTGGTCACGGTCGCATCCGGGTCGCTCACCTCAGCCGTGAGCGTAAGGTTGGTCGGAAGGAAGATTTCGGAACCGTTGGTTGGGCTGGTCAGGTTGATCGCAAGGCGTGTCGCGACAGAAATGGCCACGGGTGCCGATGTCGATGCGCCACCGAGCGCGTCCGTAGCTCGCGCCGTGAGCGTGTAACTGCCCACCGGCGCATTCGACCATGTGAGGCTGTAAGGTGGGTTCGTCGCAGTGCCGATCAGGTTCGCGCCCTGAAAGAAATTGACTTGCGAGATCGTCGTTCCAAAAGCGGCTGCCGCGGCAGTGATTGAAATCGGCTGTCCGGGAAAGAAAACCGCGCCATTCGTCGGGCTGGTCAATCGAACGTGCGGCAGCAGGAAAAGTCCGCTGTTGCCCGTGTGGTGTGGATCGCGATGAAACATCGGCCAGGCAGCTTCCGCCAGGCCACTGCTGCCGGCCAGCGCATAGAATTTGGAATTAAAAGCCCCGATGCAGACCGAGCCGTCTTCGCGAATTACAGGTGAACAGATGACCGCGCCCCCGGCGGCGAATTCCCACAACTTCGTCCCTGCGCTATCCAGGGCATAAAGCTTCTGATCGCTACAGCCAAAATACACAGTGCCATCACTTGCAATCGCTGGCGTTGATTCGATGGAGTCACCAACGGCAAACTTCCACTTTTGCGAGCCGTCAGGATTCACGGCGTAAAGATTTTGATCGAAGCATCCGAAATAGATCGTGCCGTCCGACCCAACCGCCGGTGACGCAAAAATGTAGCCGCCAGCCTGAAACGACCAACGCGTCGTGCCGTCGGGATTGATCGCGTATAGCCTGGCTTCACCGAAGCCTGTGGTCGCGTAGATCGCGCCGTCCGAGCCGATAGCCAGTCCGGCCACCAACGCGTTGAATCCGACACTCCACTTCTGCGTGCCGTCCGGCCTTATCGCGTAGAGCACCTTGTCATTGGATCCCGCGTAAATCGTCCCATCCGGACCTACCACGGGTGAGCACCGAAATGTCACGCCGGCGTTGAACTCCCAAAGCTTTGTTCCGCCAGGACTGAGAGCGTACAAGTTGCCTCCGCCGCTGCTGAAGTAAATCGTCCCGTTCGTGCCCAGAGCCGGCGACGTGTCCACGGTGCCGCCCGCCGGGAAGAACCAGCGCGCCGTGCCATCTGAGTTGACCGCGTAAAGCTTGTTGTCGTCGGCGCCAAAATACAGCGTTCCATCCGGGCCAATCGCCGGTGCCGACCGGATTTCCGCGCCCGCGGTGAATTCCCAGCTCTTTGCGCCGTCCGGGTTCAAAGCGTAGAGTTTTTTAGCGTCAGAACCAAAATAGATTGAGCCGTCCACCGCAATTGCCGGCGAAGACCCGATGCCGCCGCCAGCGGTGAACTCCCATAGTTTGGTGCCGGGTGATTGGCTCAGGCCGATCAATGGGAGCGTCAGCATCAACACGGTGATCAGGGATTGGGACTTCATCTGTTACCTCCAAAAGTAGGTTCAGTTATTTCGATCTCGTGACATTCAGAATCAGAGTAGTCATGAATTCTTCACCTGATACATGCGCCGTCCAAGGGCAAAACCCGACAACGAAAAACTGAGGTGCGAACGCCGCGCGCCAGAACCTTTGATCCGGCAAGACACCCGTTTTACCTCAATGTTTGCATTTTCAATCATGCTGCGGAGCCAAGTCAGTCTGTGTTGGCTCCGTTGCCGGCGCGACTTCGGACGTTGCTTCCAACAGCCGTTTGATGGCTTCTTCGGACTCCGGCGCATTCAGATGGACGGCCACTCGACCTGTTTTGTCCACAACCACCATCTGCTCTACGGAACCTGAAAACCAAAGTCCCATCTCGCGAAAGAACTTCCCGTCCGGGTCGCTGAATACCGGAAAACTCAGTCCCTGTGCGGAAACAAACGACTTTACTTCAACCAATGACTCCTGCTCGTTAATTCCAATCACGGACACGCCTTGTTGCGCCATAGCGCGATGAATTGCTGTGGCCAGCCTCACGTTTTGGGACCAGGGCGCGTCGTAGCTCGCCCAAAACACAAGCAACGTCACTTTCGCTCCCTGGATGCGTTCCTTCAGATCAACTTGTTTGCCGTCCAAACCAAGGAGTGGGACGTTTGGAATCTCACGGCAAACGATTCGTTGCTCTGAAACCGACGGGGAGGAGTTACCGGCTTGTTCCGCATAGAGGAACCGCGCTTTCTCCATCGACCCCGACTCGATGCCCGAAATGGTCAGAACCAGTGACAGAGCCAAGACCAGGTTAAGACAAGCGATTCGCAACAGCTTTCGGCTTGGTTGAACGGTCGGGCGCGCAAGGAACGCAAAAAGGAGAGCGACCAGCGGGAAAACAAAAAAGCCCAGGAAGCGTACTATCCAGAAAGTTGGCGGCCAGGCGAACAGCCATGTTGAGCTGATGCCCAGTGCGACAGCCAAAGGGCCGACAACACAGACCAGAAAGGAGAAAAGCAGGACAAGGGAAAACGTGAGATTCAAAGTTTTTATACTTCGTTCGCTCATCCTGTTCCAAGGGTTAATCTGACAAAGACAACGTAGCTGGCGACGTAGTAAGAAGCGGAATCGCAATCAGCAATCCACTAAGAACAAAACGTCTGAACTGATTCATAGCGTCAACAGGTCAAACTCAGCCGCTCGAAAGCCACAGATGCGGAAATCGCAGCAGAGACTGTTCGTCCAGATAGTACCGGCCGCGTTTCGGTTGTCTAATGACCCCGATGCTAATCAGGTACGTGAAGGCGTCCTCCTCTTCTCGGGAGAGAGCACGAAACCGCTGAGCCGTGCGTGGACTAACCGCTCCCGCTCGTCGAAACTCGTGAATCACGCGTTGAGCGGAGAGTGACGAAGCACGCAGCCCCGCAACCAGCGCCTGAGCTCGATTCATCGTCGCGCGAACGACATCGCGAAGAGATGGCCTTTTGAGGGGCATACAGCGCGTGCCCTGCTTATGACCAGTCAGAGGATGACCCTCGTGGCCCGGTCAGGCGCAACGACAACCCAATGTTCACATTCACGTTCATGCCATCAAAGGACGACTCAGGCCATGCCGGCTTTCACGACTAAGAGGCTGCCTCGTCTCCATACAGAATAAAATCAAGACCAGCGTCCTCTCGCAGGCCGAATCCTTTCACGAGCAAATCGGCAACAATGCGTGCGACGCTCGGCGCATCGCCTGGCAATGGATAACCAATTGTGTCATGCGCCTGGATGTTTCTAAACTAAATGCACCGCCGCTGGCGACCGATCGCCGTAGGTCGCGGTTTAACAATTCATTCATATTTCAAATGGCCGTGCTAGTTGTATTGATTTCATCGTTTGTCGCCAACGTCATTGAACCTCAATCTTCTCAAGATGCCACTTTTCCCAAACAACCTCCGCCACAGCACGATTAGGCCAAGAATCACGAAGACACCCATGAGGCCAGTGATCGCGACCGCCAGCCAAATCGACAAAAGCGGAGCGAGAAACAGCAGCGCACCACAAACGGGGACGCCAATCGCTGTCACTAGCCACACTTTGCGCTGCCAGTCGGGCTTGCCGCGAAACCAACTCCAGTTCTTATAGGCTTCGATGGCGTCCTCATAGGCGATCAATCGTCCCACCAACGCCGTAACAATACCGCCTATCAGATAGCTGCCGATGCACAGGAGGACCCAAAAGTAACACGACCGAACAACATTGATGAGGTGCGGAAGTAGCGGCATCAGGAGAACCGCAAACACAATGCCCCCGACAGCGCCGATTCGCGCGGATGACTCGGGCGAAAAAGCCAGCTTCGTTCCGCAGACAGGACAGATGAGAGATCGCAAGGCGAACATCACGCGCCACGCCGCTAGGCGCGACTGGCAGTGGGGACAGATAAGGTTAGATGTTCTCATGTTCACGAGTCAATCCAACGCCAGACATACTCCCGATTTGGCGCTCTCTATGGGGTCTCGTAAATCGTGTTCGAGCAACTTTATCAGGGCGTCAATCCGTCGATTGACCAAACTTGGTTAGTGTGCTCATAGCTCGGTCATTTGTGATTCTTTCGACTTTGGATTGGTTGCGGGGTTACCGCCGGCAAACGCAAAGCTTCTGCTGCCCTGGCCGCCTGTACCTCCGTTTCGAACGCTAAAGCAAAGTACACCAACTTGATTTTCGGCGGCTTGTGCGCGGCACTCCCCGATGCCAAGGAGACTTCCGCGAAGCCGAGCAGATCCTTGCCGAAAACGATCTGAACCTTGCGTTGTCGGTTGAACGAGTCAAGCTTCTTGACCGGCGACGGCTCCCAATTGATGAGGGATAAGAGCTGGTACACGTGATTTGTGGTGACTCCAAGAAGCAGACGTTTGCCGGTCGCGTGCGCAAATGCCCGCTGCAGGCTCTTGAGATTCAAAGTTCGCTCCGACTCGCGAAGCTGTGCAGTCGCAGTTGAGGTAATTGTCAAGCAGACGACCGTAGCCAGGATTATTTTGAGTCCCGGTTTCATAGCGTGCTTTCGATATCCCATTCTAGTGTCTGTCCGATCGGACAATAACATTTTCATGTTCGGATGTCGCCTCCCTCTCCGACAGAGTCACGTAGTGCCGTCCATCGCTGAAACGGCGTCTCAAAATGTAGCGGCGACCGGCACTTGCGTTGAACTGGAGCGGCGCATAGCCGTATGCATCCCAAGCGCTGTAAGTCGCATGCACGATGGCCCTTTTCATCTCTGGATTTGACGCTCAGCACTCCGAATCGCAAACCACATCTGCTCCGGCGGACGCGAAGTTCGGCTAAATAATAGCGACGTGGCAGACGTAGTCCGGTTACTGGACATAACCTCAACGACGTATTCGCCCTTCTGTATCTCAAGCTCAGCGGACTCAAAATGGCCAGGGCGTGGAAAGCGGAGGGTCATATCTGGATCCCGGTTTGATACAAGCAAGAAAAAGCAAACGACAACAACGCACCACCCAATTGTGGTGCATAGGACCGTCGCCAGGACGATTTTAAGTTTCGATTTCATAAAATGCGCGTGTTGCAGCCTTCTTACGCTTCTTCCGCTGAGAACAAGGCTGGCGTCCACCAAAAAATGACTGTTTCTTCATTTGAGCATCAGAAGTGTCTGCATTCGATTCACAGCAACTCGGGTCGGGTTGCTCAATAGTCATCGTGCCGGACAAGGAATCCGGCGGAGACAGCTCACAATCGAAGCGTACCGACAACTTGCCATCAGGTTCGGACTGGAAGATCAGTCTGCGGAATTTACCGGCGTTAAATTTGTCTGGATTCCCGGGAAGACAGGCGATCAACCTCTGTTGATTTTCAGGCCCCTGCTGTTTGTTCTCGTGAATGAAGGCGGCCAACTGCTCAGGATTCTCCGGCCACCGATGCCTGTCCTGGTAGTACGTCCACAGAGCGCCCGTCAGATGAGGTAGTTGGTCGAAGGCGTTCCCCACCGTGCTGCCGGAGCGCGCCATGTCGCTCGTCCTCTGCGGCGGAGTCGATGTTGTACACCCAACCGCAAGCCAGCATCCGAGAAGAAATGTGAATAGAGCCTGCCGCATCGCGCGGCCATCACACCCAGGCCAGGTTGCACGCCCCGTCGTCCAAGTCCACGGCTCAACTTGAGTTCTCAGAGGTTCATTCATTTCGAAAAGCTCATTGAGTCGCATCGGCACCCTTCTGAAGAAGGTCCGCCTTGTTTTGAATCGCAATCTGCTCCAGCCACGCTTCCACGATTCTCCATTCAACGGTCGGGCTTTGTTTTAAGAGAGTATAAGAATAAAGAACGTTTTCGTTCCCCTTTTCCTTCAGTTTAACCGTCATCCTGAACGGATATTTCACCTCCATCATCTCCCCCTCGGCCATCAGGTCTCCGCTGGGCTGCCAGACGAAGTTGTCCGGCGATTTCACGCCGGGCACCTGTCCTTGCTTCATCAAATCCTGAAAGTATTTCATTCCGCTCAAGTAAACTTTCGACACGGGCCTCTTTTCGATTTCCCTGTGTGCCATCCGCTCCAGGGACGCGCAGCATCCAACGGCAAAAATAGAAAAGAGAACCAGCAAGCCTGTGAGCGCAACTCCTCCGGGCCTTGAAAGATCTGTCGGCGCTTTACGAAACTTTTGACGAACCGCATGAATCACGATTCCCAAACAAACACCCCAGATGATGCTGTTGAAAACAAAAGCCCAGAGGCCAATTGTGAACCAATTCTCCGGAACTGACTTTGGCATTTCTACGAGACACATGGGATACAACAAGACTCCGAACAGGTCGAAGACGAGCGACTGGAAACGCGTAGGTGGAGGCGGTGAGCCAAAGAGCGTGATCAAAGTAAAGCCAGTCGCTTTCAGTACGGCCAATAGTGCGAGCAAAAGGAGAAAGTGGGTGCTGGCGATGATGACGATGATCTTCTTCGTGCTCATGTTTGCGCGTTGTTAGTCACCAAGCTTGAATCTAGTTTGATTTAGCGTCGGCCCTTTCGATTGCTTCGATCTCCGAGAATGATGGCACATGCCAAAAGTGCGCCCAACCGTCGATGTTCACGGCCACAAGCGTGTTCCCGTCGTGAGAGAATTCTGCCTGACTGAACTGTGAGCCTTGGCCTTCCAGGTTCAGGACTTCCTGACGCGTTGAGAGGTCCCAGATCTTTACAGCTTCTCGGGCGTTGCTGCCTGTGACCAGTCGTTGTCCGTCACGAGAAACGGCCACGGCATGGACACCCAGCAAAGTGCCTCGCAGCGCCGCCAGTTCCTTCCAGGTCGCCGTATCCCATAGTTTCGCCGCGCCATCTTCTCCACCGGTGACGAACAATCTGGCATCGGGCGTAAAGGTCACTGAAGGGATCGATGCAGGGTGCGCATCGAACGCGGCCAACTCATCACCCGTCTTTGCGTCCCATACCTTCACGGTCCCGTTGCCGTGCGCGGCCGCGAAAAAGCGTCCGTCCGAGGATACGTCAACAGCAGACACGCCAGAGTCCATCTTCCAGGAGGAGAGTTCGCGCCATGAGCCGACCTCCCAACGCTTGATTTCCGACGTGGAATCCGCGGTCAACAAGACTTTGCCGCCTTCAAGAAACGCCAGCCAAGAGACTGCTCCGGAATGGGCGACGAAATTGGTCGTCTCCTTCGATGCGGCCAGGTCCCACACCTTGACTTTGCGACCGCGATCGCCGACAGCCAAAAGTCTGCCGTCGGGTGATGTAACAATTCCAATGTTGTTGGTACCGAGCCCGCCAATTTTTTCGCGTTCCACGGCACTGCCAGCATCCCACAAGGCCACCGAGCCGTCCCGACTGGATGTCACGATTGTTTTGCTGTCGCGTAGAAACGTCACATCGCGCACGTTGGTTGGCACGAACCGGTAAGTAAGATCGCTCCGTTTGGCCGACGTGTCCCAAAGCATCACGTCGCCGTCTTTGCTTCCGCTCACCAGTCTCTTTCCGTCCGGCGAGTAAGCCACCGCATGAACCTCGTTCAGGTGCCCGCGCAGCGTTGCGATATGCTCGCGCTTGGCCACGTCCCAAAGGCGGATCGTCTGGTCACTGGAAGCGCTGGCCAGGGTTTTGCCGTCGGGCGCGAAGGCGAGTCCCGGGATCCAGGCATTGTGCCCGAGGAGGGTGCCCGCGGGTTCGCCGGTGGGAACCTGCCAAAGCTTCACCGAACCATCTGCGTACCCTGAACCGGAGGCCACCAGGGTTCCATCCGGTGAGAACGCGAGCGCGGTGATTCCTTCCGCGTGCGCGACGAATCGGCTCTTTTCACTTTGAGTAATCAGATCAAAAAAACGGATGCGTCCATCGGTTTCCCCTGCGGCCAGCCATTTGCCATCAGGTGAAAACGCGACCGCGCCTTTGTACGACCCGCTCTCCGATGAGGCAGGGAAATTCGTGATAATCTTCAGTGTCTCCAAATTCCAAAGGCGGATTTTTCGATCATTGCCAAAGGCAGCGAGGCTCTTGCGGTCCGGCGCAAACGCCAATGACATGGCGTGCCCGCCGCCGGAGAGTTGGGCCACCGCAGTCCTGGTCATGACATTCCACAACGCGACGACCGGCTGACGATTTGTGTCGGTAGTGCCGTAAGCCAGGAGCGTGTTGTCGGAGGAAACCGCCAATGCCCTGCCATAGCCCAAGGCGGGCAGTTGCGCGACTTGTCGCCGGCTGGCCGGGTCCCAAAGTTGCACTTCTCTGCCTTGCCGGAGAACCACCAGGCTGCCGGAGTCGGCGAAGACGACCGTAAGAACTCCGTACGGCTGCTGGCAAAGCGTAAACAGTGAATCGCCCCGGCAACGCTGCCAAAGATATCGCCATTCCCATCCGCGCAGATCGACTTGACCCGGTTGCGGACGATTGCGTTGCAACACTTCCCGGGCGCGTCCGAGATTATTCGCCGCGAACGCTTGTTGCACGAGGTTCATATCGGACGCATACGCAAATCGGCGCGCAGTCAACTCTTCCGCCTCGGCTCGCAACCGCTGTTGCTTCTCATCAGAGCGCGCCTTTTCCGATTCCTGTCGGCGCAGGTCCGCCTCTCGTCGAGCTGCCTGTTCTCGGAACAACGCCCAGGTCGTCGTGCCCAGTCCGACTATCATCGCGAGGAAAACGATCGCTCCGGCGGCAAAAGCAAGCTTGTTCCTCCGCACCAGTTTCTCCAGGCGATACATCGCGCTTGGCCACGTCCCAAAGGCGGATCGTCTGGTCACTGGAAGCGCTGGCCAGGGTTTTGCCGTCGGGCGCGAAGGCGAGTCCCGGGATCCAGGCATTGTGCCCGAGGAGGGTGCCCGCGGGTTCGCCGGTGGGAACCTGCCAAAGCTTCACCGAACCATCTGCGTACCCTGAACCGGAGGCCACCAGGGTTCCATCCGGTGAGAACGCGAGCGCGGTGATTCCTTCCGCGTGCGCGACGAATCGGCTCTTTTCACTTTGAGTAATCAGATCAAAAAAACGGATGCGTCCATCGGTTTCCCCTGCGGCCAGCCATTTGCC
>QHNT01000354.1:5956-13346 GCA_003218515.1 Verrucomicrobiota bacterium | reverse complement strand
CGCTTTGGGTTCGGCTACATGACTCTCGACCAATTGCCATGATTAACTCTTTTCAGTTAACTAGAACCAGCCAAGCTTTGCTTGGCGCTTTCCGAATGGACACGAATAAACACGAATTTTTTTGCCGGTGATGGGGGATTTTCGCTTCGATGAGATGTCGGCACGCGGTTGACGCGACCTTAGCGCTCTCGAATTGAGGCGCCTGTGCGGTGTTGGACCGGGTTACACCTTGTTGAGGACACCCGAAAATGCCATGTAGTCCACGCAAAAGTGCGCGATGATTGTGGGAAGCACACTTCCTTCAAGGCTGCCGCGCATGGGTTAGGCCACGGGTTCATGAATTCTCTCCGGCTGTCGTCTGATGTCTCGCCAATATTCCTCGCGAACGTCTTCATCCTCGATATACATGATGCGCCCGGCCTGTGCTTTCGATTTCTGTGTCGCGGACACGCCGAGGCCGCTGCTTCGAGACGCGTCGGTAACGGCAATCTCCAAGTCTGCTGCCTTTCTGCTCGGTGATTTTGGCATGTGGTGTCGAGCAGCCTAACGTGTCCCATCACCAATCAACCTTCTTCACTCGGCCACCGCCCAGCGTGACCGTAGCTGTTTGTTCTGCTCGTTAATCGCCAGTGGCACACTCCAACTCTTGCTGTCGTCAGCGTCCAGGACGTGCCCATCATCTGCTCAAATACCAAATCAGAACTCCTCCGCCAATCACCAAAACCATCGTCAACACTCCGACAAGCTGCGTGGCCTCAACCGTCAGGTAAATACCATCGCCACGCGTGTGATAGAGGCCAGCGACTCTGAGTTTGCGTCGTGGGACGTTCGCACTGATGCTCTCACACTTCCAACGCCCGAACGAAACAACGGGAACGACAACACGCCCGACGTAGTAGCACGCAACCTCGAAGATGGCCTGAAGGACAACCTCGAAGATTCCTTGAAGAATGCTTGCTGGCATGGCGTGCGAGTCGGCCTAACGCTGGGAGTGAGGGACAGCCACCGTACGCGGGCTCTGGCTCTGGAAATCAACGCTCATAAATCCAGTTAGGCCACGGTGTGTCATGCTCATGTCTTCAAAACCGGCCCGACATCCATGCCGTCATAGCACTCTAAAGCGAACTCGCTGGCAAGTCTCTCAAACTCGGCATTGCGCGTATGGAGCGGTGAAATCCGGAGTTCTGCAAACCGCGAATACACGCCAATGCACGCGAAGAAATCACATGCTGCCGCGGGCAATCAGCCGACGATAAGTCATGAACGCACAAGGCACGGCCTCTGATGAAATCACCACCCAAATTATTCGCGTCCATTAGCGTCCATTCGCGGTCCAAATTCCCCGAACTATTCTTTAGATGGAAAAATTCCATGCTAATGGAAAATAACCGGGAAACATGGAATCGAATCTTTCTTCCCCGCATAGCGGCAAAGCTAGCCGCAGAGATGGTGCCGGTCAATCCGGCAGTGGGTTGCTTTTGATTCGAACTGGCGGGGCGAGCGCCTGTCCAACGTGGTGCGGGCACGTTCACGTTAGCCGAAAAACCCAGCACTTTTGATTCCAATGCGGCTCGCCACGAGTCTCGCCCGGGCGCAGATCAGTTCTTGAGAACGCTGGCAAATAGCTGCGGAGCAGCGATGGAAGGTAGCCCACGGCGTCAGCCGTGGGTTGCGGTATTGACAATCGGAGCCGCGAAGCGGCGAAAGGAAATTCTCGTCGTCTGGAATTCTGTCGCCCCTGACGGGCTTGTGGTGATGGCGCATTTTTCCCGACGGCTCGCGCCGTGGGCTACCCTCTTCCGCCACTCCCGTGGCTGACGGCTTGCGCACCCATTTATTTGTTCGGAAACAGGGCTTCCCTCATTCCCGGCGCGGGCTCGCCGGTCTTGTCGTCCCAGAATCTGAACCCGGCTTTCCAGTCCCACATCGCCCAGCCGAGTCCGAATTCATCGAGCGCTTTGTGGAACTCCGCGTAGAACCGTGCGCGAGAAGCCGGGTCCGCGCCGGTGTAACACCCGAATTCGCCGACGTGCACCGGGCGTCCGTAGCGATCGGACCATTCCTTCGCCTGCTGCAGCGGACGGCGAAAGGCCAGCGGACCGCACGGGTTTTGTTCCGTCGGCAGCGTGTTGTAGCGTTGGAGCCAATCGAGTGTCCCGCGGCCCAGCTTCACGCCATCAGGGGGAACGAACGGGGTTGTTGGCGGGCCGGGAAAAACAATCCCTTTGAGCGATTTGACATCGGAACTGGTCCAGGTTGCGCCCTGATGAGTGAAATTGAACGGGTCATAGCAATGCACGGTCACGATGAGGTTTTCGTCGTTGTCCGGGAGGCGCAGGTTCGGCAGTTCGCTGACCTGGTTCCATCGGCCTGGACCGACGAAGATGACGCGCCGCGGATTCGTCTTGCGAATTTCTCTGATGGCCTCGGCGTAAATCGGGTTGAGCACCACTGTCGTGGCCGCGTCCTTGGGTTCGTTGAGCAACTCGAGCGCCACGTTGTCGGAAAACTTCGCGTAGTGCCCGGCGATCTGGCGCCAGAGCGCGTAGAACTTGTTGGTGAACGCAAGCGGATTGCTCGTGAACTCGTCGAAGTGCTGGATGTTGACGATGACGTTGAGGCCGTGCTTGAGCGCATTGGTGACGAGAAAATCGGCCTTGGCAAAAATGTCGTCGGAAAGTTTGAAGTCAGGCGCGGAGCCGGTGTAATGGTGCCAGGCGATGGGCAGACGGACGTGGTCGAATCCCTCCGCCTTGATATGAACAAAATCCTGTTCCGAATAACGCGCGCCCCAGTCCTGACCCGGCGGCGCTTCGAGGTAGTTGCCAAGGTTGGTGCCGCGCAGGAATTTTTTTGCGGCTTGGTGCGCAGGTGTGCTGCGGCTCGCAACGCGGCGCATTTCTGGCGAGGCCGCTCTGACCAGGTTGGTCTGGGTATGGACGAAGCAAGTTCCAGCCACGAGGGCGAAGAGGAAGGTCGGTTTCGTGGCGGGATGCATGGACCGATTTATGCAAGCCGGACGCTTATTGTCAAACCGGGAGTGTCATTTTCAATCCCTTGGGTGACGGGACGCAGGATCTCATCGCCAGGCGTCCTGCGCCCCGCTGTCAATCACTCCTCCGGAACGTAATTTGACTGGGGGACGATCCGGTAGAAGCGATGAACGTGTTCAAGCGCTTCGGGATCCACGAAGTGAAGCGCTCCATCCGTAACCACATTGGTGCACAGCGGCACCCAGGCCGAGAGGTCTTCTGAAACTTCCAGACGGAAAGCGAAACCATCCGGTTTGTCCGCGCAGAGGTGGAACGAGCCGTCAGGGAGTTGCTTGCATGGCGGCCGGTGCAGATCGTCATCGACGATGATCGCCGCCGCTTTGGCTGGCCGCCCCACTTCATATCGAGCAACCGGACCCAGGGTTGGATCGGGCTCGAGCCTCAGGACAACGGTTTCAATTCCCTCTTCCAAATTGTCGTCCATCGGCACGATTACGATTGCAGCCGAGTGGCGGCCCGCCGGAATGGTCAGTGAGTTGCCGATTTCCACGTAGTCCACGCCGTTGGACGCGGTGCCGTGAACGGAATAGAGCACGGTAAGGTCCAGGTTTGTCGGGCCGGTCCGGAAAATTCTGAACCTGGCAGTGTTGGTTCCGTTCGTCGAAACTTTCTCGGAAGCGAACGGATCGGTGGCGACGATGCTGACGATGGGCACCAATGGCGGCACATCACCGACGAGGATGGTGACCGGCTGCGACGTCGTAGAGCCGCCCAGGTCGTCGGTCGCGTTCGCCGTCAGGATGTATCGACCGGCCATCACGTTGGACCAGATGAGACTGAACATCTGCTCCTGATTGGGCGGCGGCGCCACGATGAACTCAATCGACTCCGCGCCGATCTTCACGCCGTTAGCGAAGAATTCCACGGTATGGACCCAGCCGTCCGGGTCCTGCGTCTGGATATCAATCTCAATATCCGACGGGGCAGGGAACGTATCGCCATTGTGCGGCGTCACGATCTGCACTTTCGGACGCACGTTGGCCTGGTCGTTGTCGCGAATGAAGGCCACGGCCTCGCCCGGCGAGCCGACCATGTAGCAGCCTTCGGCTGGAACCGGTGGCAAACAGGGCGGGTCCATGAACAGACAGGGCGGGCAACCAGGCAACAAAGTCAGCACCACGGTCTCGGTGCCTTCGACCAGAGCGTCATCAATCGGATTCACGACGATCTCAGCAGTCTCCAAGTGCGCCGGAATTGTGACTTCACTCGACAACTTGTCGTAATCCGTACCGTTCGAAGCTGTGCCACCGATGCGGTAGGACACCGTCAGCGAATTGTCGATATCGCCGCCGGCGCGCCGCACCACGAATGTGGCTGTGTCGGGCGGGATGTCCACCAGCGGACTGTGCTCGGTGGCCACGGGATCGGTGGCCAGGATGGTGACGACAGTTTGGTGCTGCAGATCGAGCACCCTGATGTGGACCGGGTCTGAAACCGAACTAGCGCCGTTGTGATCGGTCGCTTTGGCCGTCAGCGTGTATTTGCCCGGTGGCACGTTCGACCAGGTGAGGGAGAAGTTCGGACAATACGGCGCCGGGCAAAGCGACGGCACGAAGGTGCCAAAGCCGAGGCTATTCGTGCCGTCGAAAAATTCGACCGTGACCTTGTAGCCATCCTCCCGGTCCTGAGCGTAGGCGACCAGTCGAATATCCGTCGGGCCGGCGAATAACTCCACAAACACGGCGCCGTCAGGTGGACTGACAATTCTGACTTGGGGAGGCTGGTTGCTCGCGTCTGCAGCCAAGACTTGCGCGCCGACCAAAAGAAACGGCAGGAGGCCCCCCCAAAATGATGGGTTCGTCGTTATATGATTTCTCGCCTTCGTATTGATTCGATTCCGTCCTTGCTAGACCCGTGCCAGCGTCGGAGAGCGCAATAAAGGTGGCAAAATTAACGGAGTTCCAGGGAAGCCACGGACTGTGCGTCGAGAGGCACAGGTGGAGTCGATGGGGAAGATTCCCCATCCCCGGTCGAGCAACGGGTAATAATCCCCAGCAATGTTTACACTTCCGCCCGGCTAAGGCGTCAGCGTGCCGCGATAAAATTGCCGGGGAGGCGCAGTGCTGCTGGACATGGTTTCGAGATAATAGAACGTGCCTGAACTGTCGTAAAATTCGAGTTTCGGTCCGGTGACCCAGGCATTGGTGTCAAAGCCCAATCGGGAATCGAGCGTGAAGCTCTGGTCTGCTTTGCCGCCGAACAGGAACAGATTGTTCACCGTTGGCGAATCCACGCTTTCGAAGCGCGAGTAGCTGAGAATTGAGATGGGCGTCAGCTCGGGCACGACCTGGCTGCGCAGAATGATTCCTTCGATACCCACCGTGATCAGGTGATCCGAATCAGTCGCCGCTGCGTATAACGACTTGAGAGTGATTGTTCCACGACTGGTCCAATCGACCGCATTGGCGCTCGTCAGGATCGTTCCCTGCGTGCCGACCACGAAGAACGTGCCGTCAATCCAGGTCACATCGTTCAGCCATTTGGCGGTGCCGCTCGCCTGCGAGTTCCAGTTCGTGCCATCGGACGTGGCGACAATCGTGTTCGGCGAGGCGGCCACGCTGCTGAGCAGGGCGCTGGTCGGCGCCGGGCGGCTTGTCCAATTCGTTCCGTCCGGGCTGATCAGGACCGTGCCGTTATCGCCGGTGACGAGAAACAAATTGCCGAAAACGCCGACGCCCTGCAGATCGTTGGTGGTGGGTCGGGGCTGGATGTCGTGCCAGACGACGCCGAAGGTGCTGATGGATTGGTTGGTCACCACGACGTTCGTACCCACCACGTTGGTCACCATCGCGTTGGTCTCCGAGTAGGGACTGATGATCAAACTCCCTTGGTTCCCGGCCGCCACCAACAGGTTCGTTGTCCCGCCGATTCCGAGAAAGATCGAGTTGGTGACCGAGTCAGGCACTAATTCCAGTGTCCAGTCGATTCCGTTTTCGCTGGTCATCACGGTCGCACGATCGCCGACAGCCGCGTAAAGATTCGTCGCCCAGGTGACATCGAACAGCCAGTTCCGGACCGAGTCAGTGGACGGCAGCCAGTAATACGAATGATCATTGGTCGAGTAGCCTTCCGCGATCATGCCCGTGCGGCCGGCGATGAGGAAAAAACTCGGACGACCGACGTTGGCGTAATACGTCCAGGCGGGAGGGCCGCTCGATTGGGCCAACTGATCCGACCAGGCGCCGGAGCTTTGCAAACGGACTTCGTTATCGCCAATCACCAGGCGGGCTCCGTCCCCGCTGGTGGTGTGAAACAAGTCGTTCGTGGCGCGGGTCTTTTCCGAAAACCAGCTCGAACCGTTGTTCGTGCTCGTCAGCGCTACGCCGCCTTCACCCACGGCGGTGAAAAAATTCCCAGTGAACGCCACGCGGTTCAGGTTGGTTGTGGTGCCGCTGGCGCGGCTGGTCCAATTCGTTCCATCAGGACTGGTGGCGATCAAACCGCTTTCGCCCACGGCGACGAAGGTGCCATTTCCAAAGGCGACCCCACGCAGCCATTGGCCGAGCGAAGCCTGCCGTTTCCAGTTCACACCGTCAGTGCTGGTGTAAACCGCGCCATTGTCGCCGACGGCCACCACTGTCTGCGTCGAGGCCGCCACGGCTTCCAACCAGTCGCCCGTCGGGCCGTCGAGCAAGGTGCCGGGTATGAAATCGTCCACTGAATCGGCGTAAAGCACCACGCCGGCTTCTCCCGTGATGACGGTGCGCGGTCCGAAGAAGGCCACGGCCCGCAATGCGTTGGTCACGCCGCTGTCGCGGGGCAGCCACGTGTCCAGGTCGTCGCTGGTATAAATCTGGCCGCGTTCAGCCACCTGCACGCCCAGACCCAGGGTGGGGGAGTAGGCCATGTCCACGATGTTGTTGCCGTGCGGCCGCGGGTTCGACCAGCGCCAACGGAGCGGAAAACTTATCCCGAACGACTTTTCAAACGGAACCAGGAGGACGAATCCGATGAGCAAACCCGTGAGCCATTGGCCTTCCCCTCCCACCCGTTTGCTGATCCGATTCATGGGTCCGCTTGACGCTGGACTCCTCTTAGCAGATCGGCGTTGAAGAAGCACGTCTTGATTTTTCAGAAGCGACGTTCGTCGGGACCGTCAGGACAAACACGCATCCCGCTGGCGAGTTGGATTTCAATTCCAGTTGGGCGCCAAGGTGATTGGCGAGTTGTTTGCTGATCGCGAGCCCAATGCCGCTGCCGCCTTCCTTGCTGGACTTGCACGGCGCGAACAAATGGGTCGTCAGCTCAGGCAGCAGTCCTGGTCCTTCGTCGCGCACTTCGCACACGATCTGTTCGCCGCATTGCGTCAGCGAAAGCGTCACGGCATCGCCTTTGGG
>QHNT01000354.1:0-5951 GCA_003218515.1 Verrucomicrobiota bacterium | reverse complement strand
CTCGACCGACAGCGGGCGCACCTTATCCGAGACCATTTCGGCCAACTCGCTCAGCGTGATTTCATATTCAACGGCGCCTTCCTCTTCGCGGAGGACATTGACAACCTGGTTGATCAGACTTTGCATCCGGCGCGCGGCGATGACGGCTTGCTCCCAATCCGCTTCCGGCGACGCCACCTCCGGCAGCGCGAGGCCGGACATGAAGTTTTGCAGTCCCGACAACGGGTTTTTCAGTCCATGGATCAGATGTGAAGTGATCGCGCCGACGGCGGAGGTTTTGGCCGCCAGAGCCAGTTCTTGATTGGCTCGCAAAAGACTGCTGGTGCGCTCGGCGAGCAGTTGGTGCGCCTGGCGCAGGCGCCGAAACGCCCACGTAATCGTAATCACGAGAATTCCGCCGCCCACGAAGAAGGCGATCAAACCTTGAAGCGCCAAGTGTCGATCGAGCTGTTGAAACTCGACGGCGATGCCGGACCCTTCAATGTTGAACTGGGCAATCCCAATCAACCGGTTTTCCGCGCCGGCGTGCAGTGGAACGTTCACTTCCAGCAACGGCATCGTCTTGTCCGGTTCGGGCGCGTCGTCTTCGGGCAGAAACAAGCGCGATAAAGGAACGGCTTGAAGAAAATGGCTGACCGGTTTCAAACGACTGAGGGCTGGCAGACTTTCTGGTTCAAGCGCGCCTTGCTGCACGTAGGGGGGAAACGCCTCGACGAACCTGCCATTCGCATCGAACAAACGGGTCGCCACGACACTTTTGAGCAGCCGCGATGTCTTCAGCAACACGGGCAGCAGGTTGGCGGCATCAGTGATTGGGCCGAGGAGCTCAAGCTCCGGCGCGTCAGCTTCCAATTGCAAGATCGCCACCGGATGAAGCAGTTCGCCGTCGCGGCCGGCGATCTGTTTGCGGATTTCGGCGCGCAATTGCAGGCTGGCGAGCAGGATGGTCGCGGCCAGAGTCAACAGCGTAACGCCGATCAAGACCCACGGCCTTTGCGCGTGATGTGTGTGTCCGATGAATCGACCTCGAGTCAGTCTCTTAGAACATCCAATTCAACCCGCCCTTCACGGTAGCCACGACGTATTGTTCAAATCCCAGGTTGGAGAACACCCGCTCGCGTTCGTATTCCGCAAAGATTTTCAAGAAACGGGCGACGCGTCGTTCGCAGCGAAAATTGAAGGCCAGCTCCGTGCTCCAGCGCTTTGCTAAATCAGTCGCACTCACGGTTTGGACCGGATAATCGTAACGCGCGATCCTGGCTTCGGCGGAGAGGTCCCAGTTTTTGGTGTGGAAGAGGAGTTGTTCGCCGGCCTGAAGCCTCGTGTAGTCAAAGTATCCGCTGCCGTTGTCTTCGCTTTGTCTGGCGCTCAACCTGGTCGTTGTGCGCCAGCGGTCGTTCGCGTCCCAATGATGTTTCCAGGCAAGCCTGGCCTCCTGCTGAATGGACTTGCGCCGGGTGTCGGGAAGGGGGTCCCCAACCGCCGTGCGCAATCCCTCGTGATCGTAATCGCGTTCCGAGATTTCGTAACTCACGCTCAATTCGGATTTATGCCCGTAGGATTTGCCCAGTGTCAGCCGCGGTCCGTACTCCCAGTAATCGTCCAACGGCTCCCGAAAAAACTGCCGTTTGGCCGGCAGCTCAAGCGACGCCCAGTAATGGTTGGCAAAATCGCGGCGCAGTCCCTCCCGAACGACGCTCCCGTGGCCTTCGACGAGCACGGTTGTGAGGCCGGGTTCGGTGATGGAAACGTCCACGACCTGGTGCTGATAAACGTATTCGGCGGCGAGAGACACCTGCCAACCCGAACCGCAATCGGTCTTCATCAGGGCCTGGGCGAACGCCGTCTGCTCCCTGTCAACGACGCTTGAGGAGAGGAAGTGAAGGTCCTCCGCGCTGGCAAAGAAATTGAACTGCGTTCCGTTCTCCGGCAGCCGGAGAAGAATCACTTCCAAACCGCTGGCGACGAAAGCGCTGTCTTGCGGTGATCGAGCAGAGAGGCCCACGTTATCGCGATAACCAGCGCCGGTGCGCAGACTGAAATCATTGATCCATTTCGGCAACAGGATGGGGAAGTCAAATTCTTGCGCCTGGATCATGCAGCCAACCCATCCAAAGAAGGAAGCGGTCCAAATGCGATTCCGTATCGCCCTTCCCAGTCCTGGCCAACAACGCAGCATTCAAATAATAGAACACCGCCCGGCCAGGCGGACTGGTCGTTCGGTGTCTGGATTTGTAAGATCTTTGACCTGTTATTCCCGCTGCTGTGTCGGCGGTGTCAATCGTTTGCGCCGTGATGCCGCCCACTCGAAGGAGGTTTTGGCAGGGAGTCCAAAATCTTGCTGCGTCCGGACAATTCAAGCCCCAGCACGTCCTTCATGCGGTCTCTGGCTTCTTCACGGAATGCTCGCGCTCTCTCCATCCATTCGTCGCGTAACGCTTGGAGTTGCCCCCGGATTCTGCCGCGGTCCGCGTCCGTGGCACCGTGCAATTTCCGCAATAAATCCTCCTGTCGGCTGAGGTAAACTTCACGAAGCTTTTCAAAACGAAGCAGTCGTTGTCTGATATCCAACGACAAGTCGGGCCGTTCGGGTCTTGGTGGCCGAATGCCGAGGGTGGGCGTCGGGGAGGTGTCAAACGGGATGCGGTCCGGTAAAATGATTCGCCCCACCCGATCCGCGATGTTGGTCGAGCCAAGGATGCCTTGCGCCGAAACAGAAGGAAGGAGCAGCCAGAGGCCAAGGCCAACCGCCAGTAAATTCAAATTCTTCATGGATTTCTTTTGCTCATCCGGCCGCAACACTGTCAGCGTATTTCATTCCCTCATAATCTGCAAGGCGTGTGCCACTCGCTCGCAGCAGTTCTACCTCATTCACGGTTAATCCATTAAGCCGAAATCTGGATCCGGTCCGCCACAACTATCCCTGATTGAGTTTGGGCAATTTCACCCAATACACCTCGCCATCAGGGTGTCCTGGGGGTTAATCCCCAGTCTTGCCGGACTGTTTTCCAAACAACCGATATCTCAAATAATCGCGCGAAACGCCGAGCAACCGCGCCGCGGCGGACACGTTCTGGCTGGTCTGTTTGAGCGCGTGTTGGATCAGTCGGTTGATGGCTTCTTCAATTAAAAACCCCTCCGCCGGGAAGGTAAAGCCAGGATTGAACCAGTCGCCCGCCCACGCCGGCGCGGGAGAGCGAGCGCCCGCGCTCGCCTCAAGGTGTTCGAAGTCCAGCGTATCGCCGTCCGAGAAGACGATGGCGCGTTCGATCTCGTGCGCCAGCTCGCGCACATTGCCGGGCCACGGATGCGCCAGCAGACGCTTTTTGCCGCTCTCCGAAATCGACTTGCGCGGGAGGTGATGGCGCTCACGCAGGCGCGTCAACAAAGTTTCGGCCAGTTTCAAAATGTCGTCCCCGCGCTCGCGCAGCGGCGGGAGCTGGAGTCGAAACAGGTCGAGTCGATGGAACAAATCCTGGCGAAATTTGCCTTCCGCGACGAGCTGTTTGAGATCACGGTTGGTCGCGGCGATGATGCGGACGTCGACGGCAAGTTCCCGCGTGCCGCCCAGCCGGCGGATCTTTCGGTCTTCAATCGCGGTCAGCACTTTCGCCTGCATCGCCGGGGACAAGCTCGGCAGTTCATCAAGAAAGAGCGCGCCTCCATTGGCCGCTTCGAACAGTCCCATGCGGGCCGCGCGGGCGTCAGTGAACGCGCCGCGCTCGTGTCCGAACAGTTCCGACTCGGCGAGCGTATCCGGCAGCGTCGAACAATTGACCTCAACCAATGGTTGCGACGCCCGTGGCCCTTGCCGGTGCAGCCGGCGGGCAATAGTGGTTTTGCCGGTGCCGGTCTCGCCTTGAATCAACACGGGCGGCAATCGGTTCTGCACTCGATTGTCCGCCGCGATGATCTTTTGCAGGTGGCCTTCCAGGTGAGCGAGCGATTTGCCGAAGAAAAACTCTTGTTCCGCCGTGACGCGCCGCCGGTGTTCCTCCAGGCGGGCCGAGCGTTTGTTGCGCTGAGCCCGTCCGACGACCAGCGGCAGTTGGGCGGGATCGAACGGTTTGACGAGGTAATCGAGCGCGCCCAGCCGCATCGCCTCAACCGCGCCGCTGATGGCCCCTTCCGCGGTCATCACGATGACGCCGGTGTTCGCTGGAAAGATGCGTTCTTTCAACAGGTCCGTTCCGCGTCCGTCCGGCAGATTCACGTCAAGCAGGACGAGGTCGAAATCGAGGTCGGCGAGGAATCTCTTTGCGGCTTGAACGGTGTTGGCGCCGGTCACGTCGGCATCCAGTTTCTCCAGGTGAGCGGTGATTTGCTTGCAAAGCAGCCTCTCGTCCTCCACGACCAATATGCTCAAGCCGGCAAGCGTGACGTCTAGCATGGCGATTTAGTAGGATAAACCGGGACTCTCTGGCGACAACAATCTCAACCCATCTTAGCGCTGTCCAGCCGGATATCCTGATGGCAGTGTCCTGGTTTGCTTTCCTGAACCGCGGTGAAGATGAAAGTCTGATATGCGCGATAGCCTTGCGATCCAAAGGGCGCGGGTTTGACGCAGACTCGGACTTGCTATTGAGCCGACCATGAGAGTAAAACCGTTGGAACCGGCTTGGAATCGCAGTCGGTGGGGCGGACAAGCGTCATGGGGCGGTCGTGGAGCCGGCAGGCCATAGAATGAAAACTATCTTAATCATTGATGATGATTCCGCCGTGATGGCGTTGACGACGAAGACCTTGCGAGCGCGTGGATTTCAGACGTTGGCAGCGAACGACGGGATCGCCGGGGTTGAAATGGCCAAGAAACACTTGCCGGACATGATCATCTGCGACATCCAAATGCCTGTGCTCGACGGCTACGAGACGCTGGCGGCGCTGCGTCAAGACCCGGTGACGGCCGCTATCCCCTTCATATTCCTGACGGGTCTGGCCGACCGGAAGCATCTCCGACAGGGAATGGGGCTTGGTGCCGACGATTACCTGACCAAGCCTTTTTCGGTCTCAGAGTTGATGACGGCCGTAAAAACGCGACTGGAAAAACAGGCTGCGGTTCAGCGTCGGTCGGAAAGGAAACTGGAGGACCTGCGCGGCAATATCGGCATGGCGTTGCCGCATGAATTGCTCACCCCGCTCAACGGCATCCTCGGCTTCGCGTCCATCATGATGGAGGAAGGGATTGTCTTCGAGCCGCGCGAAATCCGGGACTTCGCGCACAACATTCAAATCTCGGCGCTGCGCCTCCACCGGCTGATCGAGAATTTCATCATTTACTCCGAGATCGAGCTGACCAAATCCGATCCCAAAAAAGTTCAGGACTTGCGCCAAAACGGGCGCACGCTCACGCGCGAGGTCATCACCGGTGTGGCTCAGGAAAAGGCCGCCACCGCCGCGCGTCAGGACGATCTGCGGTTGGATGTGCAGGAGGCGTACGTGGCCATGGCCGGAAGTTACTTTAAAAGAATCCTGGAGGAGCTGGTCGATAACGCGTTCAAGTTCTCCAAGAAGGGCACGCCGGTAGGCATCGCCGCCGGTGTATCGGAAGCCCGCTTCACGCTGTCGATCAGCGATCGCGGGCGAGGAATGACTGCGCAACAGATCGCGGACATCGGGGCGCACATGCAGTTTGAGCGTCGCTTTTACGAGCAGCAGGGTGTCGGGCTGGGGTTGATCATCGCCAAGCGCCTGGCCGAACTGCACGGGGGCGATCTCCTCATCGAAAGCACACCCGGAGAACAATCCACGGTGCAGATGTTCCTGCCTTTGGCGGTCGAGGCAAATTAACCGTCTCCGCTTTACTCTCCGATGAACGTCTTTGTCACTGGCGGCGCGGGTTACATCGGGTCCGTCTGCGTCGAAGAGTTGATCAACGCCGGAAACAAGGTGACGGTCTATGACAACCTGACGGAGGGACATCGTTCGGCGGTCGATAAGCGATCCGCGTTTGT
>QHNT01000353.1 GCA_003218515.1 Verrucomicrobiota bacterium | reverse complement strand
ATGGCAGTGCACCCTTCCCTCTCCCCTCATCCGATGAGGGGAGAGGGAAGGGTGAGGGGAGTGGCCCACATACGACATTGATTGGAAATTACTTTTTACTTTTAGCAGCCACTCTAAACGCGGAACTCCAGGCCGCTGGTGTCATGAGTCAGGTGCGTGGAGGGCGGGTGAGGAGCTTTTTCGCGACAACCCTGGCAAGACACTGGATTGGAACGGGACAAGCGGAACGGCGTGAAGGGCAGAAAAAAGGCGGGGCTTGGTATACACACGGGCTTTTTAATACCAACCCCCGCCGTCCTCTCCCAAGAGAAGGACAGTTGACTTAAGCAAGTTTGTTGCCAGGTCCCTTGCCTGGAAAGCATTGTCAACTCACCATAGAGCACGCTGTCTTTAGCACACTCGTTGGCTGAGAGAGAGGGAGCTACGGCTCAAATTCAGGACACGGCCGGCGCGGTCCGGTTTTGACTCGTCTTGTCTCATCCCGATTTGTACGATGGCGGCCTTTGATTCAGTTGCGACTCGCCTTTCCGTTGGCGTTACGTCGGAAAAACCGGTGTTGTTCGGCCGGCATGCCTTGGTGTGCCGATGTTCCAAGTCCCGGGGACGATGCCGTCCAATTCCAACGGTCAGACTTAAGATGAATCCGCCAGAAGGACATTTGAGCCGGCAGGTGGCCGGGGCCGCTTTCTCAATTCCCTCCAGTTTGCTCCAGGCGTTGCGATGCGCACGCCATGTCACGGTCCTGACGGGTTCCGGTATTTCGGCGGAGAGCGGCGTGCCGACCTTTCGCGACGCGCAGACCGGTCTTTGGTCGAAATTCAAACCGGAGGAACTTGCCACGCGCGGAGCGTTTCAACGCAATCCCAAACTGGTCTGGGAATGGTATGCGTGGCGGCGCGAACTGGTCGCGCAGGCGGAGCCCAACCCCGGTCACCTCGCGCTGGTGGAACTCGAACGACGTGTATCGGGATTCACGCTCATCACGCAAAACGTCGATGGCCTGCATCAGCGCGCCGGCAGCCGCGACGTGGTCGAACTCCACGGGAACATCACCCGCGTGAAATGTTTCGAGGAGGATCAGGTGGTGCCAACCTGGCAGGAGACTGATGAAACGCCGCCGCTTTGTCCCCGCTGCGGCGGACGCTTGCGACCGGACGTCGTCTGGTTCGGTGAAATGCTGCCGGCGGATGCCATCGACCGCGCCGTCGCCGCCAGCCAATCGTGCAACGTGTTTTTGTCCATCGGCACCTCCACGCTCGTGCATCCCGCCGCCGCGCTCCCCTTCGAAGCCCTGCAACACAAGGCGATGGTCGTTGAAATCAATCCCTGTTCAACACCGCTGACCACGCGGGCGCCTTACGCATTGCGCGGCGCCGCTGGACAGGTATTACCCCGTTTGTTGCAAATGTTATGAAGGCTTTCGGTCCGGGGCGCAACTCGGCACCGCCACCAAGCTCATGTGACGCACGTATTCCCCTCACCCGGCCTGGAGGCCACCCTCTCCCCATCGGATGGGGAGAGGGACAGGGTGAGGGGTCTTCGGGAATCTTGCAGACAGCACTCGATAGGCTGGTAGTGCCACGATCCCTTCGGTCGAGCGTTCGCTACAATGTCCTTGCCGGGATGAGCAGCACGCTGTTGGATAGCTCTGACCCGGGCAGCGCGGATCGTCATCCAAATGGATTATGGATTTCGACACGATTTTGTTTTGGTTCGTCTGCGTTTCCTGCGTGTGCGCCTTGTTGCGAGCGCTGACCCACCTGCGCGCGCTTGGCGGCGGCTGGATTGTTGTTTATCTGTTGATTCTGGCCGTGATGGGTGCGGGCGAGCGGTGGAATTCCAAACCGGCCATTTACGCCGGCGGCATTCTCTGGACCGTGTTGGTGCTGGTTCCCGCGTTGCTTGCCCGGCTATACATTCGATGTTTTCTTCAACAACGGTATCACACTGCGCGGAAGCTCGCGCAAATTGTGAGCTGGCTCCATCCGGCAGGCGGCTGGAGACAGCAGCCTGAAATCTTGCGCGCGCTCGAGCTCGCCCAGGCGGGTGATATCGCAACCGCGGTGGAGATTTTACGGCGTTACCAAAACGCGCAAGGATTGAATGCCGCTGCGGCGATTGCAAATCTGTATCGGCTCACGAACCAATGGGAGGAGCTGATCGCCTGGCAGGAAGAGCATGCTCCGGAGTTGCGCAGAAATCCGCAGTTCATTCCGATGTCACTCCGCGCCTGCGGTGAAGTAGGCGACTTGCCGGGGTTGGTGAGTCTGTTTGACCGGCACGAAAGGGAAATCGCCCGGCTGGAACCGGCACTCCAACGCCATCTCTGTCGATTGATTCTATTCGCTTTTTGCGGCCGACGCGAGCCGGTCGAACGCGCTTTTGCAGGCCCACTCGCAGTGATGCCGTCCTCAGCCAGAGCATTGTGGCTCGCCACCGCGGACCTCGCTGCCGGGCGTGATCAGGACGCGCGGAGGAAATTATCCGGCCTGCTGCCGGAGGCGGACCCCGTTACGCGACGCGCCATTGAAAGGCGCCTCTCCCATCCGCTGGCGGTTGCGGAACAAGTGCTGAGTCCGGAGTCGAAGCAGATCATTGCGCGCTGCGAGCGGGAACAATGGCACGAAGAACGTTTTGCCACCCGGCCTTCACTCTTTTCGACTCTTGCCCGCGCGTGCCAAATATTCATTGCGCTCAACATCCTGGCTTTTCTCATGGAGGTGAACCTGGGCGGGAGCAGAAACCTCGCGGTTTTGTTTTGGCTGGGCGGGCTGGTTCCGCAAGCTGTCAGCCAAGGTGAATGGTGGCGTTTGGTTGCCGCCAATTTTTTGCACTACGGTCCCCTGCATCTGACGATGAATATGCTCGGACTCTGGATGCTCGGGCCATTTGTAGAATTCAGTCTGGGCTTTCGTCGGTTTCTCCTCGTTTATTTGTTGTCCGGCATTGGCGCGATGGGCGTTGCGTTGGCGTTTATGAACACGACCCGAAACGGCGAGCTGCTGGTCGGCGCCTCCGCCTGTGTCATGGGTCTGGTCGGCAGCACCGGCGCCATTCTGTTACGCGGGTGGCAGCGATACAAGGCTCGCATCGCCTCACGCCGGTTGGTTTCCATTCTGTTCATTGTGGCCCTGCAAACACTGTTTGACTGGGTGGTTCCGCAGGTGAGCATGACGGCGCATCTGTCCGGCGTCGTGATCGGCTTTTTGACAACACTGCTGCTCAAACACGGTTCCGGATACGCGGCCCGGTCCTGAAAATGATCCGTCGGAATAAATAGTTTTTCACGCAGCCGGATTCCTGTTACTCGTTGTGCAGAGTCCAACATGCGAACGTATCAGAATTTCATCGGCGGCGAATGGGCCCCGGCCAAATCCGGCCAAACAGTTCAGCGCTTCAACCCGGCCGACACACGCGAAGTCGTGGCGTCCTATCCGTCGGGCGGGAAAGAGGAGGCGGGCGCGGCGATTGAAGCGGCGAGGAAGGCTTACGCCGTCTGGGCCGCGACGACGCCGGTGGCGCGCGGTCGAATCCTCAGCAAAGCGTCACACCTCCTCGAGTCGCGAAAGGCCGAGCTGGCCGAACTGCTGACGCGCGAGGAGGGCAAGACCCTCGCCGAAAGCACCGGCGAAGTCCAACGGGCCATCGACATTTTTCGTTTCTTTGGAGGACTGAGCTACACGCTCGGCGGCCAGACCATTCCGCACGATTTGCCGCTGCAATTGCTCTACACGCGGCGCGAGCCTCTTGGAGTCGTGGGTTTGATCACGCCGTGGAATTTTCCCGTCGCCATTCCGGCCTGGAAAATGGCCCCGGCGCTGGTTTCGGGAAACACCATCGTCATCAAACCGGCAACGCAGGCGCCCGCCCTGACGCTCGAACTGGCCAAGGCGCTGGCCGAGGCGGGATTACCGAAGGGCGTATTGAACGTCGTCGTCGGAGAGGGCCGCGCGGTGGGGGGTGAGCTGGCGGCCAATCCAAAAGTCGTTGCCCTCTCGTTCACCGGCTCGCACGCCGTCGGCAGCCAAATTTATCAGCAGTTGGCTCCGCGGATGGCGCGGGCGCAGATGGAAATGGGCGGCAAGAACCCGACCATAGTGCTGGCTGACGCGGATTTGGATCTGGCCGCGAAACTGGTGGCCATCGCCGGCTTCGGGCTGACCGGCCAGGCTTGCACGGCCACCAGCCGGGTCATCGTTGAAAAGAGTGTCGCCGATCCATTTGCTCAAAAGCTCATCGAGCGGGCCAAGGCCATTCAAGTCGGCAACGGGCTGTGCGAAGGCGTGACGATGGGACCGGCGGTGAGCAAGCAGCAACTGGCCGTGAATCTCGAATACGTGGACATCGCAACCGGCGAGGGGGCCAGGGTGCTTTACGGCGGGCAGCGTTTGTCTGAGGGAGGCTTCGCGCATGGGCACTTCATGCAGCCAACCGTCCTCACAAACGTTTCGCCGAAAATGCGCATTGCGTGCGAGGAGGTGTTCGGACCGGTCGTCGGTATCATCGCGGTCGAGAATTTTGATGAAGCGATTGCGGTGGCGAACGGTATCGATGTCGGCCTGTCCGCTTCCCTGGTCACGCGCGACCTTCGCAAAGCGATGCTTTACACCGAACGCATCGAGGCCGGCGTGGTGAAGGTGAACCAGATTTCAACCGGCCTTGCGTTGCAGGCGCCGTTCGGCGGCGTGAAAAAATCGAGCACCGATTCGTTCAAGGAACAAGGCGCGGGCGCCATCGACTTTTATACAAAGGTGAAAACGGTTTATCTGGATTATTCCGCTTAGCCTTCCCTATGCAGTCAGAAGATTGGTTCGCCCTCACCCTGTTGGTTGTTCGTGGTTGGTTGTCGGCGGTTTTTACGAATCATCGCAACAAACTACGGGCAACTTGCCACTGACAGCTCATGAAGCTATGCCGCTTTAACACGCTCGGAGGGCGCCCCAGGCTCGGCCTCATGCGCGGTGAATTTGTGCTCGATCTGAGCGCCGGATGGTTTTCCGGTTTGGCGGGCGCGCTGAACTCGGAGCGAATTGGGGACATGGAACAGATGGCCTCCCAAGTGGTCGCCATGGCGGGCGCCGATTTGCCCTCGTTCGGAATTTCCGAGGTACAATTGCTTGCTCCTGTGGATACGCAGGAAGTCTGGGCGGCAGGCGTGACTTATCTGCGCAGCAAGAAGGCGCGCATGGAGGAGTCGAATTTCAGCGCGACGGCTTACGATCGTGTTTACGACGCAGAGCGGCCCGAACTGTTCTTTAAGTCGCTGCCGGAGAAAGTCGTCGGACCGGGTGATCCGGTGGGCATTCGCAAAGACGCGCGCTGGAACGTGCCGGAGCCGGAGCTGGCGCTGGTCATCAACTCGCGCGGCAAAATCGTCGGCTACACCATCGGCAATGACATGAGTTCGCGCGACATCGAGGGGGAAAATCTGCTCTATCTGCCGCAGGCGAAGGTTTACAACCGCTCCTGCGCGATCGGGCCGTGGATGGTCGTCGGCACCAGCGAGGACGAGGCGCGCAACTGGAAAATCCAATTGGAAATCCGACGAAACGGCCAGCCGGTTTTCGAGAGCGAAACATCCGTTGGACAGATCAAGCGGTCGTTCGAGGAACTGGTTGCCTTTCTTTTTCGCAGCCAGAGTTTCCCGCACGGCGCAGTGCTGCTGACAGGCACTGGTATTGTTCCGCCGGACAGTTTTACCCTTCAACCTCAAGACACGGTGCGCATCAGCATCTCGGGGATCGGCACGTTGGAGAA
>QHNT01000167.1 GCA_003218515.1 Verrucomicrobiota bacterium | reverse complement strand
CTCGTTGAAACACAACCCGCACGTGCTCTGATGTTGTGGCGCGTAGTCAAACACGCTCGGTTCATCGATCACGTCGGGCAAATGCCGCGGATGCCGCGGTGGGAACCCGTAATGGCGTCTGGGCTGGATGTGCAACAGTTCATCGAACGGATTGCCGTTCGGCACCCATGTTGCGCCTTCCTGGTCGGTGCAAAAAAGGTCGCCATGACGGTTGAACGCGAGGCCGACAGCGAAGCGAATACCGGTGCAAACCGTCTCGCGCTTCGAGAAGTCCGGGCTGACGCGTTGAATCGTCCCGCGTTCCATGGTCGTGCGATACCGCGCCTGGCCCGTCGCCTTATCTATCAAATACGGTTCGGTAAAACTCGCCGTGCCGAGGCTGAAGTAGATGCTGCCGTCCGGAGCAACAGCCACGCCGAGCGCGTCAACGCCTTGCTGTTCGCTGCGTTCGGTCCACGTCGCCACGGTGATCTCAGCGTCGGCACGATCGTCGCCGTTGGTGTCCACGATCAACGCCAGCTTTTCTTTCGCGGCGACGAACACGCCGTTGCCACGTGCGTAGCCGAGCGGCGTCAACGCCGCGCCAACCGGCGCGCGCAAGGTCTGCTTCTCCCAGAACGGCTCGACCTTGTCCTCCAGGCCGTCGCCGTCGGTGTCGCTGAGCAGCCAGATGCGTCCGTCGTAACCGACCGCGACGAGTTTGCCGTCGGCGCGACAACGGACGTTGTTGATGTTGTTCAACTCCACCGGCAGTTCGCGCGCGCTGAACCCTGGAAAATGCGCCTGCACCGGCGGCGGGTTGGACACGGTCACGAATGGCAACTCCCCCTCGCGCGGCGGGGCGGCGGTCAGCCCGTTGAGCAGCGCGCCATACTTTTCGTCGAGATAACGATCGACGGCGGCGCGATCACCTTCGGGCAACACCCGGCCGAAGACGAGCATTTCAGCGAAGTCACCGGCGAGGAAGTTCTGCGCGTGCGGACGGTCCGGCGTGTTCGAATAATGCCTGGCGCCGAGAGTGAATTCGTCCAGGCGCATCAGGCCGGCGGCGCGCTCGCGTGTGCCCTGCGGCTGTCCATCCAGGAAGAGCTTCACTCCACCCGGGCCGGCACCGACGACCAGCGTGAAGACGTGCCAGCGGGCCATTGGCTGCGGTGTGGTGAGCAGGTTTGCCTCGCCGGAAAAACCCGTCCCCTCGGCGTTCACGCGCGCAAGGCGCGTGTCCGGCGCGCTGCCGAAATCGAAATTCAGACCGGAAGTGTAATCGTTGCGGCCGGCCAGGTTGAAAGACAACAACGCGCGATAACCTCCGACCTGCTGCGGCGCGGCGACAACGAAAACCGTGACATTCGTGAGCGAGGTGTTCAGCCCGGCGGCGCCGAGAAAATCGTTCGTGCCGTCGAACGAAAGGAACGCGCCGTTGAACTCCTGGCGAAACCGTGGCCGCGCTTCGAGCAGGGGCTGACTGAGATGGCGGCCATTTCCGGAGCCGTCGAACAGATAGTCCGGCGCGTCGCTCCAGGACCGCAGGGGCGCCAGCTCACGCGCGCCGCGCGCGGCGTTCTGGCGCGAGACGTCGAGCCAGACGACTAGACCGTTGGTGGCGGACAGACGAGCGTCGGTCCATGGCTCACTCGCGACCGCGATGCTGCCCGAAGAAAAGAGCAAGCCGCAGAGCAGAATGCGCTGGCTGGAATTGTGGAGCACGCCGTGAAGCTACCGGCAGTGGGCCGGACGCGGCAAGTCTGTTGAACAAGCAAGTCCCCTTTGCTTCGGACGATTTTAGAGACCGTCCGCAGCCACAGGACAACTGTTCAATTCGCGATGCCAGCTTTCCGAAGGGAGCCAGGCGACGGGTTCATGCGACGCGCCCGGTCGTGAGGGACCGTAACGGCGACTGAGCGAAGTGACTTGTTTCCGGAGACATCCTCGCACTCGACGACGATGGTGTAGATGCGGCTTCCCTGCCCTGAGCGTTCTGCGCGGAGGTTGACCGTGAGATCGCCGATGATTTGCCAATCCGCCTCGCGTGTCTGCCGGCCCGGGGATCGTTCCGACTCGTTACTGCGGACCGAAACGACGCGGCAACTGGTCGGCCCACAGTTGTCGATGGCAGTCGCATGGATTCTTATCGGCACCATCTGATCAAGCCAGTTCTATCTCTTCCCCGCGAATTTTGCTCAAAATCACTCGTATGACTGTGAAGCCAATTTTGCCTGCATTCCCCGGTTGCACGGAAACTGACCTGAAATCCCCCGCTTCTTAATCGCCCGAGTTCGTTGTTTTCAAACGCGCGGCGGTGCCTTCCGCTCTTTTGCTTGATGTGGGGGGTTGTTCGGGCGGATGCTGTGTAGCGAAATAATTTTTGGGTATTAGCCACGAAACTAATATGCAAACCAACCCGGGTTCGCACCGCACAAGTGGATTCACACTGATCGAACTGCTGGTGGTCATTGCGATCATTGCCATCCTGGCGGGTTTGCTGTTGCCGGCGTTGGCCAAAGCCAAAACCAAGGCGCAAGGGATTATGTGCCTCAACAATGGCAAGCAGATGATGTTGGCCTGGAGACTTTACGTCGATGACAACCAGGACAAGGTGCCGAAGGCCTGGGCGCCGGGCAATCCCGCGAACTGGATCGAAGGCGACCTGGATTTTAACGGCGGGAACACAAGCAATTGGGATCTCGAAAAAGACGTCAAAAAAAGTCCACTCTGGCCCTACTGCGGAAACAGCCCCGGAATCTGGAAGTGCCCGGCTGACAAATCCACGGTCAAACCCAGTTCGGGCCCCTACAAAGGGCAGTCGCTGCCGCGCGTACGAAGTATCTCGATGAACGCCTGGTTTGACGGCGCGGATGCGTCGACTTTCGGTCCCCCTGGATTTCGGGTTTACAAGAAAATGAGCGAGGTGACCGACCCAGGGCCCACCCTGACTTGGGTGTTCCTGGATGAACGGGAAGACAGTATTAACGATGGCGAGTTCGTTGTCGGCATGTTCGGTTACGCTGATAAACCCAATCAATGGGTGATTGTCGATTTTCCAGCCAGTTATCACAACCGGGCGGGAGGTCTTTCATTTGTCGATGGCCACTCCGAGATCAGGAAATGGCGGGATCCCCGGACGATGCCGGCGCTCAAGCCGGGTCGGGGTCTGAATTTGTACGTGTCTTCCGCGAACAACCCGGATGTTTTTTGGCTGATGGAAAGAACTACCCGAAAGGCCAATTGAGGACACGGATTTGTTCGGGCGCGAGCGAAATGGAAAATCCCGCCGTCTGGCGGGGTGCTCATGACGACGAGACGCGCTCAAGCCCGGCGACGCCGGCCCAACACCGCGCCAAAAGCCGCCAATACGAACAACAACCCGGTGGATGGCTCGGGGACAATCGCATAGGGCGCATCAGCCGTCCCCGTGAAAGGACTCCAGCCTTGCGACGCGCCGCTCACGTCACCCGCCAATGCCTCATCGGAACGAAAGCCCGTGTTGGAAATGTAAGTGCCGAGCAGGCGGATGCTTTGACCGCTATTCGGACTCAGCCCGATTTGACTCACGTCGAAAGAAAACGTGTAACTGGGCGATGAGGCGTCGCCAGTGGGATTCAAATTCACGCTGCTGATGAATCCCAAACTATTGTTCCCGCCACCATTGGACAACTGCCACAAGCCGCCAAAACTCTCGCTCGGAGCAGGTCCAAGGGCAATCGCGTAATCCGCACCGAACCCTGCGGTCATGGTTAAGACGCTGCGATTCGCACCGCCATCAAACCCCGAGATGGCCCTGCGCAAACCGTCCCCGCCGTCATTAAATCCCGAAGTGTCTGAAAACCCGCCGGGAACGGAATCAACGTAGAGCACCAGGGCGTCGTTGAAATTACCCCCGCCCCTGGTCAATGTTCCGGAAATAGTTGTGCCATCATCAGTCAGGGTCAAGCTGCCCTGACCAATCGGACCGCCAAAGCCGTTTTTTCCGTTGCCGGAGTAAGTGGCGGCCCGGACAGACAGGCACAAAGCAAAAATCGAAGCACCAAAGGCGAGACAAGATTTCATTCTCATAAGCGGAGTATTTTGCGGAGTATTTTGATTTGATAACAGCCTGCGACTTCTATCAGGACTGTCGCCAAAAGTAAAATAAAAACTCTACAGTTCCCTGACAAAAATATTCCTGAATTGAATCCGGCCGTGCTCGTGTTGAAGTCCGATCGGCCCGCGAACGGGTACGCCAGGCAGTTGCGCGCTGGCAATGACTTCTTCTCCGTTCAACACCACTGTCAGCCGGTCGCCACGCAACGTGATTTCCATGCGGTTCCAATCTCCGACTGGACGGTCAGCCCGTTTGCGCGGCGTCAGAGCGCGGCGCTGCTCCGATGACACCGCGGGGTCGGTGCGGTATTCCCAGACTTCGCCGCTGCCGACCGGGTAGCAGAACAAATTCGCCTGCGCCTTGTAGAGTCCGCGCAGCAGAACTCCGCTATCGCCGCCGTCCAGGACGCGTTCTGTGACCTGCTTTCCGTCGGCGCCGATCTCCTCGTTGCCGTCTTGACTGATGAGCGGAAAGTTTTCCCACACCGGCACGTCCGCCCAGCGCCAGTCCAGTCGTAAAACGAAGTCGCCGAACTCTCTTTCCGTCCAAAGATCGCCTGCCTTGCCGTCGTGTTCGAGCGCGCCGTTGCTGGCCTGCCAGTGTTGAGGAAGACGGCTTTCCCGAGCCGCAGTTCCTGAATGTCCGGCACGCGGGGAACCGGAAGCGTAGCGCCCCGTGCCCTGAACACGCCTGGTTCCCTCCGGCAGCTCTCGCCAGCCTGCCAGATCGCGTCCGTTAAAGAGCGTGCTGAAGCCTTCAGGCGCGGCGTCGCCAGCCGCCTGCCCCGGGTCCTCGCGACGCGATTCAAGAAAAGCGATCAGGTCAGAGAACTGATCCAGCGACAGTCCAAACTGCAACCCTTCCGGCATCAGCGAGAGGCTGCTCGCGATGCGCCTGCTAATCGTGTTTTTGGGAACCGTCTGCAACTCGCCTTTGGCATCGAGCAGCATGACCGCTTCGGCAGTTTCCCCTTTCATCAAACCGGAGAAGCTATCGCCGTCCCGCGTTTCAATGATGATCTGCTGGTAACCCTCGCGCACAACTCTGCTCGGATACAGCACGTGCTCGATGAGGTCCCTGCGCGGAAACTGCGCGCCGACCAGCGTAAGGTCGGGACCAATGGGGCCGCCGTGACCGGCCAACGCGTGGCATTTGACGCACGCCACGCCGCTTTCGTCGAAAAAGACGCGTTGGCCCCTGACCGGATCGCCGCAGTGTTCCAGCGCGTGCCGTTCGTAATCCTCCAACTCCGGCGTGGCCACCTGCCGCGCGAACAACGCGCCGCGTTCCGCCCGACTATGCCCTTTGTAAATGCGGCGAAGCTCGCCGAGTGTGCCGGCGTTGAGCGATGGCGCGCGCTGTTCGATCAACGGCAAGGCTTCATCGCGGATTCCACCCAGCGCCTTGCGACATTGTTCCCTCAACGCGGAGTTCGGGCTCCCCAGACCCTCGAGATACGCATCGACCGCGCGAACGTCGCTGATTTGCGCAAGCGCGTTCAGCGCCTCCGGCCGCGTTTCGGGAGAACGCCAGGCGGCCAACAAATCCAGCACGGCATTGCGGTCGTGCAGACTGCCGACCGCCGTCACGGCTTCGCGGCGAAGCTCGCTTGAACCACTCGTCAAAAGCGGACGCAGCATTCGCAGCGCTTCGTCGCCGCCGATTTGCGCGATGGCTTTGATCGTCGCGACACGAACCGAGCGATCGTCGTCCTTAAGCAACGGCTCCAGCCGGACCAGAACGTCGCGTGCTTTCAATTGGCCGAGCACGCCGATGGCTTCGACACGGACGGAGACGTCAACCGCCGTCGAGGCCGACAAATCCAGCAACGCGGATTTCAATTCATCGCCGCCGATTTGTCCCGCCGCGCGCACGGCTTCGGAAAGCGTGGCCGTCTCCGGTTTGGCCTCGCGCAGCAAGTGGACCAGCGCGGGCGCGAACATGGCATCTTTGAACTGACCGAGAGCCGCGATGATCGCCCGGCGAACTTCCGACGCCGTTTCGCGCTCGAGACATCGCCGGAGTTGAGGAGAGGAATCGGCGTTGCCCGCAGCGCGAAGGCCATTCACCGCGAGGAGTCGCACACGGGATTCGGCGTCGTCCAGAACCGCGCGAAGTGAAGCGACGATTTTCGGTGTGCCCGCCCACACCTCGTTCTTTTCCGGCGACGCGCCGAGGGCGGGGTGATACGCCCACCATTCACCATTCCACTCGGGCAATTTGTGGTGAAGCTCCGAGACCAGCCGTAACGCCGTCTCGCGCGTTGCGAGGTCCCTTTGTGGTTCGCCGGCCAGCGCGATCAAAACGTCTAGCAAAACGGCGTCATAAGTTGTGCGCAACGCGAACTCCGTACCTTCGCGCACTGCAGGCCGGTCGCTCTCCAACCCTTTCGCAATTTCAGCCCACGCCGTTCTATTGGCCCGTCCAATGCGGTTCAGTGCCGTGAACACAGCATGCCGCGCAAAGATGTCTTTCTCTCCGAGCGCAGCCATTAACGCGGGCACAGCCGCCGGGTCCGCAATTCGGCCCAGCGCCGCCGCAGCCTGGAAACGCACGCCCGCATCGTCGTCCTTCAAGCGAGTGATCACTGTTGGCGCGGCCTCTCGGACCCGCCGGTTGCCCAATTGGCGGATCGCTTGTCGCCGCACCGACGCATCGTGGTCCACGACGGCAGCCAGGATTGCGCCGCGGCCGGACTTGCCGCCGTCGATGGCATCAAGCGCCCAGATCGCGTGCCAACGGGAGCAGGCGGCTGCCGACGTGTCGCGAACCAACTCGACGAGCAACCTGGATTCTCTCCTCCGTGCGAGTTCCCGCTGTGCCGCGAGCCGAACGTTCTTCGACGGATGTCCCAGGCTGGCGATGAGGTCCTTTTTCGTCGCTTCGGACGGCTGGCCCATCGCCGCCGCCAGATACCAGGCGGGTTTCGGCGTCGCGCGGCTCGCGCCGGTATAGGTCGCTTTCCAGAGTCTTCCCACGACGACGTTTTCCTTGGTGTCACGGTGTTGCCAGTCGCAGATGTATAGGCTCGCGCCGTCCGCGCCAAACGCAATGCCGACCGGGCGGAAGTCCGCGGGTTGGTTCTTGAAAAATTCTTCGTGCGTCGCCACGCGATAGGTCGCGCCGGCGCGCGCGATGCGCACGCGGAGGATTTGTTGTTTCCCGAAATCCCCGAGGAACAGATTGCCGTGATATTCGTCCGGCAGCGCGTCTTCGTTGTAACACAACGCGCCGGTGGCCGCGCCGCCTCCGAAGTCGTGCATCATCCAGAGCGTGTAGGGCCGACGCGGCACGAAATCATAGGGATAACCGTAAGAGCCGCCGTCCACCATGTGCGTGAGACGGCCCATCCAATCGTGCTCGTCGGTGTTGTCGTAAGTGAAAATCTCGTCCTCGTTGTTCAGCGCTACCTCGAGAATATTCCGAACGCCGGTGCAATAAACCTCCAATTCCGTGCCGTCGGGACGCAAGCGGAGCACGCCGCCCCCGCGCATATCGACGCGTTTCCCGTCGCGGCCGACTGCGCCGAAAATGCCCTTGTCACCCACCGCGACGTAGAAGTAACCGTCCATCGCCAGCCGGAAGTTCGCGGGAACATGGTCGTTCCAGTCGAGCGCCCACGGATTCGGGTTCAAGGACTCGATGAGTTCGGTGCGGTCTTTGCCCACGCCGTTGTCATCGGTGAACACGCTGAAGTGCGGGTTGTGCAGCACGTAGAGTTTTCCCTCGAGGTATTGCATCCCGAAAACCGCGTGCAGCTTTTCGGCAAATACCGTCCGCCGCCCGTCCGGGTGAACACAAATGATCCGGCCTTCCTTAGCGTCCGCGTGCGCGGTGCTGATGTCCATCGGGTCTTCCGCGACAAACACGCGTCCGTCCGGCGCGACACAGACCACGGATGGATGACGAACCTCCGGCGCTTGTGCAACGAGTTCCATCCGCCAGTCCGGTGGCGGCGTTGGCGCCGGCGCTCCGGGGCACAAAGGAGTCAGCGCGAAAACCCAAAACAACGTGAAGGCGTGAGCCGGCGGCCGCCGATTCACGCTGTCCGTGGCGCGTTGGGTGGACTGATCCATCAGGGTCGGCTAGTTGGCGCTCCATTCCTTTGCCAACCGATTCAACAACTCGGTCGGCACATCGCCGTCCGCCGCGACGACCCGGTAACGCAGAGTCAACAGTTTGCCCTTCGTCAATTTCACTTCAGCCGGTGCGGCGATGCACGGATTGATCATCCGCACGTCACGGTGATTGTGCCAGAGCGCCGGGGAATTTTGAGGATGATTAAGCACCGCCGCTGTAAACCGCTTTCCATCGTCGAGCGTGACTGCCGCGGCATACCAGGGCGCATCCGGCCAGTCGCTGTCCGGCTTCAAATAGTTCGGAGCAGGAAGCGACACCTCACCCTTCGGCGAATAGAACCCGATGCGGCCGTCCTTACGCGTGCGCAGACAGAAGCCGCCGAAGGCCCAGCGTGACAGCGTCACGTCCGATTGCGGCGTCAGCCGGTAAACGAGGTCGAGCACATCGGCGGTGTCGGCGGCGGTAACCGACGCCCGCAATTCTTCCCGAATCAGCACCATGTCGTCAGCAACCCAATCGTTCGATGCGCGGAAGCCGTTTTGTGTCGGCGTGATCGAGCGGTTCACGATCCGCCGGTTCCTGGTCGGCGCGTGTTCGCCCCAGCCCCAGAAATCGGCGTCCTTCGCACCGTGCATCTCCACCCAGCCGAGGAACACTCCACGATGATGCGGATGGTCGGTTGGCGCGAGATCAGTCACCACCACGCCGCGCGGCGTCGTCAACGGATGGAAGAAATCGCCGCTCTCGACGACCAGCTTTGTTCCAGGAGGCGGGCGCAAATGATACACCAACACCTGCTGGCCCGAAGCGGTCAACACCGAAACCTGGCTGGCCGATTGCTCAACCTGCAATCGGGATGGATCCGTGGTCGCGCAACCGACCGACAGCATTGCCAGCACGGCAAGAATCCTCGTGGAGACTGAGCCTGGCAAGGGCGGCACCGGATCGAAATCAAAAGCTCGATGTGTCTTCATGGATTCACGAGTTTAACGGGAACAGTGACGCCAATGCAATCTCGTGCCATGCGTTCTCATTTCGCGTGATGGATGGCAGCGTGTTCGCGCCGAAGAGATTCAGCGCGCCGTTCGCCGCAAAGCAAAACGTTATCTCGATCCATGGGCGGGTGCCTGTCATCTGCCTCGCCCGAAAATCGCCGATGGCGTAGCGCGTGACTGGCTGGAAGACAAACGCAGCGTCGCAGACGCCGCTGGCGTAGCGCAGACAGTTTGTCTGCTGTATCGCAGGCTGCCAGCCTGCGAAATGTGCGGCGTCGTGCGCGCCTTGCGGATTGCCAATCCGCGACACAGCAGACTGCCAGTCTGCGCTACAAACTACGGCCATCGCTCTTTGATCGTCCGCAAAATGTCTGCGATCGCCTCCGCCTTCGGGTCGGCTGTCCACAGCCGACCCAATCGCTGAGCAGGCGAACGCTACGGGGGGGGGTGCTGTCCTCGCCGCTGTTGAGGACACGGACTTGTTCGTGGGCGAGCGGAATGGCAAAACCTCGCCCTCGGGCGAGGTTATCATGACGACGAGACGCGTTTAATTCCGGCGACGCCGGCCGAACACGGCGCCAAAAGCCGCCAGCCCGAATAGCAACCCGGTGGACGGCTCCGGGACAATCGTATAGGACGCATCAGCCGTCCCCACGAAAGGATTGTAGCCTTGCGTGCCGGTGACGTTGCCCGCCAATGCCTCATCGGAACGAAAGCCCGTGTTGGAAATGTAGGTGCCGAGCAGGCGGAAGCTTTGGGCGCTGTTCGGACTGAGTCCAATTTGAGTCACATCGAAAGAAAACGTGTAACTGGACGATGAGGCGTTGCCAGTGGGAATCAAATTCACACTACCGACGAATGGCAAGCTCGCGCCATTGAGCAATTGCCACGCGCCGCCAAAACTCTCGCTCGCAGGCCCAAGAGCAATCGCGTAATCCGGCAGGAACCCTGAGGGCATGGTCAGCACGCTGCGATTCCCGCCGCCATCAATCCCGGAGATCGCCTTGCGCGAACCATCCCCGCTGTCAGTAAATCCTAAAGTGTTCGCAAACCCGCCCGGACCGGAATCAACATAGAGCACCAGGATGTCGTTGTACGGACCCGCCCCCCTGGTCACAGTTCCGGAAACAGTCGTGCCATCGTCGGTCAGGCTCAAGCTGCCCTGACCAATCGCACCACCAAAACCACTGTTTCCGTTGCCGGAGTAGGTAGCGGCACGGGCAGACAGGCACAAACCAACAACCCAAGCAACCAGGACGAGGCAGGATTTCGTTCTCATAAGCATAATATTGGTCAAAGCTTCGGACCCTTTATCAAGAACTCCATCAAAGTAAAACAAAAAATTTTATATTTTCACCCGCCGCTTATCGGAGTTCCTGGCAGGAGGGCGCGAAAGAAGGCTCGATCCTTCCGTTCCTTTATCTCCGGCAAAATGTCCGTGATCAGGACAGTGTCGTCAGTCGCCGGCGCTCCGGTGCCGGAGAGTTAAAGAAGCTTCCAAAGACGGGCGGAATCTCGCGAGCCACGCAACGAAGACTTCCCGCTTCGTTACGCAACTGCTGATCCAGTTCCGCCTCGCCCTGGTCAGACATCAAGACTCTTTCAATCAGCGGTCGCAACGCTTCAAATCGTTTCCGGTAGGGATGGCGCTCATCGGTCCAGTGGGCCAGAAGCCGTTTGCGCATCTCCGGCAAGCGCCACATGCGGCGACCATACTGAAATCGAGCGACATCATCGAAATCGGGATAGGGTCCCCAAACTGCGTCGGTTGAACTTGTCTGGCTCATGGCACTTTAAGTTAGCAGACCCACGCTCTCAGCCCAAGCTCCATGAGCGCGGTCGCGTGGTTCATCACGCTTTCGCTTTGGTACCATGAGATCGGCGGGGGACGGGACTGTGACTTCCAGCTTGCCGTAATTTTTCCTCCCTGCGCGGTTTTCCCAGCCCGAGGGGAACTCCCGAAGCGCCAGTTCGGGCATCAGGTTCACGTGCCAGCCGTGTTTCTGCTCGAATTCGCTTCCGATGAGCGCGTCGTAGCACAGGCGTGCGACTTCGTCGGAATCGGTAATCGGGTCAACGTCCATACTGTTCTCAGGCAACGGCACGGTGATGCCGCGCTGAAAAGCGTGCCAGAGCAACGCACCTGAACCGATCAAAATCAACCGCGCGGGCTGAGTGAGTTGCTGACTTAATTCGATGAGCCAGTCTTCAACCTGATGCGGATGTTTAAGTTCACGAAGAGGCACGCGAACGAAGCTAGCAACTCGCTTTCGCGAATCAAGCTCGCCGCTCTTCGATCGCCGTCAAAATGTCCGCCACTACTTCTCCCTTCGCCTTCGCGCCGACGTTGCCTTTACCATGCAATCGGGTAAGCTCAAATCAACTTTCGGAAGATCACGACCCTGCTTCTTTGATCGTCTGTAAAATATCAGCAATTATCTCCGCCTTCGGCTCCGCGCCGAGGTTGAGGCGTAGCGCAGACTGGCAGTCTGCCGTGTCGCCGATTGGCAATCGGCTGACGAAGCGCGCCGTAAGGTTGCCAGTTCCTGCCGAGTCTGCTACTCCACAGCGCGTGGATACATACGAGCGCAACCCAGGCCTGGACCGCGTGAAGTTTTCTTTGCGCTCGTCAGGCCTTCCCCCGGAGCCACCGAATCCTCTCCGCAGCGGCATCCATTCGCGCGGCTACCTGCCGCATGTCAAACGCGAGGGCGCTTCGTACTTCGTCACATTCCGCCTGACCGACTCGCTGCCAAGGGAAGTGCTGATGCGTTTCGAGCGCGAACACGCGGAGGCACTGCAACGTCTGCCCTCCAACGCAACGGGCCAAGACGCAGAAGAGATTCAGCGTGAATTGCGCCGCAAAGTAGAGCGTTACCTCGATCAAGGGGCGGGCGCCTGCCATCTGCGTCGTACCGATATCGCGGACTTAGTAGCGCAGGCGTTGCGGCATTTCCACGGCCGACGGTATGTTCTGGACGAGTGGGTGGTAATGCCCAATCACGTCCATCTCATCCTCTGGCCAATGCCGAACCACACGCTGAGTGAAATCCTCAAGAGCCGCAAACGCCACACGGCGCGCCAAGCCAACCTGATTTTGGGCAGGACAGGCGAAACGTTCTGGCAACCGGAATCCTACGATCATTGGATTCGTAACGACGATGAGAAGGCCCGCATTCGTCGTTACATCCGGATGAATCCGGTCAAGGCCGGTCTGTGCAAGGATCCCGAAGATTGGAAATGGAGCAGCAGCGCCTGGCCTCGTTGGCAGACAAACGCAGCGTCACAGACGTAACGCAGACAGTTTGTCTGCTGTATCGCAGGCTGGCAGCCTGCCAAGTGTGGGGCGGCGAGCGCGTTGCGGATTGCCAATCCGCGACACAGCAGACTGCCAGTCTGCGCTACAAACTACGCTCTCCGCTCGCGAATCGCCGCCAGAATATCCGCCAGTACCTCCGCCTTCGGCTTCGCGCCGACGTTGCCTTTACCATGCACGCGCACGCTCACGGCGCCGGCCTGCATGTCGCGCGGACCGATGACCAGCATCGTGTGCACCTTCGCTTCTTCGGCGCGCTGAATCTTGCCGTTGATCTTGTCGGTGCCGTAATCGCCTTCGGCGCGGACCATGTTCGCGCGGAGTTCCTGAACAATGTCCTTCGCGTAGTTCACCAGAGCATCATCGTCGCCGATGGTGAGAACGCGGACTTGTTCGGGCGCGAGCCAGAGCGGGAAGTTGCCGGCGTAATGTTCGATCAGGAAACCGATGAACCGTTCGTGCGTGCCCAACGGCGCGCGGTGGATGCACAGCGGCGTCTTGTCCGTGTTGTCGCGGTCGCGGTAAGTCAGGTTGAAGTTCCGGGGCTGGGAGAAGTCCACCTGATTGGTCGCCAGCGTGAATTCGCGACCAATGACGCTCCAGACCTGCACGTCGATCTTCGGGCCGTAAAACGCCGCTTCGTTCGGCGCTTCCACATAGTTGATCTTCGAATCCTTCAACACTTGTCGGACCATGTCCTCGGTCTGCTTCCACAACGCCGGTTCATTAACGAATTTCTGTCCGAGCTTGGACGGGTCGTGCGTGCTGAAGCGCATGACGTATTTCTCGATGCCGAAAATCTTGAAGTACTTCAGATACATCTCGTTCACCGCGTTGAACTCGGCGGCGAACTGTTCTGGTGTGCAATAGATGTGCGCGTCGTTCATGTTAAGCGAGCGGACGCGCATCAGGCCGATCAACTCGCCGCTCTGCTCGTAGCGGTAGCAACAACCGTATTCCGCGAGGCGCAACGGTAGGTCGCGATAACTGCGCGGCTCCGCCGCAAAAATGCGGTGGTGATGCGGGCAGTTCATGGCTTTGAGGTAGTAACGGTCAGGCTCAGGGCGACTGCCTTTGTTCAAAGCACCAAAAAGCAAAAGCTCGGCAGAAGTCATTAACTTCGCGCGAACCGATTCGGGAACTTGCTTCAATGCATTGCGCCACCACGCGATAAATGCAGTCGAATCATTCTCTTGAGACGAATCCAAATTGGGCAGATGCCGACGAGCCTCTTCATAGATTACGTTTGCAGCCGCGTCATCGGCTTCTTTCATCATTTGTTCAAGTCCTTGCCCAAGCGTTTCCTCATGAAGTTCCATGGCCGGAAACATAGATTCCGCGTAATACGGCAGATGGCCGGAGGTTTTATACATCTTCTCCTTCGCGAGATGCGGAGTTTTGACGCGGACGTAGCCGGCGGCGAATTCGGTTTCCTTGGCCAGCTTCTCCAGTTCCTCGACCAGCACCGTGCCTTTGGGCAACCAGAGCGGCAGTCCCGGCCCGACGTATTCCGCGTCGAGCACGAACAGTCCCATCTCCGCGCCGATCTTGCGATGATCTCGCCGCTTGGCCTCTTCGAGCATTTTGAAATACTCGTCGAACTGGGTCTTGTTCTTGAACGCCGTGCCGTAGATGCGCTGGAGCTGCGGGTTGCGTTCGTCGCCTTTGTAATAGGCGCTGGCCACGTGCGTGAGTTTGAACGCGCCGATGTTGCCGGTGCGCATCACATGCGGCCCGGCGCACAGATCAATGAAGTCGCCGTTCTGGTAATAGGTGATCTGCTCGCCTGCCGGGATGTCTGCAAGGTTGCCCAGCTTGTATCGGCTCGGGACAGACCGCTCGCGCAGCGCTCCGAGCCGGCCGCTCTGCGCGTCCTTCACTGCCTGCTCGCGCGCGACGACGATTTTCTCGAACGGATGGTTCGCTTTGATCTCCTTCTTCATCTCCTCCTCGATCTTCGGAAAATCTTCGGGTGAGATGCGGTGGCTGAGTTCCACGTCGTAATAAAAACCGTTCTCGACCGGCGGGCCGGCGGCGAACTGGGCGTCGGGCCAGAGGCGCAGTATGGCGGTGGCGAGGACGTGGGCGCAGGAGTGTCGAATCCGCTCCAGCTCGGTCATCTTCAGCCGGTCATCGGGCGTTTTGTGTTCGTCGGGTTGATTCGCAGCATCCATAATTCAAAGGAATTTAACCACAGATGGACACAGATGGACACAGATGATTTCTCAGAGGACGATGCGCTCCCATTCAAGCTTCGGATGCTTGAAGTTTAAGACGAGGCCGACGCGCAACTTCGTCACGCGAAGGTAATTGAGCATCTGGCCGCGTTCCTGGTCGGTGATGCAGTCGATCACCTTGGTGTCCACAATCACCTGATCGAAGGCGATGAGATCAGGTATAAACAGTCCCACCTTATGGGCCTTGTAAAGCACGTCAAACTGCCGTTGCTGCGCGAAGGCAATTTTGCGCAGACCGAATTCAACGACCAATGAATTCTCATAGCACTTCTCGTTCAGCCCGTGACCGAGTTCGTTGAGCACCTCAAACGCACAGCCGATTATGGCGTGCGTCTCCTGCTTGAGTAAGAACTTGTCCGATTGTCGCCCGTCCAGGTCTGGTTCCCTATCTGTGTTCATCTGTGTATATCTGTGGTTGGTATTTGGACAAACAAAAACGCCTCGGACCAGTCAGGGCGAGGCGTTGAGCGTCCACGGCGTTTTCCGTGAACGCTAGAAAGTCGTCGTCGTATTCCGATTCTTTGACACGGCGACAAGCTAATTGCGAGCGGGCGGGTTTGGCAAATTGAAATTACCGCCGAATGTAGCGCACGCATCTTGCGTGCAGGTTCCGCGGCATCCTTGCGGCGTTGTACCGCGAGGCTGGGAAGCCTCACAAACTTGCACGCTGGAAGCGTGCGCTACGGCTACATCCGTTCCCCCGTCCGCATCTGATAAATGTAGCGAAGCACCGACGCGGTAAGCCGGAGCTGGCCGGCCGCGTGCGCTTCCTTCTGTCGCGCCGTTTCGCCCATCTCTCCGCGGATCTTTTCCAGCTCACCGGCGTCGAGCCAGTAGCCGCCGCAGCCGGGGCACTCATCAATCTCGACGCGCCGTTTCGCACTGAAATGGCGGCGCTTCAGATTCACTCCGTCGCACTTCGGACAGGCGCGCCTGCGGGCGAAGTCCACGCGCAGCTTCGGATCGCGCTCGATGTGGATCAGCCATTCGCCGGTCGATTCGCGCGGCTCGTCCACTTGCTGAAGCTCGAAGGCGTCGAACCAAATGCCGCCGCACCCGCCGCGACAGACATCGACGGTGAGTTTGCCGACGGTCGTCGAACTGAGCTGATTGAAGCAGGCCGGGCATTTCATGGTTTTTGGCCGCGCCGAAAATGTGATTCCCCAAAATCCGGGCGAAGCGGGCTGAAGCCCGCGCCTCGGAGCACGGCGTTCACGCCGCTTCGCCGCCGCTGCCTCAGGCTGCGCCAGTCTCGAACAGGCAATTCACGGAAATCACTTTGGGCATTCGGTTTGATTTGATTTGAGTCAGGCAGTCGGTTGTTGTGCCCAGCATAACCGCGCGGGCCTCCGCCGTCGCGGATTATTTTAACTGAATGGTGGGGGTGATTTGTTCCGGCGCGGCGTTGGTCTCATCTGTGAAGATGACTTTGATGGCGTGGAACCGATCAGCCCGCCAGTGCTCTTCCTTGAGCAGCCAGGTTTTCACAAACTCGGCCACGGTCTTCCGGCATTGTTCGCGCACCAGAGCGGTGTGCCTTTCGTCCGCGGCATAGTTCGACAGTGTCGGCGTGATGCTTTTTTCCAGTTCCGCCATTTGTTCGCGGGCATTGAAGCGGCCCCAGCCCTCGTCCGATTTCTTTTCCATTTTGTCGGTATGAATCGCCGGCGGCAAGCTCGGGCGGATCGCGGGCGCGAGGACGACGCAGGTCTGGCCCGAAACGTCGAGTTGCCACGGGTCGGCCAGGCGCAGGTGATAGCGATACGTCACCGGCACGCGGATTTCGGAAACGGTTTTGCCGAGGTAAAGCTTCTCCCACAAAATGCTTTTCTGGTCTTCAGCACGGAAGATTTCGGTTTGATTGGCTGTGGCCAGTTCGAGGTTGCCGATGCCAGTGGTGGAAATCTCCGGGATGGCGGCCACGAAAGTTCTGGTGATGTTGCCGCTCATGAATTTTTCGGCGATCGACTCCGCCTTTTGCACGGCGTATTCCCCCGCTCTGCCGCCGCGCGCGAGCGTTTCGTCGTAGGTCCGTTTCGTCACCCAGAGGAAGGCGAGGAAGGCGAACAAGGCAAGCAGGCCGAGCGCGATGATCACGAGCGGCCAGCGATACGTCGCGAGCACATGGTTCGGGCGCGGCGGTAAAGTTTCCGGGTTCACAGTGATGTCAGAGAGATACCTCAGTTCGCCGCGACACGCAACCGTTGGTGGTGGTACAAAATTCTTGCAGGATTGGCTTGCACGGGCATGCCGACTTTATCATGTTTCTCTACGAACGTGATCGGGATGCCGGACAAACGAGACTGGTCCAGAGAGGCACAACGGAAAATGTCCTGCCGTGGGTTCGCGCGGCGAAAAGCATGAACGATTTTTATGCAGTCCGGGCGCGGGCGCGCAGTAACAGCGCCAGCGCATCCTCCGTCAGCTTTCTGGACAAACTCGATCCTGCCGTGGCGGAACGGCTGCAGTTCCTCGGCGCCTTTCTGCGAGAACCGGCCCGCGTCGGAGCATTCGTGCCCAGTTCGCCGGCGCTCGCGCAGGCGATGCTTTGCGGCTGCGATTTGAAGGATGCAAAAACCGTCGTCGAGTTCGGGCCGGGCACGGGCGCATTCACTCGCCTGATCCTTGAACGGATCGGGAAGCAAACGGCTTTTCTCGCCCTCGAACTGGATGAGAAACACGCGCGCGGACTTCGCCAGCATTTTCCCCGGCTCAACGTTTATCACGACTCAGCGGAAAGAATTCAGAAATATCTCGCCCAGCACCGGCGCAGCAAAGCGGATTACATCATCAGCGGCCTGCCCTGGGCGAACATGGCGGTGAAAGTCCAGGAGCACATTCTGAACGCCGTGGTAGCGTCGCTCGCGCCGGACGGAATGTTTACGACGTTCAGTTACGTTCACGCCTGCTGGCTGCCCCGCGCCCGACGGTTCCGTGACCGCTTGGAAAATTATTTTGCCGAGGTAAAGACGAGCCGCATCGTTTGGCGCAATGTTCCGCCGGCGTTTGTCTTTCGCTGCCGGTCGGCTGCCGGGAATGGCGTTTCCGGCTGATACCGTATTCACTGGAGTCAGACGCTCGAAATAGAATGAGCCTCCTCCTCCGAAAATGGGATTGGAGGAAACGCTCGCCCTCACCCCGGCCCTCTCCCCCAGGAGAGGGGGAAGCACGCACAGTTCCCAGAATTTTCACGCCCTTTGGTGTGGAATTGCTTCATGGGGACTTACGTCGGCTGCTACGAAGTTTATGGGGATTCACTTCACTTCGATTTTTTTCCAATACGCGTTGCCGGGGGTTTTTTCAGCCACCAGCACACGCTGATACAAACGCAGCGTCACGTTTTGCCCGGCGAACTCATTCAACTCAATTTTCAGCTCCTGCCAGTTGCGCCCGCTGTCCGCGCCGCCGTCGATGACGCGTTTCAACACCGGCTTGTTGTTCGCGTAAACGTTCAACTCCCACGCGCGGCCGGCGTCCGCCCCCGCTTGAAATGTGAGCGATGCTCTGTCACGCAACTTCAACGTGCGACGCAAAACGAGCCCGCGCACTTCGTCGCGCGGATAGGTGGCGAGCACATCGCCATCGAGATAGGTGATACCGCGAATGCCGGCCATGCCGCCACCCGCTCCGCCGAATCCCGCGCGCTCCAGCGTCCAGTCGGGGTTCCAATACCGCATCAAGTCGGCGAGACTGAAGAGTTCGGCCAGCTGCGTGACCGGCTGTTCAATCGGAATGAGAAGAGACGCGGCGCGGGGTTTTGATGACGTTGCCGAACCCGCCCATTGCCCCTCCGGCGGATGAGAGTTGTTCGGCGCGCGATCGGGCGCAGTTCCCCTCCTGGGAGAGGTCAGGGGCAGGTTGGATTCGACGACGGGCTTTGCGCCATTGGCCAGCAAAATTTTTTCACCAATCACGACTGTGCGTTTGGCGAGATCGGAAATTCTTTCGTCCACTGGCGGCGTCAATTTCACTCCGCCCATCCTGTCGCCCACGATGCGGTCGCCGAGTTGTGCCACGAGGTGTTTCGGCAGACACTTCATGCCGTGCATCGCGCCGACGACGGATGCCGCGTTCGCCGCGTTGCAATCGGCATCAGTGAAATCGGCGGCGCGAGCGGCGAGATTCACTGTTGTCAGAAAGTCGCCATTGCCGAACCAGACACTTGCGGCGACAATCCCTCCATTGGGCACAGCGTTGTTCGTCGCCGGATATTCGATGTGCCAGCGGTCTTCGACAGCGCCGACGATTTCTTCGAAACTTTTTCCCGCTTCGGCCATGGCAATGACCAGGTCGAGGCACTTTCGAGACGGCGAATCGGGATGAATCAATCGCGCGGCTTTGCGGACGATTTGTTTCGTGTCCTTTTCCGCAAACGCCAAACTGATCATCGCCGCCATGAACACCGCGCCGTCGGTGCCTTCTGCGTAGCCGTTGAGGTGGCCGTATTCGCGCGCCATGCGCCCGGCGACGTTGACCATGCCCGGCGCGAGCGCGCCGTAAAGATCGCTGCTGAACTGGGGACCGATGGTGAACCAGAGTTTGTTGTAACGCGGGTGGCCGGTGTCCGGCGGCTTGATGCCCTTCTCCAGATTCAACCGCGCCTGTTCGCTTGATCCCCACGAACCGCAATGATTTTCCAGCCACTGCCGGCCGAGCTGCTCGACGGTCATGTGAATGCCGAATCTTTCAAATGCGCGCACCGCGCACATCTCGTAATACCAGTCGTCGTCCACCGGCGCGCCGGTGTATGGCTTGGGAAAATTATCCAACCAGACCGTCGAAGCGACCTGATGCTCGTGCGGCCAGGCCATGAGCACGGCGATGATCTGCGCTGTCCACACCGCTTCCACGCGGTCTTCATACTCGGCGCGGGTGAGTTGGACGGTTTTAGCGCCTTTCGTGGGAGCGACTAATGCCAGGAAAACAGATAACACGCCGGAGGCGATGAATCGGGTTCGCATGAATTTATTCAACCATGGATGAACAATTTTCGCACCTTGGTAGTGTTTTAATTTGGTGGCGGCGGTGCTGCGGCACCGCCGTGCACCGCGGCAGCGGCGCACCCACCTGAAGCAAATTAGGACATTACCCGCGCCTTCACAAAACCTGGGATGATACAGGAAGTCGGCTAGAAGCGATATGAAATGCTGCTGGTGCCACGTGATGCCCGGCTCGATCGAGACGGAATAACCCGGTCGACGTGCGCCTTCGCTGCCCCCAAACCAGTCGGTAACCGGCACGCCTTCCATGCGGCCACCCAGGGTTAACGACAATCCCTTCGACGGCCAGACCGTGTAGCTGAGTCCGGCGCGGAGCAAATACGTGTCCGGTATGGAATAACCGGTCGGAGTGTTCTTTTCCTGCGGATTGATCAGATATGACGCTTGCATGTACGCGTAGGTGTTCTTGACGATTTTCTGGAAACCTTGCGCGTCCAGTGTAACACCCCACCCGCCATCGCCCGGTTGAATGGATTGATCCACGTACCGCAATGTCGGACCCGTCGGACGGTACGCGATGTCCGTGGCGGCAGAATCGCCGGTCGGGAATTTAATCCCCACGCCCAGGGCGAAGTTGCCATCGTGATGCGTCGCAGGATCGAGCAACCAGACCGTGCTGGTAATCCGCACGTCTGACAGGCCGCTGGCGGTCATGGTGTGACGGTTGGTCCCGTCGTGCTCGTAGAGGGACGATCGTGTCGAGTACACGAAAGGGACCGTCAGGTTCAGGGCAAACCGCCTCGTCACAGCGTAAGTCGCCGTCAGATCGATGAAGTGCGAATCGTTAACCACGTCACTGCCGTTGGCCTGTCGCTGCGGTTGTTCCTGGCCGCCGATAAAGTGCCGATCCGAATGAAGCCAGCGATAACCCACGTTCCCCTCCCAGTTGCCCTCGGCCAGATAGGCCTCCTCACCCAGCATCAAACCGCTCCTTGCACCGCGCGATTGCACGCAGCCTTGAGAGAAAACTCTGGGAGTCAATGAAAGCAGAATCAGCAAGGATGCGGTCCAAGCCAGATTTTTGGTTGGCCGCGTGGAGGGTAAGAAGGGTCGCATAATTTTTTTACTGCCTGGTCGTGGCTGTTTGAGGATTGTGACTGGTTTACACCTTTGCTGTTCGCAAGGGAACAAATCTGGGGCGAGTCGCTGCTTTCGAGGGGTGGAAAATCGTTTCATACCAGGCCGCGGTGGCATGCGGAGCAAGAACACGCGCGCTGCGATGAGCATGCGACTCGCGGGCGCTGAGCCGGTTCAATTCAACAAAACAACTTCTAAAAGACAGTCGCGGTTTGAATAAGCCTTGCTTCGGTGGCGTCCGATTACGCGTTGGCGGCGCGTTCACCATTCGCCTCTCGGTGGACGCAGTTCAACGTTGGCTGGTTGGATTTGCGGCTTGCCTCCGCGTCATCGTCGCCTAAATTGCTCACATGAAATTTTTGCTGCCGCTGGCGGGGTGTTGTTTTGCCTTGGCGCCGCTGGTGTCGGCGCAAGTGAGCGTGGAACTGGCGCTGGATCAGGACCAGTTTCTCCCGGGTGAATCGCTCGAGGTCGGCGTGCGCATCACGAATTTTTCCGGGCAGACGCTTCACCTGGGGAAGGACAACGACTGGCTGCGTTTCACGATTGAGGGCCGGGACAATTACATCGTGCCGGGGTCCGTCGACGTTCCGGTGCAGGGAGAATTTGACGTTGAATCCTCCACCGTGGTCACCCGCCGCGTCGAGGTAGCGGGTTATTTTGCGCTGACCAGGCCGGGCCGGTACCTGGTGACGGCCACGGTGAAGCTGAAACAGTGGGACAAGGAACTGCTCAGCAAGCCCAAGGCGTTTGACATCATCGCCGGCACGAAGCTGTGGGAGCAGGACTTCGGCGTGCCGAACGCGGCGGGCCAGCCGCCCGAAGTCCGCAAGTACGCATTGCAGCAGGCGATTCACCTGAAGCAGTTGAAACTTTACGCTCGGGTGTCCGACCAGTCCGAGTCGCGTGTCTTTCGTGTTTTTCCCATCGGCCCGATGATTTCGTTCAGCAAACCCGAATGCCAAATTGACAAATCGAGCAACTTGCACGTGCTCTACCAGACCGCCGCCAAGAGCTTCAATTACTCCGTCATCAATTCGGACGGTCGATTGCTCGTGCGCCAGACTTACGAATACACCGACACGCGCCCGGTGTTGCGGGTGGATCGCGAAGGGCGAATCCTCATTGGCGGCGGCGCCCGCCGCGGTTCTTCCAACGACCTTCCGCCGCCATCCCAAGCTTCATCGACCAATCATGCCGAAACGCCGAAACCGTAACTTGGATGTCTGCACAGGCTGGTATTGGCTGGTCTTGGTCTGGCTTCTTCACATTCATGCGTGCCGGGCGGAGACGGTCACTTTGCATCTGCGCAACGGAGATCGAATCACAGGCGAGATGATTTCTTTGGGCGTTGACAGTGTGACGATCACGAACAGTTTGCTGGGAAAAATTATCGTGCCGGTCGCGCAAGTCGAACGACTGGAAAGGAAGCACGCGGAGCCGGCAGCGGTCAAACCGACCGCGGTTCCGCCGGCCACCGCGACCGCAACGAACGCGCCGCCGCCGGCGCCCACCGCGGCCACCAATCCGCCGCCCGCGCAAACGGCCCAGCCTGCGCCGGCTCCGAAACCAGCCGCGGCGGCGGCGGCCAAACCCCCGCCAGCCCAGCCCCCTCCGGTCAAACCCAAGCCGCCGAAGCACTGGAAACTCGACGCCCAGATCGGCGCGGACCTGCAATACAACCAGAGTGATCGCCAGCTCTATTACGGCCGCGCCAAGTGGACTTACGGCAAAGACCGCTTTCGGAGTATCGTGGATTACCTCGCCAATTACGGCGAGACCGACGGCATCCTTTCGGCCAATGACATGAGCGGCAGCGTTCGGGTTGAGCTGGACGTGGACAAACTGAAGCGGACCTTCCTGTTCAACGCCGCCGGCGCGGGCTACAACGAAATCCGTAAGATTGATCTCAGTTACGATGACAGCTTCGGCCTGGGTTACAAATTGCTCACACGCACCAATCTCGCGTTGAATGTGGACGGGGGCGTCAACTATCAGAGACAACAATTTTCAAACGACACCACCAAGGATTACGGAGCGCTACGTCTGGGGGAATTGATGTCGGCGAAAATCAGCAGGAAATGGATCCTGGACGAAAAGTTTGAATTTTTCCCGCGTTTCACCGACAGCTTCGGGGAGTATCGGATGCGCTTCGAATCCAACCTGCGATACCTGCTGTCGAACAATCTTAACCTGAACTTAACCGCGATCGATCAATACGACACCCAGCCGGCAGCCGGTGTCACCCGCAACGACCTGCTTCTGCGCGCGACGATTGGCATAACGTTCTGATCGCTCAAGGCCGGTGCATCAGCAACAGGTTCGAGGAGAACAGTTGATCGATCTTCTGCGCCAATTCGGAAAGATTCGAGAGCACGAAATCGTGGTGCCCTTTTCCGATCCACGGGGACTTCATCATCAGTGAGGTGCAACCGGCGACATGGGCTGCCTGGGCATCCTGCCACTTGTCGCTGATCACGCAAGAGCGTTCGAGGTCCAGGTGCCATTTGAACGCCGCTTCCATCAACAGGCCGGCCTGGGGTCTGCGGCAAGGGCAATGGTCCGTTTCGTCGTGCGGACAGACCAGAATATCGTCCAGCGGCAGCCGCTGCTTGAGCAGTGCGTGCATCCGGTCCAGTTCGCGGCGCGGCAGATAGCCGCGCGACAAGCCGGGCTGATTGGTCGTCGCCAGCAGAACGTATCCGGCCGCTTTCAATTTCTGCAATGGCTCCGTCGCCGCCGGGTTCACCTGAAATTGGTCGAAAGACAACGGCGCGACCTGATGACCACGCTCGACCTTCGTCAAATTCAAGATGCCGTCTCTCTCAAAAAAAATACCGGACTTCATGCGCGCTCACTGAGCATAAAGACGGCCGAAGTCTCGGCAGGATGAAAAAAGGAGAGAATCCCCGCCAATTGCGGGCCTTCCGGCGACATTTAAAATTGCAAAAGTGCGAGCGTAACAATGCGGTTCGAAAACGAGATTCCTATGCCGTTTCTCGAAGAAAACCGGACCATTGCGAGAGGGCATCGTGCGGCCAGTTGCCACATGCAATGCAGGTGTTGATGCTCCGAATACCGCTGCGACCTGGTATTAGTCGATCTCATCATCAGGGTCATTGGCTCAGGTCTGTTGCGGAATGGACGCGTCTTTCCATTTCTTTGACAATCGGCGTGGCGCGCGCCAAGGCCGCCTGCTCTGTCTGCCCTGGGTAGGGCCGAAGAACGACTCGCACAGCGGCAATCGTTTCACCATTTCGGTCGTGCAATGGCAGAGTGAGAAGGGTTTCTTTCTTGCCGCGACCGCAATAGACCACGCCGCGCGCGACCACGTCCTTCTCCACCTCGCTGGCCGGTCGGCCGAGATCCTGGTTGTTGTCGCTGGCGATGACGTGGAGATCCCGCTTCTGTTCGGTTGTCCCGTAAACCCTCAGGCCGAGCAGACGCGGATACCGTTCCAACATCTTTCTGACCAGGAGCGCGGCCACGGGTTCTTTCGGCCGGTAAACGATCTTTGTGTCGCCGAAATAACTGACCGAGTCGGACTTGGTCCAGAAGCCGACTTTGCCCTCCGTAAACGTGGTATCGGTGATGTCCGGCATGGCCTGTTTGCCATCGAGAAAGCAACGGATCCTGTTGCCGACACACTCAATGGTGAGTTCATGCCAGAAGTTGGATCGAATTTCCATGGTCGGACCGATGGGATCCGTGTGCCCTCCGTTGACGAATTTGTAAAACCGGAAATTGTTGCCCAGCGCACTGGCCCGTGCGATGTAATAGTTCTTTTCATCCTGGATGCGAAAGGCGACGCCGGCCATTTGTTCGACCGAACCGCTTACGGTTTTGAATTTAGTTGTCAGTGTGAAATCGTCGAACGATTGATCTTCAAAGATGAGCAAAGGGAAGTGTTCGCCGGTTGCCTCGCGCGACAATTGAGCCAGCGCCTGATGCCGGATCGCCACTGACGGTGTCGCGTCCGGCACGGCGATGGACGGGCGGGACTCGTCCTCCACGACCTTCCAATCCCCGGGTTTTCCCTCGCCGGACACGGTGCTGCGGAAGCCGGGCGGTGGCTCGTTGAGCCGGGCGCCGCTGAAATCGAAATGACGTTCCGCCGCGCAAACCCGCCCGGCAAAGCAAAGAGTGATGAGACAGACGATGACGCCGAACATGGGTCGCAGCCTAACAAAAAAAAGCCGAGCGACAAGCGTTTGCGCCCGGCTTCGGATTTTTGAAAACTTCTCTTACCTTTCCTGGTAAATCATGTCGGCCACCGTGCCACCGGCTTTGATGAACGGCAGCACGTGTTCCGTGTAAGGCGTAATGACGTCGAGAAGACAGGGTTGGTCCGAGTCCAACATCCGTTGCATTGCGGCGCGGAGGTCTTTCTTGAACATGACTCGCTCCGCCGGCACGTTGAAGCTCTTCGCCATCGCGACAAAGTCCGGGTAAATCTGCTGTCGGTTTTCCGGGTCACCGAGATAGGTATGTCCCCGGTTGCCCTGGTAGAATTTGTCTTCCCACTGCACCACCATGCCGAGGTGCTGGTTGTTCAGGATGAGTGCCTTGGCGGCGATCTTTTCGATGTGCGCGGTCGCCAGTTCCTGCACGTTCATCAGGAACGAGCCGTCCCCGTCAATGTCAATGACCTGCTTGTCCGGTCGGGCAACCTTCGCGCCAAGCGCGGCCGGATAGCCATAGCCCATCGCTCCCAGTCCCGCACTGGTGAGGAGCTGGCGCGGATACTTGTATTGGTAATACTGCCCGGCCCACATCTGATGCTGGCCGACCCCGGTAGTGATGATCGCCTCGCCTTTGGTCAATTCGTAGAGCAACTCGATGACCATCTGCGGCAGGATGACCTCGCTCGATTTGCCATCCATGTGATCGCGCATATGCTGCGATTTCAAGACTTCCTCGGTAACACGATACCGCAGCGGCGCCTTCGCTTTCCACTCCGTGATTTGCTTGTGCCAGGCCGGGAACTTTTTCTGAATCGGCCGTTTCCGGATCATCTCGTTCAAGCGATGCAGCGCATATCGGATGTCGCTGACGATCGGCAGATTGGCCGGCTTGTTCTTGTTGATCTCCGACGCGTCGATGTCGATGTGAACGATGGTGCCGGTCTCGCAGAACTTGTCCACCTTGCCCGTGACGCGATCGTCGAAACGAACGCCAAACGCGAGCAACAAGTCGGCACCCGGCGCGATTTTCACGGGCTTGTCGCCGTCCTTCTGGAATTCACCGCTTACGGCCCAATTAGCGTAGGCCGTGCCGTGCATCCCGAGCCACCGCAGCGAGAGCGAGTGTGTCTCCGGAAATGCACCCACGCCCATGATGGTCGTGGTGACTGGAATCTCCGCGGCTTCGGCAAACTCGCGCAGTTCCTCGCTGGCGTTGGCGCTGATGATGCCGCCGCCGCAGTAGAGCACCGGGCGCTCGGACTTTTCGATCAACCCGATGATCTCATTCAACGCCACATCGTCGGCTTTTTTGTCCGGGTTGTAACCGCGCAAATTGATCTCCTTGGGAAACACCGGTTGTGTGCGTTGCTGTTGCACATTCTTGGGAATGTCAACAATCACCGGGCCGGGCCGTCCCGTCTGCGCGATGTGGAACGCCTCTTTCACGATTCGCGCAATGTCATTCACGTCCGTGACCAGGTAACTGTGTTTCATAATCGGCAGAGTCAGCCCAAAAATGTCGGTCTCCTGGAACGCGCCCTTGCCGATCATGTGCTGCGGCACCTGGCCGGTGATGGCGACGACCGGAATCGAGTCGAGGTAGGCATCCGCGAGGCCGGTGACCAGGTTGGTCGCGCCGGGACCGCTGGTGGCCATGCACACCCCGGCCCGGCCGGTGGCCCGCGCATAGCCTTCCGCGGCAAACGCGCCGCCCTGTTCGTGCCGGGGGAGGATGGTGCGAATTTTCTTCGACCGCGTCAGCGCCTGGTGCAACTCCATGCTCGCGCCTCCGGGATAGGCGAAAATGGTGTCCACCCCTTCGCGTTCGAGTGCGGCGACCAGGATTTCGCTCCCTTGCATCGTCGGGCCGACCTCGGCCCGTTCGTGGGTCGTGGCCGTTTTCGGTTCGGTCGTCGTTTTGCTCATGCGATGAAGGATTAAGAGTAGGATGAAAGATTAAGCAGGGCGACTGTGGCGGGCAACGTTCTTAATCTTTCTTTTAATCATTGCCTGTCTTCGTTTGTGGCGGCGAAATCGCTGGCAAAGAAAAAACCCACGACCGTCGCCGGCCGTGGGTTCTTGTCGAAATTGCCTTATGCGCGACAAGCCACGGCGGCATCGTCAACGACGACCACCAGGACCGCAATTTGCAGCGCAGTCAGAATCATCAGTGACA
>QHNT01000166.1 GCA_003218515.1 Verrucomicrobiota bacterium | reverse complement strand
GAGCAGCCGTGCAATGGTGGCAGTGTCAAGGCCCCCAACGCTGAGGACTTCGCCCGTCCGTAGCGTAAGCCAACTTCGCTCCCGCCCCGAAAGCAGCCAATGCTCCTTCCTCTACTTCAACAGCCCTACCCAGGCAACGAACAACGCGGTCGCGAAGACATTGACGTATGATCTGAACGGGAATTTAATCTCTGCGGTGACGAGCACTTCAACCAACACGTATGAATGGGGCGCGGCGGATCGCTTGGTAGCGATCAACATTGGAACCAATCGGCCTGAATTTTCCTGCGATGGATCATTAACCCGCGGAGCAACGAGCAAAGGATGAACCAGACACATTAAATGAAGATCTGGGCACATGTTCTATATGTTTTGGCCATATTTGCAGGGGGAATAATAGGGGGAGTAATTGTTTTGACTGGTCAATGGCTTGGCGCTGGGAACCGGCCGGCAGAGGACGCTGTTCTTCATCCCATGCCAGTAACGCTGGAGGAAATCGCCAACAAAGATCAATGGCTTCTGGATTTCGACGTTCTCTTGGTTCCCGTTGAGAAAATGCGATCGGACAGCAGTTACGCTCTTTTGGTGCTGATGCCCAAGCGGGACAAAATCGTCAATCCTCCCGGTGGCGAACACTGGTTCGTGCTGAGCGGCTACGAACCTAACGACGAAAAACCACTCTCAATTGATGGCACATACCTAAAACAGCATCCAGGACAACCAGAAGTGATCCTCCTGGATTTTTTGACATGGGCCCCTAATTATGAGGGCAAGAAATTAGTCCTTAGGTCGCAGCCCAAGTAATTCGCGTTCCAAGGTCAAAGGTAAGGTCCTTAAGGCGGCCTTTGCAAAAATCCGTTGTCCCCCAACCATTCCTCGAACCGCGCGAGCCAGGTCGCAACCGGCTTGCGATTGCTCGCGCGCACGCCGAAGCCATGACCGCCGCTTCCGTAGATGTGCAATTCCGCAGGCACACCGGCTCGCTTGAACCGCAGATACACCTCGGCCAGGCCCTCTGCGATGTCGGGCCGGTCATTGTAAGCACAGGCGAGGAACGCCGGCGGCGAATCCTTCGTCGGCTCGATTTTCCGCGAGCTGCCCGGATAAATCAGCGCCTGAAAAGCGGGCCTGGAATTCTGGCGATCCACGGCGTCGGTCGCGCCTTCAACGCCGTTGTCAAAACGCATGCTGGCGAACGCGGCCAGTTCACCGCCCGCCGAAAACCCCATCACGCCGACGCGCGCCGGGTCAATGCCCCATTCCTGCGCCCGGCTCCGCACCAATCGGATGGCGCGTTGCGTGTCAGCGAGGGCATGGACCTCCACCTGGTAGGTCGAATTCGTTTCGCGCGCGAGGCGATACTTGAGCACGAACGCCGCGATGCCGCGCTCGGTCAGCCATTGCGCGACGTTGTAGCCTTCATGATCAATTGCCAGCACCCGATGCCCGCCGCCCGGAATCACGATGACGGCCGCGCCCGTGGTTTTGTCCTTCGGCGGAAGATAGGGCGTGACGCTCGGATTGTGAATGCTGTAAACGCTCCGCTCGCCGTTCGCGCCGCGCTGAACGATTTCCTTGTCGTTTTTACCTTCCGAGCCGGGCGCGCCGTTCGGCCAGAGCGGGATTTCTTTCGGCTCATCCGCGGCGGCAATGATTGCGGGCAAGAGCACCAGGGCGAAAATGGCCTTTGTGTTCATAGCAGAATGATTTTGAATGGTTCATGGGTAGGGAACACTTCCAAAAAGCCGGACGTGAATCGAAGCCATGAACCGGTCGGAATCCCCCTCAACCGCCCTCCGGGCACCTTCTCCCCCACTGGGGGAGAAGGACGGGATGAGGGGGTACGGTTCATGGGAAGGGGACACCTCCAAAATTCGGACGTGAATCGAGGCCATGAACCGATCCCGATTGTTTTGTTCATTTCCAATGACTTGCGAGTACGGTTCATGGGAAGCCTCCTTTCGCTTTTGCGCACTTATTGGGACCATGAACCACCCCCTCACCCGACCTTCGGCCACCCTCTCCCCATCGGATGGGGAGAGGGAAGGGGTGAGGGGTCGGTTCATGGGCGAGTTTGTCGGGCCTCAAGCACCCTTGATCATCTTCAAAAACTCCTTCTCGTCGATAATCTTTACACCGAGCTTTTGAGCCTTCTCCAGCTTGGACCCGGCTTCCTCGCCGGCGAGAACGTAATCGGTCTTCTTGCTCACGCTGCTGCTGACCTTGCCGCCGAGAGATTCAATTCTTGCCGTGGCTTCCTCGCGCGTCATCGAGGGCACGGTGCCGGTGAGCACGAAAGTTTTCCCGGCGAAAATTCCCGTCGTGGCGGCGGCACCGGACTTTTCACTTTGCGGCTTGATCCCCAACTCGCGGATGCGGGCGAGAACTTTCCTGCCGGCGGTGGACGCGAAATAATCCAGAACGCCGGCTGCTGCCACAGGGCCCACTTCCTGCATCCTGGCTTTCAATCCGCCCGCGTCCAATCGCGACTCGATTTCTGCAATCTCCGCCTTGAGTTCGGCGTCCCGTTTTTCGCGCGCGAGTCTTTCGGCTTCGTTCTTCGGCGGGTTGCGACGCGAGCGCGGGCTGATTTCGGCGCGTTCGGCTTCCTTTGCGCCGAGATCGCGGATGTCCCGCAATACTTTGGAGCCGGCGAGCGCTTCCAACGAATCGTGGGTGGCGGCGAGTTGTTTCGCGGTGGCCTCGCCGACGTCGGCTATCGCCAGCGCATGAATCCAACGGGACAACGGAGCAGTCTTTGCGCGCTGGAGCGCGTCGAGGACCTTGGTTGCGTTCTTCTCGCCGAACACACGTGGCTCATCGTCCGTGCCGAGATTCAGTTTTGCCAACGGCTCCAGCTTCAGATCGAACAGGTCGAGCGGTTCCTTGACGAGTCCGCGTTCGACGAGCTTTTCAGCAACGATGCCGCCGAGCGATTCGAGGTCGAGCGCCTTGCGCTGCGCGAAATACTCGACGCGCCGCATGAGTTGCGCAGGACACCCCGCGATGTTCTGGCAGCGCCAGGCGACTTCCTCGTCGGCAGAGACGCGCTCCTGCGCCTCCTGGCCGTGCGGCAGCCCGGCCCTGCCGGTTTTGATTTTTTCCTTGGCAATCAGCCCGCCGCACGCGGGGCATTTGCCTTTGAGGTGTTCGAACAGATCAAATTCCTTCGCACCCGGCAGACGTTTGGTTTTCACCACCTCGGTCACTTCGGGAATCACCATGCCGGCCTTGCGGATGACCACGGTGTCGCCGATGCGGATGTCCTTGCGGCGGATTTCGTCCTCGTTGTGCAGCGTGGCGCGTGAAATCGTCGAGCCTTGCACGAAGACGGGATCGAGTTCGGCCACGGGCGTGAGCACGCCGGTGCGTCCGACCTGCACGGTGATGTCGCGCAGGCGCGTCTCGGCGGGCGTGATCCAGGGCACGGGCTTGTGGACGATGGCGTAGCCCGGCGAGCGGCTGCGACCCGGAATGCGTGCCCAGTCAGCGAGCGTGTTGACCTTGAGCACGATGCCGTCGATTTCGTAGGGCAAACGCCGGCGCAGGTCGTGGTCTTCGTCGTAATGCGCGACGACTTTGTCTGCGTAAACTTTCAAAACCTCTTCAATGCCGTCGCAAACCCACCAGAGCTTTTGCGTGGGCAGACCGAATCGCCCGAGCGCTTCGAGCATTTCCGAGTGTTTCCTGAATTCAATGCCGTCGCATGCGCCGGTGGCGTAAAACACGGCGCGAATGGGACGTTGTGCGACGAGGCGCGGATCGAGCTGCTTGAGCGTGCCGGCAGCGGCGTTGCGGGCGTTGGGAAACGGCTTTTCACCGGCGGCGGCGAGTTTGGCGTTGATGGCCTCAAAATCCTTCGTCGCCATGTACGCCTCACCGCGCACTTCGATCAGCGCGAGTCGATTCTTCGTTTTCAGTTCCAGCGGAATCGAACGGACGGTTTTGAGATTGGCGGTGATGTCGTCGCCTTCGGCGCCGTCGCCGCGCGTGACTCCGAGCGCGAGCTTGCCGTGGCGGTAATGGACGCTGATGGACACGCCATCCACCTTCGGCTCCATGACGTATTGGATTTTGTCGCGGCCGAGGTGTTTGCGAATCGTCGTGTCGAAGGCGCGGAGTTCGGCGAGCGTGTTTTCGTCCTGCGCGCGATTGCGTTTTTCACGGTCAGGTTCCTCGGCGCTGGTCGGATGCTCGGCGGCTGCGACCTTGTCGAGCGAGAGCATCGGCACGAGGTGTTTGACGCGAGCGAATTTTTCGCTGGGCGCGCCGCCGACACGTTGGGTGGGCGATTCCGGAGTGACCAATTTGGGAAAGTCCTTTTCCAGTTTCTGGAGTTCTCCGAAAAGCTGGTCGTATTCGCGGTCGGTGATGAGCTGCCGGCCTTCGACGTAATAGGCGTGATCGTGCCGGTCGATCTCATCGGCGAGTTCGGTGTGGCGGGCTTTGGCCTGGGCGAAAGTCATGAGACACGAATTACACGAATTTCCACGAATTGAAACAAGTCTCCTCTGCGGCGGCGCTCCTTAGGCCTGAAAATTCATACCCGTAGCGCAGATTGGCGGCAATCCGTCGTATCGCGCGCCCGCTTTGCGATTGCCTTCGCCCCGAAAATCCGCAAAGATCGGCGTCAACGGATAAGACTTAGCGCGGCCCAGCCGCAACCGAAGTAGCGTAGACTTCCAAGTCTGCTGTATCGTGGGTTTCCTAACCCGCCAACCGAGAGTCATCGCACGCCCCGCCGATTTGGAAATCGGCGATACAGCAGGTTTGGAAACCTGCGCTACAACAACAAGTTGCCTCGCCCTCAAAATTTGCGCAGCCTGCGAAAACTTTATGGATAGTAGCACCGAGGTTTATGAAAACCTTGCTGTTTGCCACCTTTCTCTCCGCCGCGCCCGTGCTCGCGGCTGAACCCACTTCGACCGCTGCCAAGGCCATCAACGCGCTCGGGATCGATCTGTTGCGCAAAGCCGAGCCGCCGGATGCCAACGCGCTCCTCTCGCCCTACTCCATCCAAAGCGCGTTGGCCATGGCGTATGCCGGCGCTGACGGCGTCACGCGCGAGGAGATGAGGAAAGTGCTCCACTTTCCCAAAGACGACTCGGAGGTAAACCGCTCGTTTGCCGCACTGCGAACGGCGCTCGATGAGATTGTGCAAGAGAGTGTCACCAACGTTGTGCAGATGAAACAATGGGGCCTCACAAACGATCCGATCATCCTGAATGTCGCCTATCGTTTGTTCGGGCAATCCGGCTACGACTTTCGCGCGCCGTTTCTGGCGCTGGTCAAAGACAATTACGCCGCTCCGTTTGAACCGCTGGACTTCGTCAGCAATCCGTCCGGCGCCGCCAAGCATATCAATGATTGGGTGGAAGAGCAGACACGACAGCGGATTCGCAATCTGATTCCTGACGGTGCCTTGGACAAACTCACGAGGCTTGTGCTCGTGAACGCGATTTATTTGAAAGCGCCGTGGGCTGAACCGTTCCAAACCTCGGCAACCAGGCCTGGTCCGTTTCACCTGAGCGGAGGTAAGAGGGTTAATGTTCCCCTGATGACGCAGACACGCGAGTTCCCCTACGCCAGGGGCGATGGATTCAGCTTTTTGCAACTGCCGTATGGCGATCATCAGATCGCATTTCTCGTCTTGTTACCCGACAAGCGGGACGGCCTTGCTGCGCTGGAGGCAAAGTTGACTTCTGGTTTGCTGGCCGGGCGAGTTAAGTGGGAAACGCGTGACGTGACGCTTTACCTGCCCAGGTTCAAGCTGGAGCCGCCGATGCTCCCGTTGGGACAGAAATTGAAAGCCCTCGGAATGAAAAGCGCTTTTGATGAGCCACTCCGCAGCGCGAACTTTGAGCGCATCGCTCCACGGCGCGCAGACGATTACCTCTATCTCACGGAGGCTTTCCACAAAACCTTTCTGAGTTTAGATGAGGGAGGCACCGAAGCTGCCGCTGCTACCGCGATACATATGATGACGATGGGGATTCATGAACCAGTCAAGCCTGTCGAAGTGCGCGTGGATCATCCGTTCCTCTTCGCCATCCAGCACCGGCCGAGCGGCGCGAGTCTGTTTCTCGGCCGCGTTACGGATCCGCGTTAGTGATCACGCCGAGTCTCGGGAGTACATCCGAGCCGGTTCGACTCGCAGTGTCAATGTCTGACAAACTCCTCGTAAAGCCTCGCGTAATGGCCGCCGCGAGCGAGAAGCTCGTCATGCGTGCCGCGCTCAATGATTTCTCCGCGTTGGAGCACCAGAATCTGATGCGCGTTGCGGACTGTCGAGAGCCGATGCGCGATGACGAAGCTGGTCCGGCGCTCAAACAGTTTTTCCAGCGCGCGTTGGATGACAACCTCTGTGTGCGGGTCAACGGCGCTCGTCGCTTCATCCAGGATCAGAATGCGGGGCCGGGCGACCATCGCGCGAACGAAGCAGAGGAGCTGCCGTTCGCCGGCGCTGAAGTTTGAGCCCCGCTCGGCCACTGGCGTGTCATAGGCTTTCTCGAAGCGCTGGATGATGTCGTGTGCGCCGAGTGTCTTCGCCGCGTCGATGACTTCGTCGTCGGTCGCGTCTGTGCGGCCAAACCGGATGTTCTCCATGACGGTGCCGGTGAACAGGAAGTTGTCTTGCGTCACGAGGCCGATTTGTTTGTGGAGCGATTCGAGCGTGGAGGACTGAATGTCAATCCCATCCATCGTGATGAGCCCCTGTTGGGGTTCGTAAAAGCGGGCGAGCAAGCTGATAATGCTCGTTTTGCCGGAACCCGTCGCGCCGACCAACGCCACGGTCTCGCCCGGTTTGGCCTCAAAACAAATGTCTTTGAGAATCCACGTCTCCTGGGGCGTGGTGTCGTAGCGGAGGTAAACGTTGTCGAAGAGGATGTGGCCGCGCACCGGGGCCAGCGCCGTCGCGTCGGGCCGGTCGCTGATTTGTGGTTTGGTATCGAGCAGTTGAAAAATGCGCTCGGCGCTGGCGGCAGCGGACAGCACGGCGTTGTAGAGGTCGCCCATCGTTTGAATCGGGCCGAAGAACATGCCGAGGTACAGGATGAACGCGGCGAACCCGCCGACGGTGATTTCGCGCTGCATCACGAGCGATCCGCCGTACCCGAGGATGATCGCCGTGCCGAGTCCCGACACCAGACCGACAAACGGCAGGTAAGTGTGGAAAATTCGCGCGACCACCAGGAAACGGTCGAAATAGACGCCTTGCAGGTGCTGGAAGCGCAGCAGGTTTTCCTCCTCGCGCGCGAACGCCTGGGCGACGCGCACACCGGCAATGTTCTCCGCCATCGCGCCGGTGATACGCGAGGTCTGGACCCGCAACTCGCGATAGGCCTTCATGCCGTATTTGTGGAAAAGCCCCGTGGCCACAGCCAGCGGCGGGATGACCACGCTGACGGCGAGGCACAAGCGCCAGTCGTATCGCAACATAAGAACCACGACGCCGACCAACGTCAGCGCGCTGGCGAGCAATTGATTCGCGCCCCAGGTCAACACGCGGTCGAGCGAATCGATGTCCGTGTCCGCGCGGCTGATGATGCGGCCCTGGTGCGTTTTGTCGAAGTAGTTCAGCGACAGGCGTTGGATGTGCTCGAAAACAGCCAGCCGCAGATCGTTCATCGCGCCCTGACCGACTGCGATGGCGCTCTTGACCTGCGCCGCGGAAAGGAACCATCCGAACAGGAGGTTGCCAAGGTAAATGAGGCTGACGACGAGGATGCCGTGGAAAGCCGCTTGCGCGCTGGAAAAGTTTGTGAGGTAACGGTCGATGCCGATTTGAATGAACTTCGGGCCGAGCAATTGCGAAATGGTGGCCAGCAAGGTGAACAGCAGGTTGAGCTGGACCGTCCGCGAGTACGGACGGACGTAGCTGAGCAGGCGCAGAAAGGTCGCCTTGCTCATCGGCTTCTGCGCGAACTCTTCTTCCAACAGGAGGTCGTCTTTTGCAGCCAAAGTTCGTGGTCAGTTGTTAGTGGTCAGTGGTCAGTGGTCAGTGGTCAGTGGTCAGTGGTCAGTGGTCAGTGGTCAGTTGCATTCCGTGCTGGAGCCACTAACCTGAGCGAAATCAATACGAAAAAGGACCTATGAAGAGCGCATTCGAAAGTCTGCGGGTGTATCGACTCTCGGAAAAGCTGGCCGATGAAATCTGGGATCTGGTGGTCGGGTGGGACATTTTCGCGCGAGACACTGTGGGACGCCAGTTGGTCCGCGCGGCTGACAGCGTGGGGGCGAACATCGCGGAGGGGACCGGACGCGGCAGTTATCAGGATAACCGACGTTTCGTCAGAACGGCGCGCGGGTCGCTCAGAGAAACACAACATTTTCTCCGACGCGCGTTCCGCCGCAAGCTCATCGAAGAACCGCAAGTGAAGCGGATCAAGCCGCTCATTGATGAACTCGCCCCGCGTCTTAATGCCTACTTGAAGTCCATCGGAACCGTGAAAATGAAAGAGGAAACTGAGGAGCCGGGCGAATGACTCCGGCCACCGACAACTGACAACTGACGACTGACGATTCATTTATTAATCTGCTGCTCAAAAATTTCGGAATAAAATCCTCCGCGCTTGATCAGTTCGTCGTGCGTGCCGCGTTCCACTACGCGACCTTCTTTCAGCACCAGAATCAGATCGGCGTGCTGCACGGTCGAAAAACGGTGTGCGATGACGAACGTCGTGCGCCCGGCGCTTAACTGGCGCATGGCTTCCTGAATCAAGCGTTCCGTGCGCGAATCCACGCTCGCGGTGGCGTCGTCGAGAATCAGAATACGGGGGTTCATCAGAAAGGCGCGGGCGATAGCGATGCGTTGCTTCTGTCCGCCGCTGAGTGTGACGCCGCGTTCGCCCACGACCGTGTCGTAGCCGTCTTCGAGTTCCATAATGAACTCGTGCGCCTGCGCGGCGCGGGCGCATTTCTCGATTTCCTTTCGCGACGCATCGGGCCGGCCATAAGCAATGTTCTCCGCCACAATGGCGTTGAAAAGAAACGTCTCCTGAAAGATCACACTGACGCTGCGGCGGAGTTGTTCGAGCCTCAATTCGCGCACGTCCACGCCGTCCAGCAGCACGCGGCCGCCGGAAACGTCGTAAAAGCGCGGGATCAGATTCACCAGCGTCGTTTTGCCGGAGCTGGTTGGGCCGACAATGGCTATGGTTTGGCCGGATTTGGCTTCAAAGCTGAGGTCGGTGAGGGACGCTTTGCCATCATAGTACTTAAAACTGACGTGGTCGAACTCAATGCGACCGAAGCGTTCCGGCCGACGCTGACCTGCGTCCGGCTCATCCAAAGAAGGGGAGCTTCCGCGGGCTGGCCGCCCGGTGGTTCCCCTCCCGGGAGGGGTCATGGTTGGCGTTGCGGTCGGACCCAAAGCGGGCAGATCGCGCCTGCCGCTTTTTATCACCTGCGGTTCGTGGATGATTTCGAGAATGCGTTCGGCGCTGGCGCTGGCGTTTTGGATGATATTCGTGAATTGGCCGACCATGCCGACCCGATGGCCAATCGCCATCAAATAGAACACGACCTTCGCCAAATCGCCGATGGCCAGTTCGCCGCGAATGACCTGCCGGCCGCCGATCCACAGCGCGAGTGGCAATCCGAGGCCGAAAACGAATTGCGCAAACGGCACGCGCGCCGCCCAGTAGTTCACGGTGTCCAGCAACGTGCCGAGAAATACTTCCTTCTTGTCGCGAAACTTTTTGACCTGCGCCGACTCTTTGGCGAAAGCCTTGACGACGCGCACGCCGGCGATGTTTTCCTGAATGACAGTGGTCATCGCCCCGTGAAGGTCGTGCACTTTGCGCCATTGCGGTTGCAGTTTGCTGGCAAACAAGGCGATGAGCGCGATGGTGGGGACCAGTGTCAGCAGCGTCACCGTGCCCAACGCCGCGCTCGTCGCAAAGATGAGGATGGCCGTCGCCGAGAGAGCGACAACGATGTCGAAGCTCAAGAAGAGGCAGGCGAACAGAAAATCCTGGAGACGCCAGACGTCGGTGGTTGAGCGGGAGATCAGTTCGCCGGTATTTGACTTGTCGTGGTAACGGAAGGCGAGCCGCTGGATGGCATCGTAGATGGCGGTGCGGATATCGCCGAGCGTCCGCTGCACGAGACGATTTCGGATCGGGCCGAGGATGATTCCGTTGCCCGTGCGAACCAGGACAAGAGAGATGAACAGGAGAACGTAGGCCTTCAGCTCAAAGGTTGCGCCCCATTCGGCGTGCCAGCCCAGGTTGTTGATCGCGCTGCCGAGGATTTGCGGCAGCGCCATTTCAATGCCGATGTTGACCAGCAGCAGCGAGACCGACAGCGCCACCTGCGTCGGATACTTGCGCAAAAAGGCGAGGACGCCGAGCAGGTTGTCCGGCTTGACTCGAGGTTGTGCTGGTTCCGATTGCGTCATTCAAAGCGCGGACGGATCCGTCGTTTCACGGCGCGAGAGTTTTTCTCAAAGCCGGCCTTTTGCCACCAAAATCTTTACCCGTCGCCCGCCCGCCCTTACACTGGGAGAGATGAATGCGTCGGAACTTACCGTGCGCCGGGCGACGGTGGATGATTTGAATGGGTTGAAGCAACTTTGGGAACGGACGCGGCTGCAGGTGCTCGACCTGGAAAGGCGGCTGACGGAATTTCAACTGCTCGTCAGCAATGAAAGTGATCTTCTGGGCGCCATTGGACTGCACATCGAAGGCAAACAAGGCCAACTCCACAGCGAAGCGTTCACGCAACCGGAGCAGGAAGACCGGTTTCGCGCGCAGCTTTGGGAGCGACTCCAGATCGTCGCGCGGAATCACGGGCTGGTCCGCCTTTGGACGCAAGAGCGGTCTCCGTTCTGGCAGCAGGCCGGATTTGGCGGCGCATCGCCGGAGTTGCTGAAGAAATTGCCGAGCGGTTTCGGCGACGCCCAGGCGTATTGGCTGGCCCTGCAGCTCAAGGAGGAAAACCTCGTGGCGTTTTCCCTCGAACAGGAGTTTGAATTGTTCCAGGCGGCCCAAAAGGAAGAGTCCGAAAGGCTGCGGCGGCTCGGCCGTTCACTCAAAAACATCGTGATGGCCCTCGTGGGAATTATCCTGGCCATCGGTTTGTTCTTTGTCGCCAGGATGTTGCTTAGAAACCCTTCTTTTTTGACGCCCGGCGGACATTGAGCGGGCTGTCGGGCTGGTCGCAACTTCAACTCGGCGCCTTTCCGATCCAGGTCGTTTTTTGAACAAACAGTTGCTCGGGCGCGTCACGTCCTTCATTGTGTCCGCGTATGGACTGGGCGTCGATTCATAGCTATCGGGCGCGGCTGGCGGCCAATTCCGTCGCGCGCGCGCTGGCTCTATCGCTGGCCGTTCATTTGGTTTTGTTCGGCATGCTGGAGGTGAGTTATTTCCTGCATCTCCCGGATTGGTTGAGGTCGGTGCTGGATCTTTCCAGACGAGTTGCTGAAGAACAACGGAGTCCTCCTCCGACCGACCAGGAACCGCCGACGTTGACCTTCGTCGAGGTGGACCCGTCGCAAGCGACGGCCGAGCCGCCGAAGGACACTAAGAACTATTCCGCGTTCAACTCGATCGCCGCCAATCCCGAGGTTGCGCTTGATTCCGAAAAGCCAAAAATCGAGGGCAAACAGGAACACGTGCCCAAGGTCATGGACACACTGCGTCCGGCGCCGCCCCGGCCGCTCACGCCGCTGAAACCGGAGCCGGAACCTTTCAAGCCGGAACCTGAACTCAAGCAGAAGCCCGGCGATCTCGCCCTGGCCAGGCCCGCCGACACAAAACCGAAGGTAGAGGAGAAGCCGAAGCGCCCGCGCACAATCCTGGAGGCGCAGTTGCAGAAGGGACTGATTCCAGGCCCAAAAATGCAACAAGAGGGCGGCGTCAAACGGCACGGAACGATTATTCCCGCCTTCGATGCCAAGCGGACTCCGTTTGGCGACTATGACGCGGCCATCATCGCGGCGGTTTCAAGACGCTGGTACGACATTCTTGACTCGACGTCCACACCCACGCGTCCAGGCAAGGTGGTGCTGGAGTTCCGCCTGCATTCCGACGGACGCGTCAGCGAACTGAAGGTGCTCGAATCCGACGTGGGTGACGCGCTGGCGTTGTATTGCCAGAAGGCCATTTCCGATCCCTCGCCTTATGCGCCCTGGCCGAACGAAATGCGGCGGACGATTGCCAAAGATCACCGGCTGATCACGTTTACCTTCTACTACGAGTTTTAGGCGAACCGAGTGCACGAAAAATCTCTTGGTGCGGATTCGCAGTCTGCGCTATGACGAAATCAAAAATTTATGTGGCAATTCCTTAAAGACGGCGGACCGGTCATGTTATTGTTGGTGCCGACCTCCATTATCGGCCTGGCCTTCATCATCGAGCGCGGCCTGGCGCTGCGGTGGAAGAAGATCATCCCGCCCGAAGTGGAAAAGGCGCTGGACCTCTGCCGCTCCAAAGAGGATCTGGGCATGCTGCACGGGATCTGCGAGCAACAACCGTCGGCCTTGAGCCGGCTGCTGCTGGTGGCGGTGGAACATCTCAGTTGGCCCAAGGGCGAAAATGCGGACGCCATCCAGACCCGGGCGCGCCACGAAATCGCGCAGATGGAGCGGGGCATCGTCGTGCTGGAAATCGTTGTTGGCATCGCCCCGCTGCTGGGTTTGGTCGGCACGATCAACGGGCTGATCAGCCTGTTCAGCGGGCTGAGCCGCACGGGACTGGGCGACAACGCGATCGTCGCCCATGGCATCTCGATCGCGTTGAACACGACGTTAAGCGGCCTGTTGATCGCGATTCCGGCGTTGATCGCGTGGAGCTACTACAACAAGAAGGTGGAGACGCTGGCCATCGAGATGGAAACGTTGTGCGACGGATTTTTGCGGCGCTTTTATCTTCACGACGAGAAATGAGTGAGCCATGCAATTTACCATCCGCAAACGCCGCCAGCCGCCGACGATCATTATCATTTCGCTGATCGACATTCTGATCGTGCTGCTGATTTTCATGATGGTGACCACGACCTTCAAGCAGCAGCCGGCATTGAAGCTGGCCTTGCCGGAGTCGAAACAGACCCCCCAAACCGGCGCCAAAGAAGATAGTCTCGTGGTGACGGTGGCCAAGCAGGAGCCTTATCTTTATCTCGGTCCACGCCCCGTGACGCTGGAGAAACTGCAGGAGGAATTGAAGACCCACGTTGCGCAAAATCCGAAGATCAGCCTCTCCATTCGTGCTGACACCGATGCGCCTTTTGGCCAGATCGTGAAAGTCATGGATGCCGCCAGAGCCGCCGGTATCAAGATGGTCAACGCGTTCACCAAAGCCGTGGGGCAACCTTGATCCGGCATGGTTGAGGAATTCCTCCTTTGCGGGAACAAAATACCGGTCCAATCATCGTAAGAACGTGGCCTGAAAAGGCTCTTGCTGCTTATTTTCGAAACGGGATTTAGCTCGTCACCAGAGACAGCAAAGCGTAAAGACAACCGAAATCGTTTATGAAAAAAGCATTTCTTACTGCGATCACCGCCGGGCTATTCGCTCTCAACCAGATGTCGTTCGCCGCCACAGAAAATTTCACCGTCAGTCTCGACGCGGCTCAGGCCGGAACAGTTGGAGCCGGCGGAACCGGATCAGGATCGGGGACCTTAAGTTATGATACTGTCGCGAGCACTTTGACTCTGAACAACATCACCTATTCCGGTTTGTCCGCAAACTCCACATTTGCTCACATTCACGGGTCTGACACGTCGGTTCCGGGTCAAAGCGCGGGTGTGCTTTACGACCTCGCAGGCTTTACGACGCTCGGCGGCACTTCTGGCGCTTTCAACGGCACCGTGCCATTGGTGGATGGCACCGGCGGTTTCAGCTTGGCGCAACAGATTTCACAATTGGAAGGCGGCCTCTGGTACATCAACATCCACTCAGCCAATTTTGGTGGCGGTGAAATTCGGGGCCAGATTCTTCCGGTGCCTGAACCTTCCACGTTGGCTTTGCTTGGCCTGGGCGCAGGCGCGCTGGTTTGGCGGCTGCGCCGGCGAACCTGAAGAATTCTTCCGAAAACGACAAAACGCCGACTCGATTGAGTTGGTGTTTTTATTTTGCGAAATGAGGGAGGAGGCTTACGACTTCTTTTTGCCAAAGAAGTTTGACCAAACGGACTTCGATTCAGTCTGTCGCTGCTGGACCTTCAACTGTCCGAGGATCGACTGCAATCCGATGTAAATTTTGTGCCATTGATTCTCGAGGTTGCGGAAGGCGCCTTCGTTGAGTTCGCTTAAAAAGCGCAGCGAGGTGGCGCCGCCCAGCAGCCCGTGCACTTCGTCTTTGGTGGGGTTGCTGAATTCGACCGCGGAGATAATCATCTCCAGTTCTTGCGCCAGCACGCTCTTGACTTCCAGAAACTGGTTTTCGTCCTCCTGACCGAATTTTTTGGTGCGCGCCAGACTCAGGTAGTGATTGAACTGCTTCCAGCACTCCAGATAGTTTTCGATTTGGATGATCAGATCGTCCAGTTTCTTGGTATCCATAAAAGTCGTCCGGTCGGCCATTATTTTTGCCCCAGCGACCGCGGAGCAAGGAAAATAATCGCCCCACCGCGCAACTCGCGGGCAGTGAGTTTCAGTGCCGCGTAGTCGGCAATCAACTCGGTCAACGGAATGCCCGCCTCGCGCGCCGCCTGAAAAGTGGATAGCACCAGGTCGCCGATCTGCCGTACCTTCCCCACTGGAAAGGATCGGGGCAGGGTCGAGGCGACAATCCGCCCGCTGGGATCGAGGGTAAAACTGCCGGTCGGCAAGCGGACGAGGGTGGCGCCCGTTTGCCCACGCTTGGTCAGGAGGTTCAGGAAGCCCATTTGGTTGCAATTTTGCTCATGGTCTCCCGCACAAGGTCTTGCGAGAGCGAACGATGAAAACCCACGCACAGATCGTTGTCCGCCTTGGAAACCAGCGCCACGTGGCATTGCGGTCCCAGACCTTCCAGTTGGCTCAATTGCCCCGCCTGCAAACCGTCTCCCAACGCGCGAAAACGCTGCATGGTCTGCCGCACCCACTGAGAAATTTGCTCCGGGTTTTCGGCGCTCCAGGAATCGAATTTGCCGCCGGCGCGGACGGTCATGACAAACTCCACCCCGTTGAAGCGCGCCAGGGCCGCCAGCGGCGATTCAGCCGCGAGAACCGGCGCGGCTTCCGGACTGGGAGCGCTTTCGCCTTCCGGGACTTGCGCTTGCGCTTCGTCCAGCGCCTGGGCGGATTCCAGCAAAAGACCCTGGTAGGAGTTGAAGATGGTGCGGGGCCGCTCAGGATCAGCCGGCAGGATCTCAAAATTGCCCGTCTTCCAGGAAAGAATCTTCCGGAAAGCAGCTTCCCCGCCTAAATCCTGGGATTCCGCGTCAATCACATCGCCGTTGTTGAACCAGATTTTGCCACTCAATGCGCCATTGGTGACCTTGAGGACCGAGGAACTCTGTGAAAGGCACTCCAGTTGGATGATGTCCACCAGGCTTTTGCTTTGCACGCCGCGAAAGCCGCCGTCCAGCTCGCGCCCAAGCAAAGATTCGATACAGTCGAGAAAAAACGTAATCTCCTGGCTGGTGTTCGGCTTTTCCAAAAACAGGTCAATCCCCATGGCGTAGGCCCGGGTGCGAAATTGCGCGTCCACGACCGAAGTCATCACCGCCGTGCGCAGTTGCGGAAACTTGCGGCGCACGATCGTCAGGACCTGCAGCCCGTCCATTTTCGGCATGTTGAGGTCGGAGATGAGGAGGGAGAAGGGCTCGGATTCCAGCAATGAGATCGCGCGCGCACCGGAGGTGGCCGTATGGATTTCCGGCTGACTCGGCAGCCGGGCCAGCATTTCCCGGTAGAGCTCCAGCAAATCCTGATCATCATCAAGGAGGAGGACTTTATGGCGGGCGGACATATCTGGTTCAACTGAACTTCCGTCGCAATACAACCCCTTCAGGCTGAAAATTGCAAGCAACTTACAATTATATCGACGAAACAGCCGCGACGTGTCAAACTTATCGGGTGATGTTAGGCCGTCTAAAGAACCTGTTCAAAAAGCGCGGGGATGAAGAGCCCGCCGCTGAACCAGCGCCAACGGCGTTTCCTCCGCGCGAGTTTCACCCCGGCTACGCCCCGGCGCGGCCTGCCGCCGCGGCACCTCCTCCGCCGCGAGCGCGTCAGGCGCCCCCGGACCCGTTACCTTCGTCCGTTCCCGCCTCAATGGATACGCCGCCAGCGGCCGGCGATTCGATCAAAATCGCGCTCAAGCCCGTGCTGCTCAAGTTGCCGGATGTGTTAAAGGCCAAAGTGCGGCAGCCACCGTCCGGTGCCGTTTACATCTCCATTCCCTTGCAAAAGGTACTGGCCCAATTGCCTCAAGGCTCGGTCAAGATTTCTTTTGGCGAACTGCGACTGGCCGCACCCGCAGGGGTCTTTCTGGACTTAAGCAGCCACGACCAGACGCCGGTCGAATTGCCGTTGCCGGAAATCGTTGCTCAACTCAGGCCGGAACAATTACCGCGGCGTACCGTGCAGAAGAAGGTGGAAGTGCCCGAGGAAGTCGGGGGCATTTTCGGACCGAGAGGCGAGCCGTTGAGCGCTGTGCGCATGAGCGCGTCGCCCGCAAAAACGTCGGCAGCTCCTGCGCCGGCGATGGCACCGAGACACCTGCCCGCGTCCGGGCCCGCGGTCACTCTAAAGCCCGCGACACCCCACGCGCCATCGGCGACTCCGATCAAATCCACCGTGCCGTTGCCGCCACCGCCGATTAAACCTTCTTCACCACTGCCTGTCCCATCCGGATTGAGGCCGCAGCCAGCTCCAACGCCCTTGCCGCCACCGCCGTCGGCACCCGTGATCAGGCCATTACAGCCGTCGTCCGCGGTCGGGGCGCCGAAGTCTCCTGCCGCCGTGCCCGCGGCTCCGGCGCCCCAGCCGCACGCAGGAGCGCCCGTACAACCGTTGGTTTTGCCGCTGGCCCCGCTGACGAGCGGGTGGCCCGATGCCATCAAGCAGGCGCTGGCAGAGTTGTCCGATCCTACCGTGTCTCTCCCGGCTGACGAACTGGAACAGGCGATGAAACGAGGGAAGATACTCTTTCCGTGGAAACGCATGCGTTCGCTGATCAACCCGCCGCCGTTGACAACCGCAGCTCAATCGTTGGACGACACCCAACTGGAACTGCCCCTGGCGATCATTGCTCCGCTGTTCATGGCGCACAAAAGGCCCGCGGCTTCGCAAAAGAAATACGCCATAGGAGAGCAGATACCGGACGTCTTCACCAGCAGGGCAATGGCGCCTTCAGCTCAAGCGCCGGTGACGCCCGCCGCGCCTGCTGCGCCGGTCGCACCGAGGATTCCCATGCCTGCTGCTACGGCGCCAGTGCGACCAGCGATTACGGCGCAAGCGCCCGTGGCGCCCGCGGTTTCGGTTGCGCCGCGACCGCCGCAGGAAATCGGAGAAGTTTTTGGCCAGCCTGGCCGGAGGAACTGGACGCCGAACGAAATCGTGCAGAAGACCAGCGCGCTCAAAGGGGTCGCCGGGGCTCTGGTGGCCATGCAGGATGGGTTGCTCGTCGCGGATCATTTGCCGCCCGGCTTGAATGGCGAAACCATTGCCGCGTTTTTGCCGCAAATGTTCACTCGCGTGCTGCAATACGGCAAGGAATTGAAGTTCGGTGAAGCGAACAACTTTACGATCACTGTGGACAATGTGCCCTTGAGAATTTTCAAGGCCGGGGGAGTTTTTTTCACCGTGCTTGGGCGCGCCGGGGAATCATTGCCGGAACCGCACTTGAGCATTATTGCCGCTCAATTAGGCCCGCACAACAAGTAAGAGACCGTTTATGGCGATCATCAACCAGGCCACCAAAGAGCTGCAGGTCAAGGTTGTCTATTACGGTCCAGCCATGGGCGGCAAGACGACCAACCTGGTCAAAGTCCACGAAAACATCCAAACGGCGCAGGAGAAGGGCAAACTGGTCTCGCTGGCGACCAGCTCCGACCGCACGTTGTTCTTCGATTTCCTGCCGATCGAGGCCGTGGCGATCAAGGGATTCAAAACCAAGTTCCAGCTTTACACCGTTCCGGGCCAGGTCATTTACAACACCACCCGCCAACTCGTGCTGCGCGGCGTGGACGGCATCGTGTTCGTGGCCGATTCGCAATACGAGAAGATGCAGGAGAACGTCGAGAGCTTCTCCAATTTGGAAGACAATCTGCGCACCTTGAAGATGAATATGGCCGACATCCCTTATGTGCTGCAATACAACAAACGCGACTTGCCGAACGTGGCGCCGGCCGAATACATGGAGTTTCTCCTGAACAACCGCGACGTGCAAGTCCCCTACTTCACCGCTTCGGCCAGCAAATGCGAAGGCGTGTTTGAAACGCTCAACATGATCACGCGCATGTTGCTGCACAAATTCATCAACCAAAGCGGCCGCAAATCCGCCTGATTATGGCCACCCTGCCCCAACTCATCGAGGAAGACATCCGCGAGATCGACGGCGCCCTCAACGACCTGCTGGCCAAAAGCGAAGCGACTTCCAGCCTGGTGATCGACAAGGGCGGCTTCCTCATCACGCAATGCGGCGACACGCGGCGCTTCGACACCACCACGCTTGGCGCGCTGGCGGCAGCGATGTACGCCGCCACGCAGGGCATCGCCAGCCTCGTCAGCGAGGCGAATTTCAGCAGCGTTTATCAGCAGGGAGAAAATTTCAGCCTGCTGGTGCACAACGTGGACGAACACTGCCTCCTCGTGGTGATCTTCCGCGCGCAGATCAGCGTCGGCGCGGTGAAGTATTATGCGATAACCACGATCTCACAGGTAGCCCAGCAACTGCAAACCGCCCAAGCCCGTTCGCCCGAAGAGGGCCTGGACCTTTCCGTTTTGAACATTGCGGACACCGCCGACCTGTTCCGCAACAAAAATGCTTGATCGTCGCGCGCGTGTTTCAAGCGTCGTTAGGCGCGGCATCTTTTTAGAACGTCTTTCGCAAAATGATGAAGCCCCGTCCGGGGCGGCATATTCTTTGGTCAGGCGTGGAAGATGTTGCTCCTGACGGAGCTTGAAATTCTTTTCGATCACTGTCTACAGAGAGGTCGCGCCGATGGCGCTGGAAAGGGAGCGCGGGTCTGCGAGATGGGATTATTTCTTCCTCTGCACCTTCGCTGCGACTTTCAGGCGCAACGCGTTCAAACGAATGAAACCGGTCGCGTCGTCCTGGTTGTAGGCCTTCGTCGGATCGGCTTCCATCGTGGCGATGCGCGGATTGTAGAGGCTCACTGGGGATTTGCGGCCCGCGACCATGATGTTGCCTTTGTAAAGTTTCACGCGCACCGTGCCGGTCACGTTCTTCTGGCTTTCCTCGACGAGCGACTGCAACGCGAGGCGTTCGGGCGAATACCAGAAGCCGTAATAGACCAGTTCGGAATATTTCGGAACAAGCGAATCGCGCAGGTGCATCACTTCCCGGTCCATCGTGATGCTCTCCATCTGCCGATGCGCGAAGTGCAGGATCGCGCCGCCGGGCGTCTCATACACGCCGCGCGATTTCATGCCCACGTAACGGTTCTCCACCATGTCCACGCGCCCGACGCCGTGTTTGCCGCCGAGTTTATTGAGCGCCTTCATCACGCCGAGCGGGGAAAGTGCCTTTCCATTCACTGCAACTGCGTTGCCTTTCTTAAAGTCAATCGTCACGAACTCCGGTTTGTTCGGCGCATCTTCGGGGAACACGGAGAGCGTCGTGAATGAGCCGTGATACTTCTTGTTGCCCGCATCCATCCACGGGTCTTCGAGAATGCCCGCCTCGTAGGAAATGTGCAGAAGATTCCGGTCCATCGAGAACGGTTTCTTCGCGCTGGCCTGAACCGGAATTTCTCTCCGCTTGCAGTACTTGATCATCTGTTGCCGGCCTGGAAAGGCCTTGCGGAAGCGTTCGTCGCGCCACGGAGCGATGACCTGCAAGTCCGGCGCCAGCGCGGCTGCCGTCAGTTCAAAACGGACCTGGTCGTTGCCTTTGCCGTCAATGTAGATTTTTGACGCGCCGGTTCGCTTTGCCTTTGCCTCCAGGCCTTTCAATTCCTCCGCCTGGCCGATGTCGGCGCAAAAAGCAATCATCTCGGCGTCGTAAGCTTCCTTGATCCACGAGAGCAACACCGAGGTGTCCAGACCGCCGGAATATGCCAGAACAATTTTCATCGCTGAGCCGCCCGCGAATAAACGCCAATCCCCGCGAATAGAAAAGAAGAATTCATCCGGAGCTGCGCCGTTGGACAGACCTCAAGCCCCGCGGCGGAAGACTGCGGGTTCGACTGCTTTTCATTTCCGCTTTTGTCCGGCTGGCTCAATGTGCACGAGCACGTCCCGGACCGAAGGCAATTGCGTGCGAACCTTGTCTTTCACCTGGTGCGCGATCTGATGAGCGCGCTGCACCGTCATCTGCGGCTCCACTTCCACGTGCATCTCAGCAAAGAAATGGTACCCCATTTTCCGCACGATGCACTTTTCCACGCGCGCAACGCCTGGAGTCCCCGTCGCAATTTTTCTGATGTCGTCAGCCACCGCGGGATTGGGTGAGGCGTCCATCAATTCGTCCAGCGACGGGCGCAACAGCCGCCAGCCGTTCCACGCAATGATTCCCGCCGCGACGATCGCCGCGACATCATCCGCCATTTCATAACCTCGGCCGCCGATCAGCGCGACACTGATGCCGATTCCGGCGGCCAGGGAAGTGATGGCATCGCTGCGGTGATGCCAGGCGTCGGTCCGCACGGCGGAACTTTCGACCCGGGCGCCCTCGCGCAAAACGACGTGAAACAGGGACTCTTTGATCACGACCACGACGATCAACACAACCAGAGTGTAGGCGGAGGGCCCGTGATGAGGTTCGATGATCCCGCGCACAGCCTGGGCCGTGATGCCCGCCGCCGCCAGCAAGAGCATGGTGGAGACAACGGCTGCGGCAATCGGTTCCGCTTTGCCGTGGCCATAAGGATGATCTTCGTCCGCCGGTGCCGCGGCCACCACCAGACCGCGCCAGACAATGGCCGAGCTCAGCAAGTCGGCCAGCGATTCGATGCCGTCTGCGACCAGAGCGTGGGAATGGCCGGCGACGCCCGTTACCATCTTCGCCGCGGCGAGCAGAGCGTTGGCGACCATCCCGACAAAGGTCACGCGCAGGCTGCGTTGGAGACGAGTGTGCGGCATGGGCCCAGTATTGCCAAACCTGTCTGGAACGGAAGCGTGGAATGAATTTCTCCGGAAAGTAGGGCAGGCGTCTCGCCTGCCGGGCGCCCGGCTAGCGACACTGCCGAAGCGGGTCCTGGAAGTCGGCCGACAACCACGTTACTTTGATGACGTGATGGAGTTGGCAGACGATGCGAGGGAAAATCCGAATGACGAATGTCGGAATCCGAAAAAAACCCGAAATTCGATTGTCGAAACTTCGCCATGAAGAAGGAAATGGCGCGGCTGGAGCGGGAGTCGGAGCGGGGCGTTGGAGCGTTAAAACGTGAAACGGACGGCGTGAGAGATCTGTAGCCGCCGACGTAAGGAGGCGGACCTCAGCCAAATCAGAAAACCGCATTTCTCACGAACGCGGCTACGGGATTCAAATTAAGTGACAAAACATTCCGTCGCGCAGCTTCGGCTCAAACCAGGTGCTCTTCGGAGGCATGATGCCGCCGGCGTCGGCGACCGTCATCAGGTCTTCGATGCTCGTCGGGAACAGCGAAAAGGCGCAGGCGTATTCGCCGCTGTTCACGAGCTTTTCCAGTTCCGCCGTGCCGCGAATGCCGCCGACGAAATGGATGCGTTTGCTCGTGCGCGGGTCAGCAATACTGAAGATCGGATCAAGGACAAATTTTTGGAGCAGCGTCACGTCGAGCTTTTCGATTGGATCGGTCGTGGCGGCGAACCGTGGTCGGAAATTTAGCGTGTGCCACTTGCCGTCGAGATAAAGGCCGAGTTCATGTTTGCTCGCCGGGCGGGCTGAACCGGTGCGTTTGATGACAAATACGCCATCGAGTTTTTCGAGCAACTTCGCCGATGTCATTTCGTTCAGGTCCTTGAGCACGCGGTTGTACGGCAGAATCTGCATCTGATTGTGTGGGAAAATGACCGCAAGAAATTGAGATGCGTGCCCCTGACCCTGTCCCTCTCCCCATCCAATAGGGAGAGGGTGGTCCCGCAATGGCGGGACCGGGTGAGGGTTTGTTTCCTTCTGTTTCAAATAAACCCGCGCCGCCGCCGCGCAGCGATGATGGCCGTCAGCGATGTAGAGAGCGGGAATGCGCCCGAACTCCTGTTCGATGCGTTGGGTCGTCGCGGTGTCGCGAATTGTCCATGACGTGTGGCGCACGCCGTCCGTGGCAGTGAAGTCGATGTCCGGCTTTCCGGCGACTGTCTTCGTCACCAGCTCGTCAAGGGTCGGTACCGCGCGATACGCCAGAAAAACCGGGCCGGTTTGTGAATTGAGCGTTTCGATGTGGCGCACGCGGTCGTCCTCCTTTTCGGGCCGCGTCAATTCGTGTTTCTTAATAACGCCTTTGACGTATTCCGCACAACTGGCGACTGCCACCAGCCCGACCTGGCAGTGTTTGCCCATCACCTGGCGGTAGAGGTAAAAGCAGGGTTGTGCCTCTTGTCTGAGTGCGCCGTCAGCGATCAGCCGCTGAAAATTCTCTTTGCCTTTCGCGTAAACCTCCGGCGCGTAAGTGTCGGTGCCTGGCGGCAGTTCAATTTCCGGTTTGCTGAGGCGCAGGAAACTGAGCGGATTGCCCGCGGCGATTTCGCGGGCTTCTTCCGACGACATCACGTCATAGGGCAGTTCGCAAATCTTCTCCGCCAGGTCGGGCCTCGGCCGCAGTGCGGCAAAGGGCTTTATCGTTGCCATAAAGAGTTTTGGAAGGATAGGTGAGGCAGGCGCCAGAGGGCACGTCAAAAGCGTTGATATTTGACTTGCAAAAACCTGCAATATCACTATACATGCAACCATATTGAATTATGAGAGTCGGATCGTTATCAAATGCCGCATGAATAAGTCTCAACCTTCGAGGGTGTCTTGAGCCGCCCTTTCTCTCCTCGTTCTTCTCCTTTCGCTGGTTCGTTCGTCAGGGTCAACGGGAAGATTCGCGCCCGTGAAGTCCGGGTCGTCGCACTGGACGGCAAACAGCTCGGCGTTTTACAGCTCGGCGAGGCGATCAACCTGGCCCGCGCACAGGGAGTGGACCTGGTCGAAATCGCGCCCAACGCGACGCCGCCCGTTTGCCGGCTGGTTGACTATGGCAAGTTCCGCTACGAACAATCAAAGAAGGAAAAGGAAGCCAGAAAACATCAGCACGCCAACAAAGTTAAGGAAATCCAACTTAGTCCGACGATTGACCCGCACGATTTTGGCGTCAAGCTGAACCATGCCATCGGGTTCCTCTGCGAAGACATGAAGGTCAAGGCGACACTGCGTTTCCGCGGGCGCGAGATGGCGCATCAGGAGTTTGGTTTCCAGGTGGTAAAAAAATTCATCCAGGAGCTGGCGCCCTACGGCCATCCGGATGCCGAACCGAAACTGATCGGCAAAGGTCTCAACGTGATGCTCAGCCCGCTGCCGCGCAACAAGCGCGCGAAAAATCCGCGCCAAACGGAAGACAACGGTCCCCTGAAAGTGCGTTTCCAACCCGATCCGGCCGACGAAGCGAAGCAGGAAACAAAGCTTCAAGCCAACAACGCCAGGATCGTCCCGACCAACGCGGCTGAGAAACCGTCCTCCGAATTCGGCCACAGTCCCTTTGCCCAACTGGACGCCAAGCTCGGCAACTCCTGAGCGGATCTGCAGCAGTTCGGCGTGCCTACTTGACCAATCCCCGTTTCCGCAGTTGCGCCTCCATCGCTTTGTCCATCATCAAATCCGCCAGAGGTTGAGTCACTTCATCGAGCGCTGTCAACGCGGCCTTTAACTTCGCGGCGTCCCCCGGCTGCGTCGCGGCCTCCCCGTCTGCCACCAGATTTTCAACGGTCTTCAGCGCTTGTTCGACCTTCGTTCGATAATCCGCATCGATTTCCCCGACGCATTCAACGAGCCCCTTGCGCGCCGCCGCGATGGTTTGCCGGGCGCGAAGCGCAGTTTCAATCCATTGCCGCGCCCGCAAATCCTCAAAAGCGTGTTCGACCGATTCGTCCACCATCTTTTGCACTTCCGCGTCGTCCACATCGACTGCCGATTTGATCTTCACGACCTTCTGTTTGGCGGTCTTCAAATCGCGCGCCAGGACGTGCAAGATGCCGTTGGCGTCGATCTCAAACTGCACCCCGACGCGCGGCGTCCCTTTGGGCGCTGACTCGAAGTCGAGGGTAAATCTGCCCAGGCTCCAGTTGTCCGAGGCCCGTTCCCGCTCGCCTTGCAAAACATGAATCAGCATGCTCCGCTGATTGTCCACCGCGGTGGTGAACACTTCCCCGGCCTTCACGGGGATGGTGGAGTTGCGCGGAATGATGACATTCATCAAGCCGCCAAAGGTTTCGATGCCGAGCGACAGTGGTGTCACATCGAGCAACAGCATGTTCTTGAAACCACCGGAAAGAATCTCCGCCTGAATCGCCGCGCCGAGCGCCACGGCTTCGTCCGGGTTTTGAGAAGTGTTGAGCCGCGGGCCTTTTGGTTTGTGGTAATCGGAGTCGCGCCGAATCTCGCCGCTCGGCTCCTCCAATTCAGCACAGGCGAACAACTCGGCGACGAACCGGCGAACCAGCGGCATGCGCGTCTGTCCTCCGACGAGGATGACCTGGTCGAGGTCTTTCGGCTCCAGCTTCGCGTCGGCCAGCGAGCCGTGGACAGCTTGATTTTGGCCTGCTCGGCGGCTTCGCGAATGCGCGAAAGCATCGCGAGCTGTTCCGCGTTCCGCGTTCCGCGTTCCGCGGTAGCCACGTCCGGTCCGCCCGCAGCTTTGATTTTTTCCACCAGAAAATCGATGACGCGTTTGTCCAAATCATCGCCACCGAGGCGCGTGTTGCCGTTCGTCGCGAGCACGTGGAACACGCCGTCATGCAGTTCGAGGATCGAGAGGTCAAATGTTCCGCCGCCCAAATCGTAAACGGCAATCCTGGAACGTTCCCGGAGCCGGTCCAACCCGTAAGCCAGCGCTGCCGCGGTCGGCTCGTTCACGATCCGCTCGACGGTAAATCCGGCCAGTTCGCCTGCTGTCTTCGTGGCGTTGCGTTGCGCGTCGTTGAAGTAAGCCGGCACGGTGATGACCGCCCGCGTCACCGGCTCGCCAATAAACGCCTCGGCATCGCGCTTCAACTTTTTCAAGACTTCTGCTGAAATTTCCTCCGGGGCGTACTCGCGACCGTGAATATCGATGGTGACCGCTCCGGTGGCGGCGCCTTTGACCGGATAGGTCACCAGCATTTCCTCCTGCGAAATCTCACTGCCACGCCGGCCAATGAAGCGCTTGGCCGAATAAACTGTTTCCGCCGGCTTGAGCACCCGCACCCGGTTCGCCGCATGGCCGACGACAGGGTCGGCAGCGGGGGCGGGAAAATGAACAACTGAAGGCGTCAGCCGCTGCCCCTCCGCGTCCGCGATGACGAGCGGAATGCCCGAGTCCACCGTGGCGACCAGCGAGTTGGTGGTTCCTAAATCGATGCCGACGATTCTGCTCATAACCATCGCAGCCAATGCCTCGGCATTGCCGCTCCCATGCTGCCATGACTGCCGAGCTCTGCGCACGCACTTTCCGGTTTTCATTTTTGCCGGGGTGCGGCACTTTCGTCGTGTGGCCCGGCTGGACGCTTACAACAGAACCGACCGTTTCGAGTTCGAGCGGGCATTGTTGCGACGCAGCGTGAAATTTGTCGCCGGCGTGGATGAAGCGGGACGCGGACCGCTGGCGGGGCCGGTCGTCGCCGCCGCCGTCATGTTGCCGCTGGAGTGGATTCAAAAGGGTCTGCCGGTGGAGTTCGACGGACTGAACGACTCCAAACTATTGACCGCTGCCAAACGCGAGAAATTTTTCGCAGCTTTCACGGCAACCGACGCCCTCCAGTTCGCCATTGCCCGGATTGACGCCGAGACCATCGACACCATCAACATCCTGCAAGCCACGCATGAGGCCATGAATCAAGCTTTGGCGCGATTGCAGCCGGCGCCGGACCATGTGCTGGTGGACGGCCTGTGCGTGAAGTCACTGCGTTTTCCGCAAACCGCGCTGGTCAAAGGCGACGCGCGCAGTTTCTCTATCGCCGCCGCGAGCATTCTGGCCAAGGTCACGCGCGACCGATTGATGCTCGAATACGACCGACGGTTTCCGGCTTACGGCTTTGCCCTGCATAAGGGCTACGGCACCGCGCGGCATCTCGCCGCCCTGCAACAACACGGTCCGTGCCCGATTCACCGTCGCAGCTTCGCGCCGCTCAAGCACGTTGCGCCGGAGCTGTTCTGACCAGCGATGAACTCCGTAAGGAACCGCTCTGCACGCGCTCCCGAACAACTAGCACCCGCCTCCAAGCCGTCCTTGCGAGGGGAGCCAGCCTGCGGACGCTCCACAACAGTTCTTCTCCCGCGAGGGGGCAGGGGCGGGTGAGCGAACCTGCTTTTATGGATGTCTGGGACAGTCTCAAAGCACGCTGGAACAAGTCCGACGAACCGGAGCACTTGCGCCGGGGCAAACTCGGCGAGCGCGCGGCCAAAAGGCATCTGTGTCGGTTCGGAATGAAATTTCTCACTGCCAACTTCCGCTCGCCGCGTGGAGAAATTGATTTGGTCTTTCGCGACCACGACTGCCTGGTGTTCGTCGAAGTCAAAACCCGCTCGTCCGAAGACTGGACCAGACCTGCCGCCGCCGTAACCGCCCACAAACGCCGCCTCCTCTCGCGAACCGCGCTTGATTACCTGAGGCTGCTGAAACAGCCGGCGGTGAAAATCCGCTTCGACATTGTCGAAGTGATCCTGGACGACGGTGCGGTGCGGGAAGTTCGACACCTGCCGAACACATTCGCCCTTTCGCCACCTTACCGCTACGGTTAACCTTGGCTTGTGCCCGAGTTGCCCGAAGTCGAAGTCCTCGCGCGTTATCTCGCGCCGTTGCTGAAGAGCAAAACGATACGAGCTGTCGAAGTTCGTCGCCTCCGCGTGCTGCGTCCGGTTTCGGAACAGGAGTTCACGCGCGCGTTGCTCGGAGCGCGGTTCGTGGGTCTGGTCCGGCGTGGGAAATATCTGGTCTTCACCCTGCGACGTCCCCGCGAGCGCGCGAAGGTTTCTTTGCTCGGCCACCTCGGCATGACCGGGCGAATGTACCTCCAACCGGCCTCCACGCCGCTGGCAAGACATGCTGCCGTCGTCTTCTCGCTCGGCAAGACCAACTTCGTTTTTGAAGATACGCGTTACTTTGGTCGCCTGACGCTGGAGACGCGTTCTCTCGAAACTTTGGGACCCGAACCGTTGAGCGACGACTTCAGCGTGGATTATTTTGCGCGGGCGTTGAACCGGTCGATGCAACCCATCAAAGTCAAGCTGCTCGACCAATCACTGGTTCCTGGCGTTGGGAATATTTACGCGAACGAGGCGCTCTTTCGCGCCGGCATTTCGCCGCGATTGCGGGCGAGGAAACTGACCCGCAAGCGAGTCGAACGTCTCCGACAAAGCCTCCGCCAGGTGCTGGCTGAGGCGATTCAGTTCGGCGCCACGATTCCTCTGGACTGGGCAGGCGGGAGCCGCAAAGGCAGGCTGTTTTATTACGGTCAGGCCGACTGTGCGCCTGATTTCCACGAGGAGCGATTGCTGGTTTATGATCGGGCGGGCAGTCCGTGCTCCGTTTGCGACACGCCAATTCGGCGAATCGTTCAGGCCGCCCGAAGCACCTTCTATTGTCCGCGTTGCCAACGGGCCTGAGTCGGACAAAACCCTGTTGACGGTGCGGAGGGTGATTTGTAGATTGGCCGGCCATTTGCAGTTCCAGAGTAGCTCAATGGTAGAGCAATCGGCTGTTAACCGATGGGTTGCAGGTTCGAGTCCTGCCTCTGGAGCCAACCGATCAAGTCGTTGGAGGACAACGACAGCTCCACCGTGCAGAGCGCGAAAAACGCGAAAGTGTGTAGTGAAACGTGTAGTAACCGCCCGGTGAGACCGCAACCCTCACGGAATTCAGCGACAACCCGGTTCCACCTCGCTCACTGCTCGTTAAGCAAAAACCTCGGAGACACCTAAGCTGATAGGTGTCGATGAAACAGAAATACTGGCTCTGCAAACGGAAAAATGTGTTCTTCAGTTTTGATTCGGAGACGGGCAAGCGAGAAAGCCTCTGCACGGGGGACAAAGAAGAAGCCAAACGAATCATTCGCGCCAAAAATGACGCGGCCACGCAACCAGCCATCAACATCTCCATTGCCAGGGCCTATCTGAGCGGCACTGACCCGAAGTTGGTTGAACGCACATGGGACTTTGTGATGCGGGAGTTTTGTTCGGTGAAAAACGAAAGCACCCGGCTGCGCCGGGAGCGGGCGATCAAAAGCAAAGCGTTCAACTCTATCCGAAACAAGCGATTGGTTGAGACAACGGCGGAGGATTTTTACACCGTCCTCAGATCCGGCGGGGTGTTTACCCATCATATTCTGCGCTGCCTGCATAATCTGGCTTTGGGCATGGGCTGGGTTCTCGCGCCGGTTATTCCGCCCAAACTCTGGCCGAAAGTTCAAAAGAAATTCAAACGAGCCGTTGAGCAACGCTGATCGAACTTCCCAACGCCCGATCTCCGGCGTGTTGATTTCAAAGTCGCAAGACTCCGGGACTTGATCGGAACGGGTCAATTGCCGTTTGAAATCCTTGATGGATTCCAGTTGCCCGGCAATCGCGCTGGAGGCGGCGCGGTAGCCGTTGATCTCGCGTTCCGAGAACCGGCAGCCCGAAACCTTG
>QHNT01000098.1 GCA_003218515.1 Verrucomicrobiota bacterium | reverse complement strand
GAGCCTCAAGCGGTCGTTGAGAAACAAATCGCTCAGGTCAGTGGCGTTGGCCGCGTCGCCCAGCAGCGGTCCCACGCCGAAGATTTCCTGCAGCGTCCGCAGCAATGAACTGTGGGTGTAATCGATGTTGTTGCTGTAACCACGCCCTTTGGCCAGGGGTGAAAGCAAAATCAATCCGATCGGGCCGTTGCTGTCTTCATCCCAGGTGATGAAAAGCGCTCCCTTGTTGCTGTAGGTGGCCGACGACAGAATTGCGGGCAGCTCACGCGCGAGCCAGTCGTCGCCCTGTTTTTCTTTGCTGCCGCTTCCGGGGGCGAGGCTGTGCATGTCGTTGGTGAGGTTCGGCGTGATGAAGTTGTAGCGGGCCACGGCGTTGCGTTGCAGATCAGCGACCAGTTCCGAATAGGGGCGGACATGACTGGCGAGACGCGCCTGATCGTTCGCGACGTCGTCGAAGAAAACGAACGGATTGTGACGGGCGACATAGGGGCGGTTGTCGTTCCTCGGGTCGTCGTTTGGGTTGTAACTCTCCTGATAAGTCTTCCAGGAGATGCCTGCCTTTTCGAGCTGCGTGACCAGGTGGTTGGTCGAGCTGATATGATTTATGGCCGGCAGTTCGTCGTCGAGAATGCCGAAGTTGGTGCCGGCTTCGAGCCAGATATAATTCGGCTCGCTCGGTTGCAGGTCGTAGGGCGTAAAGTATCGCTCCGCGCGCGACGCCATCGGGAGCAGCGTGTTATTGATATAGGGACAGTCGGCGTTGCCGTGGATTTGGTCCCAGCCTTTATTTTCCATCACGATGATGAAAACGGTCTGGACATTGGTGAGCTGACTGCTCTGTGCCCGAAAAACGGGCGACAGCAGAATTCCGCAGCTCAATACCGCCAGATGAACCGGGCGGTTTATTGCTCGAATGCCTTTCAAACATGAACGACTCAAAAACGTCTTCATAAGCATTGGGTGAAAAAGTTTTTATTTACTATGACAGGCATTAACGATTCTTCGTTTAATGTTTGTTCCGTCGCTGGTGTTGTATATTGGATGCGCAACGGGCGCGATTGGGCAATCACCGGATTCAGATTTGGGGTAAAGTCCGTATTCGGACGTTTTCGAACCACCGGGGAATCATCTTGGTAGGTCGAAGGAGGGCAGATACCATTGCGGGCAAGGATTGGCTCAACCCGTTTCGTTCTGTGTCGTTGCCGGAATCGTGGCGAGCGCATAGACTGGGAGTGAATGAAGAGAGCAAAAGGCATGGTCTATTTGGTGGGCGCCGGGCCCGGCGACATCAGCTTGCTCACGTTGCGCGGAGCGGAGTTGCTCGGTCGCGCCGACGTGGTGGTCTATGACGCGCTGGTGAACCCTGACTTGCTGCGTCTCGCTCCCAGGACCGCCGAAATCATTTTCGGCGGCAAGCGCTCTAAAGACCACGCCATTCCGCAGGACGAGCTGAACCAATTGCTGGTCGCCAAGGCCAACAAAGGCAAAACCGTCGTGCGCCTCAAGGGTGGCGACCCGTACATCTTCGGACGCGGCGGTGAGGAGGCCGAGGAACTGGCCGCGGCGAACATTCCCTTTGAAGTTGTGCCCGGCATATCCTCCGTTTTTGCCGCGCCGAATTACGCCGGAGTACCGCTGACCCACCGCGAGCACTGCTCCAGTTTCACCGTTATCACCGGACATGAGGACCCCACCAAGGAAGTGAGCGGCGTGGATTGGGGGCTAATTGCCAAAACCCCCGGCACGAAAGTCATCCTGATGGGCGCCGGGCGAATCCGCCGGATCGCGGAACTGCTCGTGGCTCACGGCATGTCACCGGCGACGCCGGTGGCGATGATACAGTGGGGCACCACCGGCCGCCAGCAATCTATCAACGCCACACTCGCCGACATCGCCGACGCCGCAGCCAGGGCAAAATTGTTGGCGCCGACCGTCACGGTGATTGGCGATGTCGTGAAATTGCGATCGAAACTCAATTGGTTTGAAAGCCGCTCATTGTTCGGCCAGCGCATCGTGGTCACGCGCACGCGCGAGCAGGCCAGCCAGCTTTCGCGCCAGTTACTCGAGCGCGGGGCGGAGGTACTGGAAATCCCCACGATCAGAATCGTTCCTCCGGCGAAACACGAGGGAATTGTGGAGGCGCTGAGCGGGTTGAACGCTTACGATTGGCTCATCTTCACCAGCCCCAACGGCGTCACGTCGTTTTTCGATTATTTCTTCAAGGCATTTCAGGACCTCCGCGACATCGGTGGCGTGCGCATCGCCGCAGTGGGGCCGGCGACGGCGGCGAAGCTGAGGGAACTGCACTTGCAGGTCGATTTGATGCCGGACGAATACGTGGCGAGTAAAATCGCCCAGGCGCTTGCAGAATACGAAAGCATCGATAATCTCCGCATTCTCTTGCTGCGGGCTGAAGTCGCCAACCCCGAGCTGCCCAAGTTGCTGGAGGACAAAGGCGCGATTGTGGACGACATCGCCTGGTACCAAACCGTCCCCGAAACCGAGGATCTTACCGGCGCCGCGGCCAAACTGCTGGAGGATGGAGCGGACTGGATCACGTTCACCAGCAGTTCAACGGTGGAAAATTTCCACGCGCGATTCGATCTGCCGAGGTTGGTGAAAAAATTTCCGCAAATCAAAACGGCCTCCATTGGTCCCGAAACCAGCAAGGCGCTTTTCGCTTTGCGACTCAAGCCGACAGTGGAAGCCAGGACTCACACAATCGAAGTCCTGGTCAAGGCGCTGGAAGACGCATCGAAATAGGGCGGGCTTCCGGCCAATCCCCCTGCGCTACTTTGCGAACACTTGCGCCAGGAGGCAGTCGAACTCGATTTCCTGAATTGCTCTGAGCGTTTGGACCTGATGATCGGATGAAGGCCGGATTGCCACGTCCTCGCACGCGTCCACAAACGCGAACGGGTCCCAATCCCCACGAGGCGCGAGGTCCGCTGCCAACTCTTTTTCCCTTTTGGTTTCGAGCAAGCGCGCGACTTGTTGGGCGATGTCGGCAAAACAGGCGTGTTTGCCGACGCGTTGAAACCAGTGTTTGGCGTTGTTATAGTCCGGCTCGCGGCGGTGCATGATGCCGTGCAGGAAACTGCCGTCGGCAGTGTGGATGTCCTGTGAAAGGGAGTGGGACTCGTCCAGATAATCGTGCCAGAGCAGGGCGGCGGAACGAACAAGCGGGTGCAGCGTCGAGGGCAGGCTCGCTTCTTCCAGGAAGCAGTCGACCTTGCAGTTCAATTCAGTCAGAGGGAGGCGGCCGGCGCGCGGCGCTGGCCCGAGGCCAGGCAAATCCGGCGTCTCAATCAATCTTTTGAGAGCCGCCCAGGATCGAATTGAATTCGGCATTACAATCACTGTGAAATCGACAATGCGAAACGTTCGAGTCCTTTTGGTCCGACATCTGCCAGGGGATTATCCATAGCGGCCTCGAAGTAGGCAGGAGGATCTGCACCGTTCCATTTCCGGCAAGGTCTCGGTAGTTAAACGCGTTGTGGTTGATCGCGGTTGGCTTCGTGTCAGTCCCGTCACTTCGCCAACCGGTAGTAGGCCTCTGTTGACCCCGTGGTGGTGACGTCAAACGGACTGGTCGCTCCGGTGACATCGTTGTAAGTTCCATTGGCCTTGTCGGCTTTTTGCAACTTGAACGAGGTGTCTGTCCAACTCAACGTCACTTTGCCGGCAACCGGGGCAATCCGAACTTCGGGCCTGACGACTCTGGCCGGAAGTTTATTGGGCGCGGTGCCGGACGCGATGAGGCCGATCTCAGTTGGCGTCAACGCCGCCGCGAACACGGCGAAGTCGTCGATGATGCCGTCCACGCTGTTCCCGCCAGCGGCATTCAAGGCCCCGATGAAGAGGTCGGTAAAGTCCGATGGGAATGAGGCGGTGTTAGTGCCTTGGAGAAAGAGCTGTCCATCGATCCAGATTTGCTTGATTGGGCCGTCCTTGGTAAACACAAAGTTGTGCCATCGAGCAGTGAAGTCAAAGCTCGGATCCGCAGCGAACGTGGCGATGTCGGCATTGATCCGTTGCGTGGCGCCGTCACAGCACCCGGCGGTGTCGTAGTAGATTTTGTTATTGCTCCAAGGGATATGCACGTTAATGCCTCGACCGCCGGTAGCGGGATCCGCAGACTGCCCCCAAAATGAAGAGGAAGCCGCGATGTCATGAAGAATCTGCCAGAGCGAGACGGAAATCTGGTCGTTAACGCTCGCAGCGCTCAGGAAGCCGTTCCTGACATGCACCAGTTGCCCGGTCTTGCTCGACGCGTCGCCAAAGTCGATCGCGCGGTCGCCGGGCTTGCCTGTGTGTCCGCCCGCGTCGGCCGTATAAGCGGCGCCGTTTTCTACGCTGCCAACAATCCCGTTAATCACGTCCACTGTGTTGGAAGGATCTGATGCCTGATCAAAATTCCAGTAGGCCAGGAGATTCAGCGCGCCTGGTTTTGCGGGTGTACTCGTCGCGCTGGTCGGATCCGATTTCAGAGCGATCTCGACGCCATCGGGAAAACCGTCCCCGTCCGTATCGGCCTTGTTCGGATCCGTGCCAGTATTGCTGGCGCTGACGAACACCCCGGTGGCCGTCTCCACTCCGTCGCTCAATCCATCGCCATCCGTGTCAGCGCTGGTTGGGTCCGTGCCGGTGTCGTTGGCGCTGACCCAAATCCCTGTCCCGGTCTCCACGCCGTCTTTGAGTCCGTCCCCGTCGGTGTCAGGATTATGCGGATCGGTTCCCTTCCGATATTCCTGGAGGTTGCTTAAACCATCATTGTCCGGGTCAAGGGAGGCGTCAGACGGATCCATCGGCTTCAACCCATGGGCCGCCTCCCAGAGGTCAGGCATCCCGTCGTTATCCGTATCACCGTCCAGCGTGTTCGGCGCCGTGCCTTGTGCCAGCGCGCCGATCTGGCTTGAGTCCAAAGCGCTCCCGAACACAGCGAAGTCATCAATCATTCCGTGGATGCTGCCTGAGGCATCGAGGGCGGCCCCGATGGTGAACCGCGTAAAGTCGGTTGGCATTGGGTTCGCGCCGCTTCCCTCCACGAACAGCTTCCCGTCAATCCAGATTTGTTTCTTCTTCCCGTTCTTGACGAAGGCGAAGTGGTGCCAGGTGGTCCAGAAGCTGTCATCGACGTAATTCGTGAACGTATTGATCTTGGCGTTGATGCGGGTCCACCCGCCGCCGACCCCTGCGGTGTCGAAATAAATCGTGTCGTCGCTCCATGGAACGTGTGCCTGGAAACCGCGGTCGTCCGTATCGCTCACAAACCAAAAAGCCGAACTGCTGGCAATCTCAACCAAATTCTGCCAGAATGAAACGGTCATCTTATCTACGGCGGCAGCCGCGTTCACCCACGCGGCGGAATCGACCCGAACCAACTCTCCTCCACTGTCGGGGCCGAAGTCCATGGCGTGATCCCCGGCTTTGCCGGTGTGACCGCCCTGATCGGCAGTGTAAACAGCCCCGCCTTCGACGCTGCCCACAAAACCGTGCATTTTGTCCACGGCCTTGTCGGTCACGCTGGCATCATTGAAGTCCCAATAAGCCAGCAGATTCGCGGCCCTGGATTTGATCGGAATGCTGCTCTGGTCGGTGGGATTGGACCCTAAGGTGACCTCAATACCATCCGCAAATCCGTCGCCATCGGTGTCCGATTTGTCGGGATTGGTGCCGGTATTGCTGGTGCTCACGAACACGCCGGTTCCAGTCTCCACCGCGTCCTTCAATCCATCACCGTCTGTGTCCGAATTGAACGGGTCAGTGCCCGTGTCGTTGGCACTGACATAAACGCCCGTGCCGGTTTCCACGCCGTCTTTGAGTCCGTCACCGTCGGTATCCGCGTTTTGCGGGTTCGTTCCTCTGCGGTACTCCTGTAGATTGCTCAAACCATCATTGTCTGGATCCAGCGCCGCGTCTGAAGCGTTATTCTTGTTAAGGCCATGGTCATCT
>QHNT01000097.1 GCA_003218515.1 Verrucomicrobiota bacterium | reverse complement strand
CGTGCAGGGCTGTGGCTACCGAATTTTGCGGAACCGCCATGGACAACCGCAGACTCTCTCGCATACCCTTGGGGAAAGCTCCGAGTCCGGCTTGGTTCGTCTGGTTCGGACTGTAAAGTTCGAACCGAGGACGGAACGTCCCTCGCACGGAGTGCAAGCAGCACTGCGGCAGATTATGGGCTGCTTCAAAGCGAACGTCCCGGCCGTTGTTGACAGCCACCGGATTAACTACACGGGGAAACGCGCTTACGCGGGGCGGTCTGCTCTGGAGGAGTTGCTTACTCATCTCCCGATAAACGAGGTGCGGGTCCTGTCATCTGAGGAACTGGGAGAGGCCATTGGAAATGGGGGCACCTACCACGACACATGGTCAGGTGAGGGGCGCGCGCTAACGCCAATTGATCCTTTTTGGCGCCGGTGGCTGCGCGGTGCACTTTCGGCTTTTAATGCACATCGATTGGCGGTGCTGGTCCATGCACCCTAGGGCCTATGGCCACGCAATCCATCATTGAGTTTGGCAGTAGCTTCGCGGATGATTTCCACACACCAATTCTGGAGGTCGGCTCCAAACAACAGCCTGGCTATGCGCAGTGCAGTCCGCGCGAGATCCACGCGGCGATGGGGCGGCCGTTGGATTGGACCGGAATTGACATTGAGCCGGGAGACGGGGTCGATCAGGTGCTCGACTTGTCGCAACCCGGAGGTGTTGAGGCGCTCGGGAAGGAGCGATTCAGGACGGTACACTGCCATTGTGTCCTCGCGCATGTTCAGGACATTTTTGCGATGGCCCGCGGCATTCAAGAAGTTCTGCAGACGGGAGGATGGTTGTTCGTTTCCGTCCCGTTCGCCTGGCGGATTCATCGGATTCCAGTCGATCTATGGCGCTTTACACCACAAGGCATGGATTACCTGTTTCCCTTCATCGCGTTCAAGACCGAACGCTGCGCATTCTCGACCCGAAGAGCGGGCGAGTTCCTGCCGATTGACCAATGGCCTGAATTATCACTGGGTACGCGCCTCAGCGAAAGGTCCTGGCCGATGCGGACCGCAATCCGAGTCCTGCGTCGGTTTCAGCTCGATGGTGGGTTCTTTCAGCAGCGTGCTCTTCTGTGTGAATCGATATTGATGATGGCCGGGCAGAAGGGAACTGAGAAGAGCTATAGTTTTTTGAATTCCAAAATGCGCCCGGCGAGTGTCGTGCCAAATGGCATGTGACTCTTTCCGCACTCAAAGACAGTCTGGAAGGGTCAAGGTCCGGACCAGCGACCATACTGCAACTGGACTGGATCGGTGATCTCTGCTTTCCGTTTGAAACTGATTCTGCCGCCATGACGGGGCGCGTTTCGGCCGCGAGTTGGCACTGCTCGCATGACATCGGATCACGGCGCGCTCTTTACCGGGCCCCGGGTTCAAAGTGGAAGGGGTTTCGCTGTTTGCAGTTTGATAATGAGCGCTGGGAGGTGTGGCTTCTGGGCGAGTTGTACGGACCCGAATGTTCCGCCCGAGCGATCAAGGGATTGTTGCTGGACGTGGTTGAGGGACGGCGTGCCGCCTGCGAACTCAAAGGACATTGGCTTTTGTTCGCCTGGGACACGGTCAATCGCCAGTTGCACGTCTGGACGGACAGATTCGGAACTCTGCATGCCTACCACGCGCAAGACGGACAACGGGCGGTCGTTTCCACGTGCTTCCACACTGCCGCGGCCGTGGTTTCACGTCGGTCTTTGGACTGGCCAGCGCTGGCCGGCTTCTTCGGATTCGGCTTTTTCCCCCAAGACCGGACCTTTTTCGACGACGTTCGGGTCTTGCGTCCAGCGACGCACCACGTTTTCGATGCCGAGGGCAAAGTGCAAAGGGTCCAGCGGTATTGGGACTGGGAACACAAGCCCGACTGGACTCGATCGTACGATGATACGGTATCCGAGTTTGCCGCGCGGTTCGACCAGGTCATGGCCGACCTGCTTCGCCAGGGACGCATCGCGCTGCCGGTTTCCGGAGGATTGGATTCGAGATGCACGGTGGCGGCCATCCCTGGAGACAAAGAAGATGGCGGATGGAAGATGAAAGATGGAAGATTATGGAGTTACTCCTACGGGTACACGGACGACTCGGTGGAGACGCGCATTTCACGGCAGGTCGCGGAGGCGCGCGGACTTTCTTTCATGCCTTTCACGATCAAGCCATACTTGTTTGACCGCTTGGAGCAGGTCGTCGCGGCGGTTGAAGGATTCCAGGATGTCACACAGTGCAGGCAGGCGGCCGTGGTGGACGAACTTCGGCAGCACGCGGACTACGTGATCGCCGCGCATTGGGGGGATGTCTGGCTGGACGATATGGGGCTGGTGTCGAAGATAGGAGATGGAAGAGGGAAGATGGGGTGGCGCCGCTGCAACAGATCGAGGATCCTGACTTCCGCGTCAAGGCCTTCAAGACGGACAACTGGTCGTTTCGATGGACCCTGTCCAGCATCCGGATGTTTCAGGCAGCGGCGTTTCCCCGGCTGCCGTTTTACGACACAAGGTTGACGGACTTTTTCTCCAGTGTGCCGTCGGCTTTTGTGCAGGGACGGCGGCTGCAAGTTGATTACTTGAAGCGCTTCGCACCCGACCTGGCGCGCGTGAAGTGGCAAGCGTATGACACGAACTTGTTTCGGCATCAGCACTTCGACTCTTGGCTTCTGCCCAAACGCGCCGTGAAAAAGGCTTGCCGGTTGCTGACGAGGAAAAGGATCATCGAGCGAAACTGGGAAGTGCAATTTGGTGGAGAAAAAGGCGAGGCAGGGCTGAGGCATTGGCTATTGCGTCCCGGCTTGCGTCTGCACGACCTTGTTTCCAAAAAGAAGATTGAGACACTGCTCGAAGGGTTTCGAGTTGGCCCTCTGCAAGAAGGCCGTGGCTACACGGTCTCAATGCTCCTGACGTTTTCCGCCTCGCTCGAGAGGCATCTGTAGCAGGGCAGGCAGTGTTTTAAAATTTATGTGCGGAATCGCAGGAGTACTCTTGAAACCGGGCTGCGAGGTGGAACAACTGCCTCTTCTCAAGATGGCGGAAATCCTCCGCCACCGTGGGCCCGATCACACCCAAACAGTAAAACGTAAGCATTTCGGTTGCGCTCACACCCGGCTGAGCATCGTGGATCTGTCACCCGCCGGTAACCAGCCGTTTGTAAACGATCGTTACGTCCTCGTGTACAACGGCGAAATCTACAATCATCTCGCCCTGCGAGAGAAATTGCGCGTGCAGCCGCATGAGTTCAGGGGCACCTCGGACACCGCCACGTTGTTTTCGAGTCTTATTCATCTCGGAGTGGAGCGAACGTTGGAGCTCATTCGAGGTATGTTTGCCTTCGCCTTCTATGACTGCGTCGAGGAAATTCTTTACCTCTGCCGCGACAGGTTTGGCATCAAGCCGCTGGTCTGGAAAAGCGGGGCTAACGGCCTCTATTGGGCCTCGGAAGCAAAGGCTCTCGAAGCAGTTACCTTCTTGGAGCCTGACCCGATTAAGGCATTGCATTCTCTCGCCAGCATAGCGGATCACTCGGCAGAGTACACGGCCTTCAAGGACGTCTGGCAGGTGCCGCCGGGGAATTACCTCGTGTGCAAAGCGGGTTGTGAACCGGTAATGCGCGAATATTACAATCTACCGAGTCAGGTTTCGCAAGCGGAATACAAAGAACTTGATCGCGCAAGTTCCCGGGATGTCCGTGAAAGGTTCCTCAGTCTTTTCCAACGGAGCGTTAAGAGTATGCTCATGAGTGATGCTCCTATGGGCGCCTTTGTCTCGGGCGGTGTTGACTCGAGTTTGGTCGCGGCGGCCGTCGGTAACGGATTCACGGACTTTCAGCTTTTCACGGCCAACGTCGTAGGTCGATTCTCAGAGTACGCGGACGCACGTTTGCTTGCCGACCACATCGGACGCGAGCTGCATCAATCGCGATTTGAGCCGCAGCAGATGATCGAGGATTGGGCGCGCTGCACTTACCACTATGAGGCTCCAATCATCACCCATACGAATTCGATCCCGTTCGCGAGCGTCGCCAGAGTTGCAAAAAGGAGTCTATCAACGATTTCCTGGGCCTGCTTGCCCAAGGATTTGAACGGCAAAGATACCGCAGCCGCGCCAGGGAAGCATACGATTTTCTGCCGACGCAACAAAGGGATGAGCATTATCTGACCATCCAAATGTTCAGGGAGCACTTGCTCTCGTTATTGCATCGAAATGACCGAATGGGTATGAGCGCCAGCATCGAAGCGCGATTCCCATTTTTGGATGAAGAGCTGGTCAAATTTGCGCTGAATTTGCCAACCAAGTGGAAGATAGGCCGCACCGGAAGGTTTCATGATTGGAAACACCCTTTTTTGGAAGATAAGAGCCTGGTGCGTGGTGCGGCCGCTCAATTCCTTCCAATGCGTCTTGCTCGAAAGCGCAAGGACGGTTTCCCGATGTTCGGCCACAAGTATCTCAACGTGCGCTGCGGCTGTTTCCGAAATGGATACGCTGCCAACCTGCTTGGTATGAATGCCGAGACTGAGGAATACATCCTCAGCACGCAGTCGCGGTATTTGATAGCCAAGCTTGTATCCCTGGAGGTTTTCGGACGACTGTTTTCCTTTCGCCACACGCCCGAGGAGGTTACCGAACACCTGAAACGCTGGGTGACGATGGAGACCTCCGGGTAGAGTATGACCGCAAATACCGCACATGCGCCGGGGCTTGGGTTTCGCGATGGAGCCCGCGGTGGGCGGAGTTCCGAGTGCAACTCGCTGGAACTGCTCATCGCTGGCATCAATTGGCCACCGGAGACTTTTCTGGGTCGGCTGATCGATGGCCTTACTGAGGCTGGCGTTTCCGTCACCGTCGGGTCTTCAAACCGACCGAAGGAGAGAAAAAACCAGGTGAAGTGGCTGCCAACACCCTCGTGGGATTCGAGCGTTCCCCTGCGGCTGTCGCGACTGGCCCGTATGGCACTGCGAGCGAACTTTTGTGGAAGGCGTGACGTGAAGGTTTTCGGGCGTTCTATTCGACGAAACGCAAATCTTCGGGATCGTCTGGAATTCTGGAACCAACTGTTGCCCTACGCGGGGCGACGATGGGACGTCATCTATTTTCCGTGGAACTCAGCGGCGATCGCCCATCTGCCTATCTTCGATCGTCGATCTCCCGTCATCGTTAGCTGCCGGGGAGCGCAGGTGAGCGTTGCACCACATAACCCCGAGCGGGCGGAAATCCTTGGCGGGTTGCGTGACACATTCGACCGTGCTGCGGCCGTGCATTGCGTGTCGGAAGCAACGCTAAAGGATGCGTGCAGAGTTGGGCTGGCCCCCGCTAAAGCAAGGGTAATCCGCCCTGCCGTTGATCCGGATGTGTTTCGTCCGGGCCCGTCCTGCCCTGATCACAACGGCATCTTTCGATTGGTCACGACGGGTTCTCTGATTTGGCGCAAGGGAATGGAGTACGCGTTGTCTTCGATCAGAACGCTCCGGGATCGCGGCGTCAACGTCCGCTTTGAAATCATTGGTGACGGACCGGAGCGGCAGCGTGTGCTCTATACAATTCATGATTTAGGATTGCAGGATTGTGTGTGGCTTCATGGCCGCCTCCGCCCAGAGGAAGTCTTACACCGGCTCCGGGAAGCCGATGCCTTTCTGCTGTCCAGTCTCAGCGAAGGCATTTCCAATGCAGTGCTCGAAGCCATGGCCTGCGGCTTGCCGGTGGTGACGACCGACTGCGGCGGCATGCGTGAGGCGGTGACCGATGGAGTGGAGGGGTTTGTTGTGCCGGTGCGGGACGCGGAAGCTATGGCCGCAACGCTTTTGAGACTGGCTGGCGACGCCGGCTTGCGGCAGCGCATGGGAGCAGCCGCACGGGCGCGCATTGAGCGTGAGTTCAGCTTGAAGCGGCAGATCGCACAGTGGCTGGAGCTCTTCAACGCTGTGCTGAACAAGGATGAAAGAAACGACGCGTTGAGCCACGATGCGCGGCTGGAGGATTGCCGTCGTGCTGGAGTCGCCTCTGCGGACTCGCTGGTTCGAGCAGCCGCTTCAAATCTCCGTCAAAATGACAAACTTTCGACCTTATGAATTCGCGCGCCTGCGGGACTAGCTTAGCAAGCTAGGGCCGGCAGCGGCGCGCTCGGAGAGACGCGCCCCACCTTGGGGTTCATTGGTAGCCTCCTTTCGCTTTTGCGCACGCATTGGGACCATGAACCGCCCCTCACCCGACCTCCGGCCACCCTCTCCCCATCGGATGGGGAGAGGGAAGGGGTGAGGGGTCGGTTCATGGGAAGCGAACACCTCCAAAATTTGGACGCGAATCGGAGCCACGAACCAGTCGGAATCCCCCTCAACCGCCCTCCGGGCACCTTCTCCCCCAGTGGGGGAGAAGGACGGGATGAGGGGGTACGGTTCATGGAAAATCAAATGAGATCGAAGTGTTTCTTCATCGGAATCGGACTTTCCCCTGGGGCGGTCCCACAGCATTTCATGGCTCTGGGGCGGGAGTTGGCAAGGCGAGGGCACAAGGTCGTGATCTTGAGTTGGCCGCCCAGGGCAGAAATCGAAAACCACGATGGCAACCCGGCAGTTTGGAGTTGGCCGTCGTCCAGACCGACCCGATTTAAGGACGCCCGATTCCTGCACAAGCTGACGCGCCAATACCGCCCAAATTGCTTCGTAGCAAACTTCGCTGCGGTAAACGTCATGACTCTGGTCGGCGCTCTCTGCCGAGTGCCGGTGCGCGTCTGCTGGCATCACACTCTCACCAACCAGATTGCTCTCGATGCCGGTGGGCTGCGCACCAGTCAACGCTTTCAGATCCTACGCAAGTCGTGCCTTTTTCGATTGGCGACTCACATCGTCGCCAACTCGAAGGCCAGCGCCGACGATTCGCACAGGGTGTACGGAGTCCCCGACCGGAGATGTCATGTATCCCATTTCTCGCTTCCCGATCCCAGGGCAGGCGACGTCGATCTGAACGGATTTCAAGCGGATACACACCTGGTTTGTGTCGGTCGTCTGGCTGGCTGCAAGGGACAGGATGTGTTGGTCAAAGCCGCCGCCAAACTCAAGAGCCAAGGCGTTCCATTCGTGCTTCAGTTCATCGGCGATGGACCGATGGCCGGTTCGTTGCGAACCCTGGCATCAGATCTGGATGTGGCGGACCGCTGCCAATTTCTTGGCAACCTGAGCCATGAGACCGTTCTCGCGCACATGGCCAGAAGCGCCGCCACGATTGTCCCGAGCAAGAGCGAAGCCTTCGGTCTTGTTTGCGTCGAGTCTCTGGCCGTGGGCGTTCCGGTTGTGGCATCCCGTGTCGGAGGCATTCCGGAGATCATCCGGGATGGCCTCGACGGTTTCCTGGTCCAGCCCAGTGAGCCCGGAGTGCTGGCCGAGAAGTTGGCTCTGCTGCTTTCGGATTCCACTCTGCGCCGAAAGATGCAACAGAGCGCACGTGAACGTTTCCTGAGCACCTTCGAACAGGGGCGGGTAATACCTCAGCAAGCGGATTGGTTCGAACAAATCCTGTGCGCGGCTTAGCCACGTAGGGTAGGCTTCCAGCCTGCCGGTTCGGGCGGCATCCCTGCCGCCCAAGTGTTCTGCAGGCAAGGATGCCCGCAGAACCGGCAGCCAAGATGGCTGCCCTACGGTCGAAGCGATTACCCTCTTCTGGGGGAGAGGGGAAAGGGTGAGGGGGCTGGTTTATGGAGCTGACATGAGCAAGAGACTTGTACTAATCGTTCCCAGTTTTCCGAAGCTGTCCGAGACCTTTATCCTCAGCAAATTCCTAGGTCTGCTGGAGCGAGGTTGGGATGTACATATGGTCTGTGGTATTTCGGAGAAGGCTCAATATCGTCACTTTCCAAACCTGGAGAACCACCCTTGGGCCCGGCGGCGGATCAGAGTTGCCTGGCCGCATCGCCCGCGCTGGCTGGCAGGACTGCTCCTGCCATTTTCGTTCCTGCACTGTCTGTGGAGCAACCCGGTTGGCACGTGGCGCTACCTCCGATGGGGTGCGCGGCGGTTTGGCTGGGGCGTGTTGCGCCGGTTCTTTCTCGATGCCAACCTGTTGGCGTTGAATCCGGATTTGATTCATTTTGAATTCGGGACTCTGGCGGCTGGTCGCATGTATTTAAGGCGATTGTTGGGCCGCAAGATCGTTGTAAGCTTCCGCGGCTATGACCTGAATTCCATCGGCTTGGAGTCAAGCGACTACTACCGGGAGGTGTGGGAGGAGGCGAGCGCACTCCATTTTCTAGGCACGGATTTATGGCGTCGCGCCCAACGTCGCGGGTGCCCGCCGGACAAACCGCACACGCTCATCCCTCCCGCAATCGACGGTGCATTCTTCAATCCCGGCGCCCGCGCGCATAATGGAATTCTCGGTACGATTCAACGTCCACTGCGGATCCTGAGCGTTGGGCGGCTGCAATGGAAAAAAGGGTACGAATACGCGCTGGCAGCGGCAGGACGGCTTGTTGAGAACGGGGTCCGGTGTCAATACAGAATCGTGGGTGACGGCAAATACTTGGAACCGGTTGCATTTGCCCGCCATCAACTTGGCCTAAAGGACACTGTGAAATTGCTGGGAGCGCAAACGCAGATGGAGATTAGAGAACAAATGCTTTGGGCGGACGTCTTTCTACACTCTGCTGTGTCGGAGGGATTCTGTAACGCCGTGCTTGAGGCACAGGCGATGGGGCTTCCCATCGTGTGCTCCGATGCGGGCGGATTGCCGGGGAACGTCGCCGACGGCGAAAGCGGATTCGTGGTGCCTCGACGCGACGCGCCGGCACTGGCAGAGAAACTCGCCGTACTCTCGCGCGACCCAATCCTCAGACAAAAGATGGGCGAAGCCGGACGCTGCCGGGTGCTCAAGCAGTTCCAACTGACCGACCAGATTGAGGCCTACGACCGGCTATATCGCTCGGTGTTGTCCGATGATTCTGCGAAAGCGAAAGAATGGCCTGCAAAGAAGGCAGAGGAAGTCGTTTTAGAGCTTGGCTCATGAGCCTGCGTGGAGCTTCGGCGAAGTTATAGGCATTCTCTCGCCTCCACGGTCAGGTTCTACGAAATACACGCGTGAAATCAGTCGCCCTCCCGATTCCAAATGCCTGCCTGTCTTGATTGTCGCCATTTGTCGTCTCAAGGCACCTGTCGCATAGTGGCGCCCCCCGGGCGATTCTTACGGAGTTGCGTCATCGCGATCGTCGACGAGTACGCGCATTTATTTCGTCCCGGACAGCGCGTTCTCGAAATAGGCTGCGGCGCCTGGAGCCCGTTGAAAGAACAGGGCCGGGCGGTCGGCTACCAATGGGAAGGGATCGACGTGAATTCCAATTACATGGGCAAGCCGACCATTGCGACACGACTCGCGTCGGTAGAGTCGATTCCATTCCCCGACGCCCATTTCGATTTCGTCGTGGCGACGCAGAGCATGGAGCACTGGGAAGAATACTGCGTTAATTTGCGCAAAGGGCTAAGCGAACTGTTTCGTGTGCTCCAGCCCGGCGGGTGGGCCCTGGTCAACGTGCCGATTCATTTCCATGGAGGGCCCTTATTCGTGTCTGGAAACCTTCGCCGCCTCCGATCACTGTTTGAGCCTTTCGCCGATGAGATTCGATTCGAGCAGTGGCGAAATCCCCCGACTCCGTTGCCGGCGGTGCGCCAGACCCTACGCCACTATTGGTTCAAGCCGTCGCTGTGGGGCAAATCCAGCTACGTCCTCGATATTCGAGTCAAACGGAAAGCTCAAGTGGAGTACTTCAACTGCAGACGGCTTGGTATCCTGACCAAGGTACGACGAGCACTGATCGACCGAACCCCTCTTTATTACCTGACTGTGGCAGGGATCCTTTCATTTGAATCTTGCTCCTCCGCTTGGGGTGATGCGTTGTCAGCGATGCGGACTCTCCTTTCTGTCCCCGCGGCCTGACGCCTCGTTGCGTAGCGCCCTCTTTGCTGGCGAGATTCCAGAAGTACTGAAGCCGTACGGCGCGCAGGTGGCGCACTATAGCGCGGTCACTGAGACGCGAGCCGACGTGTTCCGGGAGCGTTTAAGAGTGCTCTCGGACCTTGCAACTAGGAGCATCGCCGGCCGCCGGCCGAAATTGCTCGATGTAGGCGCCTCTTCAGGCGTTCTGGTTCAGCAAGCACGCGCGCGCGGATGGGATGCCGAAGGCATTGAGCCGTCCGTGGAAGGGCGTCGCGAGGCACGCAACAGACAGATAGAATTGCTTGACTCCGCCGCTGAATCGCTGCCGTTCAGCGCCGCCACATTCGACGTCGTTCACGCCCACCACGTGTTTGAACACCTGGCCGACCCCTTGCGGGCGGCTGGTGAAGCCCGTCGAGTCTTGCGTCCGGGCGGGCTCCTGTTCGTGGAGGTGCCGAACCAGTTGGATAACGTATCGTTTCGCCGCGATATCTGTTTCAGGCGAGTTCACCAGAGAGAGCGAAACATGCGTTCCATACATCATCTTTGGTTTTTTTCGAGGAGAACGCTACGCGGGTTGTTTGCTGCGGCTAAGTTCCAAAGCCTGGGCACGGAGGACGTTTACGGGGCGCCGGCCTACGGTTGGAAGGCGAGCTTAAGTTTTCTCACACGCGGGATGGGTAAGATTGCATTCGGAGGCCCCATCGTGCGGGCATGGGGTTACAAGCCAGAGGAATAATGCTCGGAATGCGAGTTCTGTTTTTTGTCGGGAGTTTGGCGGCGGGCGGCCTTGAACGCTTCGTCACCCGTGTATCTCTCCAGGCGAAGAGCACAGGCGCATTCGAGCCGGTGGTTTGCTGCCTCACCGCCAAGACCGGGATCTTTCTTTCCGAACTTGAGGCTGCACAGGTGTCAGTTTGGGAAGCACCGAAAGGATGGGAGCGACGCTTCAGTGCCTTGATCGCGCTTGGCTCTCTGGTCCGCGAAATCGAACCCGACATCGTCCACAGCCAGGTCAATTTCTCCCTCCTCCAACAGGTCTTCGCGGTGCGGTTCCTGGCCCAAGCGACGTTCTGTGTGACCGAACGCAATTGTTATCGCTTGTCCGGTGTTTCAAGATTGAAGCGTCTGGTCCAGTTTCACGCTCTCCGGTTGCTGCGAATCCGATACAGCGCCAATTCCTATGCTGTGGCTGAACACTTGGGCCGCCTGGTCCTTGCGGACAAGCGTTCGATACCGATCTTGCCAAATGGAGTCGCGCCTATCCCGCCGAATCAGAATTTGCGGGTGCAGAAGCGAACCCGGCTTGGCTGGGGCGACCGCGATATAGGCATTGGCTATATCGCGCGGATGGCAAAGCACAAAGGGCACTCTTTGTTTCTTCGATCAGTGGCTCGTGTCCGCGACGCTGGTGCGCAGGCCAAGGTATGTTTCCTGGGAGATGGACCACAACGAGGCGCCTTGGAAAAATTGACGCGTGAGCTTGAACTCGATGCGCTGGTTTCCTTTATCGGCACTGTGAGTGATGTGGAGGATTGGCTCCAGGCTTTTGACATTGTGGTTCTGTTGAGTTCTCACGAAGGAATGCCCAATGTGATCCTTGAAGCAATGGCGGCGGGAAAACCTATTATCGGAACTCCGGTTGGTGCGATACCTGAGCTCCTCAATGACGGAAGTGCGGGCATCCTGGTAATGCGGCGCGAGGTCACGGAGGTTGCCCAGGCCCTTGTCAGTCTTATCCGAACCGCGGCGCATCGGGAGCAACTCGGCCAGGCAGCCTCCTCGCGTGCGCGAGAGCAATTCGGTCTCGAAGTCTCTTTTTCCAAATTGCTGGCTCATTACGAACAAACAGTGGCTTGATGCGAACAACAGTGCTATCCGTGCGGGCGCCTACTCGATTCCCGGCCTATCGAAGCAGCGAATTGACTCGGGGTCGATTCTCTGCGGCCGGCTTGGACTTTCCAACGGTGGCCAGCGCGATCTTGATTACTTCGTACTTTTATTGTCTTCCGTTGGGTCGTTACTCCGTTGGTGGCTTTGGCACTGACTTTCGCGCCTATGATATTGTCAATCTATTGTTTCTCCTCTGCATTGGGCCCCAGTTTCTCCGGAGGGTGCAGCTACTTTGGAGGGATTCTGCACGTTTTTTTTATTGGGGGGTGGTGTTATCGGCGCTGGCATGGGTGAGCCTTGCCTTCACTTTTTCCACCAGTGGCGCTGGTGGGTTGCCTGCTGTGATCCGGGCCATACGCTTTTCCGTTTACTTGATTGTGCCGGCGTTTTTGATGGTGATAGCATCCACGCCACGTCGTCTGCACCTTCTTCTCGGAGTGTTTTATATAAATACAGTGATCCAGGCTGTTCTCGCCTTCGGACAGGGCCTTCATCTCATTCCCAATCTGTGGCCGGACTACTGGCTGAGGAGCTATGCAGCAGGCGAGCAAGTCTTGCCGATCGGCACATTGTCGCCACACCATAAACAAATTGGTGTTGTTATGGTGCTTGGCGTCGGACTTTCGCTCTTCTTTGCCCGCGCCTCAAGCAAAGTGGTGTACCGGATACTGGCGCTCTCGGTAGTGCCGATCATGGTTGCTGTTCCGATTTTTGGGGGCTCACGAACCGCGTGGCTGGGATTCATCGCCTTGGGCGTTGGTTTCCTCCTGGTTTATCGAACACGAGCTGGGTGGGTGGCCCTTTTGGCGGTTCTGACGGCAGGCGCTGGCTTTTTGCTGATGCCGGATGTCGCGGTAGAGAAAATGAAGAACGCAGTCGAACACCGATTAATAGACGTTCTGGAAAACCGAGGAGTTGAAGGATTGGGCAACGGACGACTCGACATTTATCTTGAACAGATTCCCAGCGCGCTCGCAAGACAGCCCTGGATTCTCCTTATAGGAACGGGCTTCGCTAACGCCACTAGCATTATGGGTATGAATGCCCACAACAATTACGCCCAGGCATTGGTCGAACTTGGAATCGCCGGCCTGGTCATCTTCCTCATTATGCTCCACCGGGTATGGCGTACATTGCACGCTGCCGCGGTTCTGGGTCGGTGCAAGTTCGATTCGCTGCTCGCAAAAGACTTAATGGCCGTGTTCTTTTCTGTCCTGACCACCATGCTCGTTGGCGAAACGCTGTGGTCCAGCTACAGCATGTTTACACTTACCGGGCAGGTCATGGGGCTAATGGCGCTCGGTTCGGCATCCTTGAATTGGGCCGCTACTGGCTCTCCGCTCTCGAAGTTTCCGCGCTCATTGCGCCGCCCGGGCTATAACTCTGGAAGAGGCGCAAAGAGATTCGTTGCGGCAGTATAGGAAGTTGGTGAGCCAACTCAGAAACAGGGGCGTTTACGCATGACAGATTTGTTCCTTTCTTCATTCGAAACGGGTGGCGCCGACCAATTTCAAAGAGTGCGCAGCTTAAGATTTTCGGATGCCAGCTCCGCGTTGAAAGAGTGTGAGCGGTCCGAAAGCGAACTTGTGCTTCTCTCTAGTCAGGAAATGGACTTTCCTACGGAACCAAAGTTGCCGGGCGACCTGGAAAACTGTGACCTGCTGCACTGCGGACTGAAGCTCGGCGCGTACGGTTTCGTTCAGCTTCCCCTTTATGGCTGTCTTAGCTGGCACTTCCTGGACCCAGACATTTCACGGGCAAGCTGCAGTTGGAAAGCGACTCCTTCATTTTGCTGGTTACGTCCGGCTACCCTGCGGGCACTGGGAGGTTTTGATCGAATCTACAGTTCGCCAGAGATGCAGCTCATGGACTTTGGCTTCCGGCTCATGCTGGCAGGCGGCCGGACACGGTACGACCCTAGCTTGGTGCCCGGACGCATCGCGAACACACCCGTTGTCTCTTTGCCACTGGTAGATGAGTTCGCCTTTATGCTTCGCCACTGCGGGACCAGAGTCGCAGCATACGCCGCTCTCTCACACGGAATCGTGAATCGTTGTCCGATTCAGGCATGGCGGGCTTTCAAGACGGCGTGCGTCCTCGTCCGGGAACATCCAGCGCCAAGGAGCGATGGCACGATCGCGGACAAGCTACGATTGAGACGGCCACATACCAAACCGAACGTGAGCGGGTATTCAGCCATAATTCCCACGTTGGACCGGTATGACTACTTGCCGAAAGCGATCGATTCGCTCTTCCGCCAGGAGCCGTCGCCAGCGGAGATTATCGTGGTTGACCAAACCCCGGTTCAACGTCGCAAGCCGGAGCTTTACGCCAGCTATGGCCGGAGCAATCTCCGGGTCATCTACCTGGACAAGCCGGGCCAAGCCGCAGCTAGAAATGCTGGCATATGCGCCGTGAAGAGTCAGTGGTGTCTTTTGTTCGATGACGACAGTGAAGCATGGCCTGACATGGTTGCCGAGCACATCCGGCTGGTGGCAGAAACCGGCGCTTCGGTTTCCACCGGTGCGTCACTCGCGCCAACGAAGACACG
>QHNT01000096.1 GCA_003218515.1 Verrucomicrobiota bacterium | reverse complement strand
TTGGATTGCCTCCCTTGGCGTTCATTCGTGTCCGTTCGCGGTAAAATAGTCATTTTCGACAAGACCGCCTTCGCCTAAGTTCACGCCATGTTCAAACCGGCGGATTTGTTCGACTTGAGCCAAACGGAGCACGCGGCACTGTTCGAGGGCTGTGAATACGCCTGGGAGGCGCTCAAGAAGATCAAAGATTATGTGAAGACAAACGTGCGACCGGCATTGAAAAATCGCTGCGAAGGCACAGCTTACATCGGCGAACAGGTCTTCATCGGCGTGGGCACGGTGGTCGAGGACGGCGCGATGATCAAAGGCCCGGCGATCATTGGGCGCAACTGCCAGATCCGTCACAACGCCTACCTGCGCGAGGACGTCATCGTCGGCGACAACTGCGTGGTGGGCAATTCGTGCGAGCTGAAAAACGTGTTCATGTTCAACCACTGTCAGGTACCGCATTTCAATTACGTGGGTGACTCAATCCTCGGCCACAAAACCCACCTCGGCGCCGGCGTGAAAGTCTCGAACATCAAGCTCGACCGCACGAATGTGACTGTCGAAATGGACGGGAAACCGTTCGATACCGGTCTGCGGAAGTTTGGCGCGCTGCTGGGCGACGGTTCGGAGATCGGCTGCAACGCCGTGTTGAATCCGGGAAGCATCCTCGGCCGCGGCGCGATCATTTACCCGAACGTCAACTGGCGTGGCATTTTGCCCGCGAACATGATCGCCAAGAACAAAGCCGGGGTGGAAGTGGTAATGAAAAGGCCAAGGGAAACCTGAGGTAGGACCGGCGTCCCGCCTTGTCTCCGAAGAACGTAACATGGCGCTATTTAGTCGATCGAGATGCCCAGCAGAGACAGCCGAGACGGTTGTCCTACATTGAAATGATTTCTGTTATCGAATCTCAACCTGCCGGTTCCGGCATCGACCTGGTCAAACAGGTCGGGGAGATTTTTTCGCCGAGCGGACTGTTGTCGCGCGCGAAGAATTTTGAGTATCGCCCGCAGCAACAGCAGATGGCCGTGGCTGTGGCGCGGGCGCTCAAAGCGAAGGAGCATCTGGTGGTCGAGGCGGGCACCGGCGTCGGCAAAAGTATTGGCTACCTCGTCCCGGCCATTTTGTTCGCCGTGGCCAACCGCAAAAAGGCCGTCGCCTCCACGCACACCATCAATCTGCAGGAGCAGCTCGTGGAAAAGGACCTGCCGATGCTCGCCAGAATTCTGCCGGTGAAGTTCAGCTTCGCGATGCTCAAGGGCCGGCAAAACTATCTTTGCACGCGCCGCCTGCACAAGGCGATGCAGCAGGCCGACAGCCTGTTCACCTCGCCGGAAGTTGAGGAACTGAAGCGCATCTACGAATGGTCGAAACGGACCGAGGACGGCAGTTTGTCCGACTTCGACATCGAGCCGGACCCGAAAGTCTGGGCGCAGGTCTGCTCCGAGCGCGGGATTTGTGCGCCGAAGATTTGCGGTTATACATCCGAGTTCGGCAAACAAAACGGCATTTGTTTTTTTCAGCGCGCGCGCAGTCGCATCCTCTCCGCCGATGTTCTGGTGCTGAACCACACCTTGTTCTTCACGCTGTTGGGCGGCCTGGACGAGGAAATGGACGGCGGCATCCTGTTCAAAAACGATTTCGTCATTTTCGACGAAGCGCACAACGTCGAGAGGGTCGCTTCGCGCCATATCGGCCTGAGCGTTTCGAGCGGGCAGATGCGCTTCGCGTTGCAGCGGCTCTGGAATCCGCGCACGGAGAAAGGAGTGCTGGCGACGTTGCGCCGGGGTGCGGCGGTGAAACTGGTCGCTGAGTTGTTTGAAGCGACGGACAAGTTTTTCGTGGAGCTTGAGGAAGCGTGCGAGGGTCTCGCCAGAGATAACGCCGCAACAAGAAGACAGGGCTCGACGGAGTCTCCACCCTCCGCAGTAGTGCTAAGGAGGACGGGTCGCCCCACCGAGGGCCGGACATGGACGGAGTTGCGCATCCGCCGACCGGACCTGGTGCGCGACAACGTGACATTGCCGATCCAGCGACTGCGCGAGGCGATCAGCGAATTGATCAAGAGCAGTGAGGACAAGGACACCGGCCAGGAACTGATGGAGTGGAACCGGCGACTGGCCGAACTGCGCGAGGCCGTGGCGGTGTTCCTGAGCCAAAGCGCCGATCAGCATGTTTACTGGGTCGAACGTACCGGCAAAACGCAGAAAAACCTCGCTTTGAACGCTGCGCCGATTGACGTGGCGGAATACCTGCGCCGCCGGCTCTTCGGCGCAGACACGTCGGTCATCATGACCAGCGCGACGCTGGGAACCAAAGCAGGACAGGCGTCCCGCCAGTCTCATTCTGAAAAGAAAACATTAGAGACCGGCAAGATGCCTGTCCTGCCATTCAAGCCGTTTGACCCCGATGCGGCGGTCGGAAAAACAGGTCGTCATCTACCGCATTGGCGGCAGGAAGGTTGCACTTATTTCGTTACGTTCCGGCTGGCGGACTCGATCCCGCAAGACAAACTCGTGCAGTGGCAAATGGAATTGAGGGAGTGGCTGCGACAACATCCCGAACCGCGGACGATGGAACAGGAGTTGGAATACGCCGAGTTGTTTGCCGATCGGTTCCATCGTTGGTTGGATGATTGCCTGGGCGAATGCTGGCTGCGCCAGCCGAAAATTTCGGCGATCGTTGAAGAAGCGCTGCGATGCTTCGACGGACAGCGATACTGGCTTGGTTACTACGCCGTCATGCCCAACCACGTTCACGTTTTGCTGCGGCCGCTCGGCGACCACACGCTTTCCGAAATTCTTCATTCCTGGAAATCCTTCACCGCAAAACAAATCAACGCCGTGATCGGACGTGCGGGCAATGTCTGGCAGGACGAATCGTTTGATTGCATCGTGCGGGATGCTTCAGCGTTGGACCGGTTTTCCGCTTACGTTCAAGAAAACCCTGGCAAAGCAAAATTACCTGAAGGGGAATTTCGAGTCGGAAAGGGAAGCAGTGTTGACGATCCAACCGTAGGACAGGCTTCCAGCCTGTCTCAAACTAAAAGAGAAATTGCAAAAGAGTCGGAGACAGGCGCGACGCCTGTCCTACGACGCGACGCGCTGGACTATTTCGTCCGCAAGGTCGGCGCGGAGCGGGCCGCCCAACTTCAGGTCGGCTCACCGTTCGATTACGAGCGGCAGATGAAACTGTGCGTCGTCAACAAAATGCCCGACCCGCGTGAAGCCGGCTACCGCGACGCCCTCATCCACTGGATTGAGCATTTCGTGAAGATGACCCATGGCAAGGCATTTGTGCTCTTCACCAACTTCAAACTGATGCAGGAGATTGGCGAGCGGATGCAATCATGGTTCGACAAACTCGGCATCGAATGCCTGGTGCAAGGCACCGGCACGCCTCGTTCGACGATGCTGGAGAAATTCAAGGCTGACGTGGATTCCGTGTTGTTCGGTACCGACAGCTTTTGGCAGGGCGTGGACGTGCCGGGCGAGGCGTTGAGCAACGTCATCATCACACGACTGCCGTTCGCCGTGCCGGACCATCCGTTGATCGAAGCGCGCATCGAAGCCATCGAAGCGCACGGCGGAAATTCGTTCAATGAATTCTCTCTACCGGAGGCCATCTTGAAATTCCGTCAGGGCGTGGGGCGGTTGATCCGCGCGAAGACGGACAGCGGCATCGTGGTCGTGCTGGACAACCGGGTCCTCACGAAGCGCTATGGCCAGTCGTTTCTCGACGCGCTGCCACAGTGCCCGGTGGAAATCGTGTAGCCGGCGAGGCAACAAGGGAACGAAGCCGTCAGCCACGGTGTGGCGGAAGAGGGTAGCCCACGGCGTGAGCCGTGGGGAAAAATGCGCGATCACCAAAAGCCCCGTCAGGGGCGACAGAATTGCGTCCGAAGAAAATCCCCTTTCGCCGCTTCGCGGCTCCGATTGCTCATACCGCGACCCACGGCTGACGCCGTGGGCTTACCTTCTACCGCTGCTCCGCAGCTATTTGGCGCCGTTCTCAAAAACTGATTTGTCCCCCAGACGCGGCGCGGTTGTGACTTGTATTTTTCCGGCTGTTCAGTCAGACTGCCGCCATGTCCGAGATTGTGGAATTTGTTCATCACGGCGCGGCGCAGATCACGCCGAAGATTCTGCGGGGCGTGCACAAGAAACTGCCGTTTCTCAAAATGGAATTCACCCAAATCAACGCGCCAAAATATCCACACCTGGTCGAACAACTGGAATTTCTGGCCGACGTGGTGGAGGATTTTGCCGAAGGCGCGGAAGATGATCTGCCGTTCGTGTCCGTGGCCAGCGCTGTTTTTGCGCTGATTTACGCGCACCGCCAGAAAGACCTCATTCCCGATTTCGTACCTGACTTCGGCCATGCGGACGAATCAGCCGTTGTGCGGGCTGTGCTGATTGAACACGAAAAGGTGCTGGCCGACTACGCCACCCGCCACCACCGCAACTGGACTAGAATCTCGGTCAAACCGTGATGGATCTCGGCCGATGTGACGAGATGAAGCTGGCCGCAAAAAGGCGCGGCACGATTCTGCTTTGCGTGCCTCTTCGTGGCTCATGATTTTGTCTTCTATCCATGGGCGCGTTGGATGGGCGACATTTTCTTTCCCCTCACCCCGGCCCTCTCCCCTGGGGAGAGGGAGAATCCTTCGCCGTCTTCGGGCCATGCCCGCGACGCAATTTGTCAATCCAGTATGCGCAAAACACGCGCCTGGCGGCGACTGTTCCCTCCGCATGAGCCTCGTAGCTGCCTGAGCGCTTCATTCCACAAACCTTTCTTCGCCACCGTGTTTGTCCTCCTGCTGACGAGCTTTGGAAATCGTGTGCCCTGTTCAGGGCTATCCGTTCTGTGGCCGCCTACGGACGTTCTACGCGCCCGTTTTAGAGCGTGATTTCTCGACCTGCGGAGTTTATCTTGTCGCCAGAAACTCTGTGCGACGTGTTGGGATTATTCTCGTTTGCACTTCTGTTGTCATGTTGATCGGAGTCGTTCTCTATCTCTCCGAGCAGGACAAAGAAGAGAAGCTCTCCCCACCCCGGCTTGCCGCAGTCCAACAGAACTCATTTCAGCGCCTCTCTCCTGAGACTTTGGCCCAATTATCGGCCATCGAAGCCAAGGAACAGCAGATGAACGAGACGGTCTGGTCCCCGGAAATCCTGGCCCAGGAATGCAGCCGCACTTTCGAGACCCTCTGGGATTCGATCAATGCCGCAACCAATAAACTCGACGTTCTTGCGCAATTCCAGCTCCGCGAGCTCCTGCTGCCTAAATGGAAGCAATCCAAATTGCTCGCGCACGGCATCGAACTCATCGAACCTGCCGGACCCGACGGGGCTCTCGGGGATGCCGCGTGGAAAGATTTTGTCGCTCAATTTCAAAGCCAAGCTTGGCAATTGGAACAAATCGAGTTCCGGCACAATCAGTTCGACACCGACTCCTCGAAAAAGGCAAAACAAAGCCATTTTTATTTTTCCGCTCATCTGGTTAATACGAACATTCCCGAACGAGCCGCGATCGAAGGCAATTTGCTTGTGGACTGGGGCACGAAGGAAAACGACGAATTGCTCACTCCAATAAAACGAATCGACGCCACCCACCTGACGGTCAAGACTCGCAAAGGCAATCCACCTTTTAGATCAATTCTTCATGAAGAAATTATCCCCCCTGAAAACTCGAACCTGATTGATCCGCTCATCGTTTACGATCTCGACCAGGACGGATTTCCCGAAATTCTTCTGGTCGCAAAAAATCTCCTTTATCGGCGGCAAAGCGACGGCACCTA
>QHNT01000095.1 GCA_003218515.1 Verrucomicrobiota bacterium | reverse complement strand
TCGAGCACCCCATTGAGGCGCGCCGCCTTATCGGCTACCTGCCCGAAAACGCGCCTGCTTATACGGACATGACCGTGCATGGCTTTCTCAATTTCGCGGCAGAGATTCGCGGCTTGCGCGGCGATGCGAAAAAGAAGGCCGTTAGCCGCGCCGTCGAGATGTGTTTTCTCGAAGCCGTGTTGCACCAAAGCGTCGAGACCTTGTCCAAGGGCTATCGCCATCGCACTTGCTTCGCTCAATCTATCATTCATGACCCGGACGTGCTCGTGCTGGATGAGCCTACCGACGGACTGGACCCAAACCAGAAACACGAAGTGCGCGGCTTGATCCGGCGCATGGGCGCCCGGAAGGCGATTGTCTTTTCGACACACATCCTGGAGGAAGTCGAAGCCGCCTGCACGCGGGCGATCATCATCGACCGCGGACAAATCGTGGCGAACGGAACCCCGGCGGAATTGAAGCAACGCTCCGATGTGGCCGGCGCGGTCACGTTGCGGGTTGGCGGCGTGAACGGATCGGCCCTCGGCCAAAAACTGTCGCAACTTTCCACCGCGCGAAAAACCTCGGTGCTCAAAGAAGAGCAGACCTGCGTCACGGCGCGAGTCTTCCCGCAGTCCAACTGTCGCAATGGCGAACTGGCCCGCGGCATTTACGAAACGGCGGCGCGCGAGGGTTGGAAGATCGAGGAGTTGCACACTGAGGAGGGGCGTTTGGACGAAGTATTTCGCAGCATCACCATGCCGGACACGGTGCAAGAGGACCGGAAATGAACACGAGTTTAAGCAACATCAAAGCCGTGGCGAAACGGGAGTTAATCGGCTATTTCTCTTCGCCGGTCGCCTACGTTTTTCTGGTCATTTTCCTGCTGTTGGGCGGGTTCTTCACCTTCATGGTCGGGCGAGCGCCCTTTTTCGAGCTGGGCCAGGCGTCGCTGGCGAGCTTCTTCATCTGGCAACCCTGGTTGTTTCTTTTTCTGGTGCCGGCGGTGGGGATGCGACTGTGGTCCGAGGAACGGCGGCTTGGCACCATCGAACTGCTGCTCACCATGCCAATCACGGCGTGGCAGGCGATTGTCGGCAAGTTCCTGGCGTCTTGGCTGTTTCTGGCGCTGGCCCTGTTCCTGACCTTTCCGCTGATCCTCACGGTCAACTATCTCGGCAGTCCGGACAATGGCGTCATTTTCGGCAGCTATGTCGGGTGCCTGTTGATGGCGGGCGGGTATCTGGCGGTCAGTTGCATGACCTCGGCCATCACCCGCAACCAGGTCGTCAGCTTCATTCTTGCCGTGGTGATTTGTCTGTTCCTGATTCTGGCCGGTTTCCCGCCGATCACTGATTTCCTGTCCAAGCTGACGGGCAAACCATGGATTGTGGACGGTGTGGCTGCTCTGAGCGTCATCACGCACTTTGAAGAGTTTCAAAAGGGCGTTTTGGATTCGCGCGACCTGATTTTCTTTTTGTCGTTGATCGGGTTTTCGCTTTTCACGACCGGCGTGATTCTGCGTGGACATCGGGCGGGTTGACAAACCGAAGGACGGGCGATGAAGAGCAAACAATTTGAGACAATCCTTTACTCGACGGTCGGCGTGGCGGTGATGTTCCTCCTGCTGAGCGGCTTCAACGTGGTCACGGCAGCTCTCAAGCAGCGCATCGATCTGACGAAGGAGAAAGCCTTCACGCTTTCGGCGGGAACGAAAGCCATTCTGAAGAAAATTGATACGCCGGTAAAAATTCGCTTCTACTGCACGAGGGCCGAGAACGCGACGCCGGAGACCGTGTTTCTGCGGAACTACGCGCAGCAGGTCGAAGACCTGCTGGATGAGTTCAAACAATACGCCGGCAGCAAACTGACCATCCAGAAGTTCAATCCATTGCCCGACTCCGACGCCGAGGACTCGGCCAAGTTGGACGGCGTCGAAGGGCAGGTTGTTTCCGCGGAGGGAGAACCCTTTTACCTCGGTCTGGCGATCAACATGCTCGATGAAACGGTCGCCCTGCCGTTCCTGTCGCCGACCCGCGAACGGATGCTGGAATACGACGTGGCCCGCGCGATTTCGCAGGTCATCACGCCGCAGAAACCGGTCGTGGGCGTGATGAGCGCGTTGCCGGTCTTCGGCGAGTTCAATCCGATGATGATGCGGATGGCTGGGAGCAGATAAGATTGACGACGACGTCAAAGTCCTGGTCGTCATCTACCCGCGCGAGATTTCCGACGGAGCGCAGTATGCGATTGACCAATTTGTTCTGCGCGGCGGCAGAGTGGTCGCGTTTCTCGATCCGCTTTCCATCGCCGACAACCGCAGCAGCAACCCGTCGAACCCGTTGCAAGGGGCGATGTCCAGCGGCGCGACCATGGACAAGCTCTTGAAAGCCTGGGGAATCGAGTTCGATGTGAGCAAGGCCGTCGCCGACATGACGTTTAAGACCAACATCCGCGGCCAGGACGGCCGGCCCCAGGAAGCGGCGGCGGTGCTTTCGCTGACGAAAGAGGCGATGAACGCGGATGACGCGGTCACCAGCCAATTGGATAATCTCCTGTTACCTTACCCGGGAGCCTTTACGGGCACGCCGGCGGCGGGTCTGAAAGAGACGGTGTTGTTGAAGACCACGAAAAACTCGCAGTTCATTGACAAGATCATGGCGCAGTTCGGCGGAGGCGCCAAGGACTTCAAAGCGTCCGACAAGGAGTACGCGCTGGCCATTCGGTTGGCTGGAAAATTCAAAACCGCGTTCCCCGACGGAAAGCCAGGAGAGAAATCCGCTGAGAAGAAAGAGGAAGGAGAAAAGAAGGAAGACAAGAAGCCTGAGACCAAGCCGGACAATTCTCTCAAGGAATCGACCGCGGATACGGTCGTGATTCTGGTCGGTGACAGCGACATGATTTTCGATCCTGTCTGCGTGCAAGTGCAGAACATTTTTGGACAAAAAATCATCATCCCGCAGAATGGCAACTTAAACCTCGCGCAGAGCATGGTCGAGCAACTGGCCGGCGACAGCAACCTCATCGGCGTGCGCAGCCGCGCCACGTTGAACCGGCCGTTCACGGTGGTGAAAAAGATGGAGGAGCGTGCGCAGGAATCGTATCGCAGCAAGATCAAGGAATTGGAAGCGAGTCTGTCCGAGACGCAGCAGAAACTGAACGAATTGCAACGCACCAAGGAAAAAGGGCAACGGTTCATTCTTTCACCGGAGCAGCAACAGGAACTGGCCAGGTTCCGACAGAAGGAAGCCGAAGCGAAGAAGGAGCTCAAACAAGTGCGCAAGAATTTGCGGCGCGATGTTGATTCGATGGAAAACCGGTTGAAATGGATCAACATCGCCGCCATGCCGGTCGTCGTGAGCCTGACGGGCATCACGCTGGCGGTTTACAAGCGCAAGAGAGGATTTTCCGATCAACGATGTCGCGCGTATTGGCATCAAGCAGGGCACCAACGAACTGAATCTCGTCAGGCAGGACGATAACTGGACGGTCCGCGAGCGTTACGGTTATCCGGCGAATTTTCAGGAGATCCGGGACCTGTTACGGAAGATATGGGAGCTGAAAGTCGTGCAAACGGAGCAGGTCGGGCCCTCGCAGTTTGCGAAGTTGGAATTGACCGAGCCGGGCAATGGGACAGATTCCGGCACACTCGTCGAGTTCAAAGACAAGTCGGACAAGGCGATCAAGGCCGTGCTGCTCGGCAAGAAGCATATGCGAAAGTCCGAGAACGCGTCCCCGCTCGGCGGCTCGGACGGCTGGCCGGACGGACGTTACCTCCTGGTCATGAACGGACCGAAGGACGTTGCCGTGGTCTCGGACGCGCTCTCGGAAGTTGACACCAAACCGGACCGCTGGCTGAACAAGGATTTCTTCAAGGTCGAAAAGTTGAAGGCAATTACCGTGACCCACACGAACGCGACGAACTCGTGGAAACTGACGCGCGAGACGGAGAACGGGACGCTGGCGTTGGCCGATGCGAAACCCAGCGAACAACTGGACACGGGCAAAAGTTCACCGGCCGGCAACGCGCTTTCCTTTCCGAGTTTTACGGACGTCGCTTCGCCGGACGCCAGGCCGGAAGAGACGGGCATGGACAAGCCGATCGTCGCAAAGATTGAGACGTTTGACGGTTTCGCTTACGCGGTCAGCATCGGCACGAAGACCAACGAGGACAATTACTACATCCGCACGAGCGTTTCCGCCGATTTCCCGAAGGAACGCGCGGCGGGCAAGGATGAAAAACCCGAAGACAAGGAGAAACTCGACAAGGAATTCAAGGACAAGACAGACAAGCTCGAGGACAAATTGAAACAGGAAAAGGCGTTCGAGAAATGGACTTATCTGGTTTCCAAATGGACGGTTGACCCGCTGCTGAAAGAGCGGAAGGACCTGCTCGCGGAAAAGAAAGAGGAGCCGAAGAAGGAGGAGAAACCGGCCGCGACGAATGTTACGACGCAACCGAAGATAGTGCCGCCACTGCCCCAGAACAACGAGCCGAAGAAGGAAGACAAGCCCGCCGAGAAGAAGCCGGAAAGCGACCAATAAAGCGCCGCTGAGGCGTTGCTCTCTCTCATGAACCGTACGTCTCTAGCAGGACAACTTTTTGTTGCAAGTGCAACAAAAAGTTGTCCTGAGCGGTTCATGGTTCTGGATGCGCGATTGTGAGGTCGTGGAAGCTTTCCATGAACCGCCCCCTCTCCCTGCCCTCTCCCCGCAAGGCAGGGAGAGGGGTGCCGATCTGGTTCATGGCCCCGATTCACGTCCGATTTTTGGAGGTGTTCGTCACCCATGAACCGCCTATTGGAGCGCGGACAGCCATGTCCGCGCGAATCAAGTCCAAGGAACTGGCGGACAAGGCTGTCCGCGCTCCTTTCCGGCGCCGGTTAATGGCTCCAACTCACGTCCAAATTTTGGAGGTGCTCGCTCTCCATGAACCTGACTTTGATAGGGACATCGCGCTGCGATGTCCCCGCCCGCGAAGCCGCGGGCGGCATCGTTGCGCCGCTCAACGCGGCGCGGACAGCGCAGCGCGCCGTCCCTACCAGGTCAGGGGTTCAAAGCGCGAAAATTCCCGTGGAATTCTCTCGCCGCTCGTTCCTCGCGGGGAGAGAGGGAAAAACGCTCTCGGCGTTTTTCATGCCGGATACGCGCGAGTTCGGAAGAGAATTCCGCCAAGCGCTAAAGTTGTTTGACCGGCTGTTCCATCATTTCACCGGAAGATGGGTGGACGAATTGCGCCGCCGCTGGCTTCTCCGGCATTTCGTCAAAGCAAATCCTGGGGAGGATCGGCCAGCGCGAGTGGATTTTCACGATCCAGAAAAAGAGCCGCATGCGCCAATAGACTTTCCAGCCGCCTTCCAGTTCGCCCGCCAGCAGCGCCGTGACCGCCGAGGGCAGATTGAATTTGTTGCGCGGTTCAAAAAACACTTCGATGAACGGCGTCGTATAAAAACCTTCCACCATTTCCCAGTAAAGTTGCATCGCGCGAGTGACGCGTCGTTCGTATTTCCGGAAACGCTTCGCCCCGTCGTCACCGGCGGCCAGCGACTCGATGACCGACTTTGCGGCGAGTTTGCCGGAATACATCGCCAGATGAACGCCCGCCGAAAAAATCGGGTCCATGAAACCCGCCGCGTCGCCGACGCGAATCAGGCGATGATCAATGAACCGCTTGTTGCGATAGGAGAAATCGCTCGTGGCCTGGATGGTGTTGAGCAAGCGCGCGTCTCTCATCCGCTCGCGCATCACGGCGCTGGACTGGACAATGCCGTTGAAAACCTGCTCGGTCGTCTGTTTCATCGCCGCGAACTCGACCTGGTCCATCACACAGCCGACACTGACTTTTTCCATGGCCAGCGGGATGATCCAAAACCATTTATTTTCCAGCCGCACGATGATGGTGTCGCCGCGCGCCCGGCCGTCGTCCAGTTTCACGCCGGCGAAATGGCCGAACAGAGAGAGTTTCTTCAGGCGCGGATGGACGACGCGGATGCCTTGCTGGTTGCCGGTGAAATTGCTGCGACCGCTCGCGTCGATGAGGAATCTGGCGCGAAAGGTGTGGGTCTGGCCCGCATCGTCACGCGCTTCAACCGTGACGGCGTCCGGCGCAGTGTTCTCGAATCGAGTGACCGTGATTCCCTCGCGCACTTCCGCGCCGGACTTCTGCGCGTGTCGCAACAGCAGATGATCGAACCGGGAGCGTTCGACCTGGAACGCTGTCGCTTCGCGGGTGTAACGCCCATTGCGAAAGATGAGCTTCAAACATTTGGATCCGTTCCCGACGTGGAACTGCGCGCCGGTCTTGAGGGGAAAACCCTCTTTTTCGAGCGTTTCCAGCACGCCCATTTCAGCAAAGAAACGGCGGTTGTAAGGCAGGAGCGACTCGCCGATATGGAAGCGCGGAAAATGCTCCTTCTCCAGCACGAGGACACGTTTGCCGGCACGGGCGAGAAAGGAGGCTGTGCTGCTGCCGCCCGGCCCGCCGCCGATCACCAGCGCGTCGTAAATCAGATCTGCCATGCGCCAATGAAAAGACAAATCCCGATTGCAAACAAGCACGAGGTTGGGGATTACTCCAGGGGAGATTCCTTCAAAGCGGGTAATTTTCCTGTCCTCCCATGAAGGGGCGGATCTTGACACCACGACCATGCGGCTGGTCGATTCCCTCTCCCCACGACGGAGGAGTGGGGAGAGGGTTAGTTAGGGAGAGGGGAATCCTCAAAGCCGCGTCGGGTGTTAGCTGGGCTTCGTTCGCAGGCTACATCCTCATGAGTTTTGGTGGGATTCTGAATCTAATTGTCGTGGCGCTCAATCGAGGTTTCATGCCAGTCCGGACTGAGGAAATACCTGAAGAGCGTAAGCGCTTCTACCATGCAATGGACGAACAAACACGCGTTTGGTTTTTAGGCGATTGGATTCATATTGGCGGGTGGTATTTCAGTCCTGGCGATATCGGTTTGTATCTCGGACTGATCGTTGTTATAGGTGATTTACTGATTGGCGTTGCCTTGAACCGATCATGAGGGGCGGAAAAGTCGAACGCTGTCGCTGCGCGGACAATACGACGAATAACGACGTGAAGCTGATTCCTTACCTCGCCAACCTTTCCAAAGGCCGGTTGATCCTTTGGTGTTATTTCATCTGGTATCTCGTCGTGCTGGTGCGCTACTTTGATCCCAGTCCGCGCCTCTGGCTCACCTCACTCGGACTGAGCCTCATCATCGGCTTCGCGCTGTTCGTCAGCACCACCGCCGCCGGCGAAAACAAAGTGAAACTTGAACCCTGGCAAATCATCCGTCTGTTCATGATGCCGTTTTGTGTTTCGAGTTTTGCCGCGTTGGTGAAAGGCAAAGGGTTCGTTCTGATTTTCTCGCCTGACCCGAAGGAAATTTTGATCGCGGTCGCGCTCTGTTTGTTGCTCTGCGGAACCGTTGCGGTGCTGAAACGCCGACAGCAAAACGCGAACGGAGATGGATCCAAAGTGCCCAATCAGCCGTTGACATCCGGCAAAGCCGGAGACTTGAGTTGATGCGCTGCTGAAGGACGGATAGCGCTTCGCGGCATGGTGGGACGCCAAATCCAATTTCGGGCGAATCAAACTTCGTGCAGTGGGGACGAGGTGAGGTGTCGGTTCATGGGAAGCCTTCATTCGCTTTTGCGCATGCATTGGGAGCATGAACCAGATTGGCACCCCTCTCCCTGCCCGCTCCCCGCAAGGCGGGGAGAGGGTGGCCGAAGGCCGGGAGAGGGGCGGTTCATGGAGAGCCTCCATTCGCTTTTGCGCACGCATTGGGACCATGAACCGCTGCGCCTCACAGAGGCGCGGTCCGGACCGCGGGTCTGCGACCCGCAGCCTGCTCGGTTCATGGAGAGGGTAAAGGTGAGGGTGGCGCGCTGGTCCCCTTCAAGCCGCGGACGATTTCCCCGGAAAGTTAAGCGCCAAGGCTCGAACCGGCGGGACCGCCGCCGATGATGATGACTTGCGCGTCGAGAGGTTCGGAGGGCGGGGCTGGGGAGCGGACCGCGCGCGACTCCGTGTATCGGGGCGCCAAGTCAGGTTCTTCCGGCTTCGCATCTTCCGGTGGTTTCTGATTTTGCCCCGATGAGCTGTCGCCGACGCCCGGACTCCGGTCGCGGGTGGCGTTGCCCGCGAAGTGGAGCAGTTCGAGGATCTCGCCGCGGAGGCGCAGGAATTCCGGACTGCTTCGCTGGCGCGGACGATCCAGGGCAACGTGGATAGTCCGTTCGATCCGGCCGGGGCTCGGGGTCATGATGACCAACGCCCGGGCCAGAGCCACACGCTGGGCCATGCCGCCGGACAAATGATGGGGCAAGGCGTTGGCGAAAGCTTCGAGTCCGACCAACCGCATGAACTCGTCCACCTCATGGCGTTTCTCGTGGAGCACGCCGCGCGCGACGAGGCCGGCCTGAATGTTGCGACGGACCGTGAGCCAGGGAAAAAGGTTGGGGTCCTGAAAGACCAGGCCGCGTTCGGCGCTGGGCGCGGTGATCGGCACATCGTCGATCCAAAGCTCGCCTGAATTCGGAGAGTCAAGTCCGGCGATGAGACGAAGGAGGGTGGACTTGCCGCAGCCACTGGGTCCAACCAGGGAGACCAGTTCCCCGGCTGCCAACGAAAGAGTGACCCCGGCCAGAGCCAGCGTGTGAATATTGGCATTGTCGGGCGCGGGAAAATCCTTGCGCACGTTCAGTACGCTGAGCGAGGAGCCTTCGGAAAGGTTCGCGGACATGGCTACCACTTGATCACTCCCTTCTGCCAGGCCAACACGCGGTCACGCACTTTGAACAGCAGGCTCATGATGGTTGAGAAGAACGCCGCCATGATGACCAGGGCGGCATAAACTTTTCCATACTCCGCCCAACCCTGCTTCCAAGCCACGTACCAGCCCAGGCCGGATTTGACACCGACGGTCTCCGCGACGACGAGCGTTAAAAACGCGGCGCCAAGGCCCATGAACAGACCGATGAAGATGCTGGGCATGGCGGCGGGAATGGCGACGCGCAGGACCAGATACGCTTCCCTCGCGCCCAGCGTGCGGGCGACGTCGAGATACGAAGCGCGCGTGTTCGAAATCCCGGATGCGGTCAACATGGTCACCGGGAACCAGACCGCCAACGCAATGATGCCGACTGCGGACAATCCGGGTGAAGGCGACAGGACCATCGCCAGCGGAATCCACGCGGTGGCCGGGATGGGTCCGACGACTTTTAACAGCGGCATGCCCCAGTACCTTGCCTGGTTGAACCAGCCGATGCACACGCCGGTCACCAGAGCGACCGCCACGCCGAGCGCATATCCCGCGAGGAGCAGTTGAAGGGAATTCCAGGCGCTGTCCAATAAAGAAGCGCGATCATCGATCAGGCTCTGCAGCACGCCGGCCGGACCCGGGAAATACGGCAGCGGGAGCAAGCGCAGCCCCGAAGTGATCACTTCCCATAAGCACGACAGCGAAACGGCGCCGGCGATAATCGGGCACATGTGCCGCAGCCATCGGCGCAGGTGTGACGAGAATGACTGGACCGCCGCTGCGACGATCGCGGAACCGAGGATGATGCACAGAAAGATGGAGTAGGATTGCGTTTCCGGCTGTTCTTTGGATACCAAGAGATGCACGACGAGCGCGACGGATGCCGCCACCGGAACGGCCAGGAGTGTCCGCACCCGCACTCGCGCTGCGGCCGGCGAGCCGATGTTCGCCGCGCCTGCCATTTCCTCTTCACCCATCCGAGCCGGGTCGTTGGTTTCTTGAAGCGAAGTTTTCATCGGGTCGTGGGTAGGATGAGACAGGCTGAGCAGAACGGATCCGACAGGTTGTTCTGCGCGTAGCGACGAATGTCCCAGTCCGGAGGCGCCTGGCCGCCGACGACCTTCTCTACCTGCAGCGAGTCAAGCCATTCATCGGAAACGCCTTCCAAGCGCACGAACGCGCGCTGGGCCAATCCGGCAACATCGGTTGAGGGACTCAGCATGCCGGCGGTCTTCATCTCCGCTGCCGCCAGCTTCACCGCGATTTCCGCTCCGGAAACGCTCGGGACGTAGCGCAAGTGCGATATCGCGATGGTGTTTTGTTCCACGGTCGAGGCGAGATACTTCTTTTCAACCGATAGTTTTGCGGCGGCCGCAGGATTGGCTTCGACCCATTTGGCGGCCTTGAGCAAAGCGCGCGTGGCGGCCGCAGACGCCTTTGGGTTGCGGGCCAGAAACTTGCCGTTCACCAGCACAGCGCAGCAATATTCGTCCTTGTATGGGGCATCCGCTGCCTGGTCGGCGATGTTGCGGACCTTGCCGTCGGCGAGCAGCAAACTGCCGATCGGCTCGGAATCCGCCACGGCGTCCACCTCTCCTTTGTCCAGCGCCAATCCGAGTTCGCCGGCCGGAAACACCAGCCAGGTGATGTCTTTGCTCGGATCTATTCCGTTGGCGCCCAGGACGCGATTGGCGAAAATGAACGGCGGCGTTCCCATTCCGGGCACGCCGATGCGCTTGCCGCGCAAATCTTTTATCGACCGAATACTCCCCTTCGCCGCCGCTTGGACCCGCAAGCAGCCCCGGTGAATGCCGCCGGTGAACTTCACATCCAGTCCTTGTTCGACGGGTTTGAGAAAGTACATGACCAGGTGATGCGTCACGTCGAATCCGCCCAGTGCCAGCACGTCCTTGTAATTCGCCCATTGGCATTTGACGAGCGCGACGTCCAGGCCTTCTTCCTTGAAAAAGCCCTTTTCGACGGCAGTGAAAATCGGCGCCTCGCAGGTCAGGCCGACATACCCCACGCGAACTTTGGCCGGGCCGCCGCTGGTGTTCTCCGAGCTCTTTTTGCAGCCCGTCAGGAGGAGTGCGCCCAATGCCACCGTGGCGATGAGATCGGTGACCGTCGCATTTCGTGTTTGTTGCATGATGGATAGGGGACAAAAGAATAACCCTGCTTGGGCAGCCTGTCAGCAAAAAAGTATGTATGCGTATTATATGCCAGGGCGGCTCTAGAGTCCGAGGTAGGTGCAAATCAACCGGCGCCGGCCAATTTCTTTTGCACGGCCAAAACAATGGTGCCGACGTTTTGCAGGATTTCTTTCGCTGTGGCCGGGTCGGGGATTTTCAGGCCAAAATGTTTGTCGAGCGCCACGACCAGTTGCAACGCGTCCACCGAGTCGAGGCCGAGGCTGCCGGGGCCGAACAACGGCTGGTCATCGGTGATTTCCGCCACCGCCACCGGCAGCATGAGGTTTTCCACCAGCATGCTCTTGATGCGGCCGTTCAGGGTTTTGACGTCGTCCATTTTGTAATTCCAAAATCAGTAGATTCCGCCGTCCACTTTCAGCACGGAGCCTGTAATGTAACCGGCTTCGGGACAAGCCAGAAATCGGACGGCGGCGGCGACTTCTTCCGGGCGGCCAAAGCGCCGCATCGGGACCCGCGCCAGGGCGGCTTTGCGTTCCTCTTCACTCATCGCGGCGAGCGGTTCTGTTTCCAGGTAGCCGGGGCAGACCGCGTTGACTGTGATGCCGATGCGGGCGACTTCCTTGGCCAGCGATTGCGTGAGGGCAACCACGCCTGCTTTGGCGGCGGCGTAGTTGGTCTGGCCGGCGGGCGCGAGCAGGGCGCTGAGCGAAGCGATGTTCACGATGCGGCCGCCGCGCTGAGTAATCATGGCGGGCAACACCGCCTGACAACCGTGAAAGGCAGCGTCGAGGTTCGCTGCCAGGACCTCCCGCCACGCGCTGAATGGAAGTTGCGCGAGTAAACCATCGTGATGTTTGCCGGCGTTGTTGACGAGGACATCCAGCCGTTTGTGTTCGGCGACAGCGTCCGCAACGGCCTTTTGCCATGCGGCGGCTTGAGTGACATCCAGTTCGAGGCACTTGCAACGGCCGGGAAATGCCTCCGTCAATCTGTCTGCACGCGCGCGGTTCTGTCGAACGCCCAGCCAGACAAAATTCTCCGGCGATTCGGCGAGGAACGCGCGGGCAATGGCTTGGCCGAGACCGCCGTTGGCGCCGGTGACGAAGATGACACGGGAACTCATGCGGGGCGATTTGAGATCTGCAATTTGCAATTTGGAATCACAAAATCAGAAAATGCGCGCCAATAGCCTGTTGGTTGCAGCCGAGCACGCTCACGGTTGCTGCCGGATATTGGCGCTGGCGCAAGGCGTCGATGGCCGCGACGCATTGCCACGCGGAGGCCGCGGCCAGGCCTTCTCCCAGGAACATCTTCAGCGACAACCGCGCGCCGGGCCAGCCTTGCCATGCTTCCCGTTCCTCGACGTCGATGTTGTCCAGGCTTTGGATTCCGTCGCACAGCAAATGTTTCTGTTTTCCAGCAGGCAATTCGGCCCGCATCCGTTTCGCCGCCTGGGCGCGGCTTTGTTTGCACGAGAACAGATGCGCGCTGGTAACGCAATAAAGTTGAACGTTGGGTCTGTTTGGGTTTGCCCCGGTTATACTCGAAGTGGCCGAAACCATCCCTGACCTCTCCTGGGATGGGAACTGACCCGACGCTTCCGAACGCTCGCTCGCCCCCGCGGAGGCGCCGCGGGCGGGTTGCTCCGAACGCCGCAAGTAAAGCGCTCCGGCCCCTTCGCTGAGAACGATTCTGCGCGCGAACAGTCGATACGCGTCGGCGGTCAGCCAATCCTTCTCTTCGGCGCCGACGACCAGGCAGCCATCGACACGCTCGCTCAAGAGCCAATCAGAAGCCAACGCGAGGCCGTGGAGAAAAGTGCCCGGGTCACCGACCAACGTGTAGTTGATGGCGGTCGTGCCGAGCAGAGCAGCGAGGTGACTGGCGGGCGCGTTAAAGACGGTCTCGGGAAAAACAAGGGGGCTGGCCGTGGCCGGATCGTTGAGCGTTTCGTCGTAAAACCGGCGCGAATAATTCACGCAGCCGGTCATGACGCAGAGAACGATGCCGAGCCGCAACGAGCCGTTGCCGGCACGGGCCGCATCGTTGCCCAAGGCTTCAAGAGCAGCGGCGACGGCGTATTGAGCAATTGGACTGGAGCGACGCAGCCGCGGGTGTGTGATGAAGTCCGGCCGCGGTGAAGGCGGCGGGACGGCTCGCACTCGCAGCGGACGTGTCCAGCCCGGTCGCGCGAGTTCCTTCGCGGGCAGCGGCTCGCCTTTGGCCAGCGCCTCGCGCAACGCTGGCACACCCCAACCGGCAGGCGAAACCGCCCCGATATCCTGGACGAGGATTGGTTCGACCGTGCTCATCTTCGCCAACTTGGAATGTGGAGCGCTGAAACGGGGGCTTGGAGCTTGAAGTTTGGAATTTTCATCCCGAAAACGGAACTTGGGGGAGCACGCCCGCCCCGGGCGTCGCGGGACGCGCCCCGCGTCCCGCCGTGTGGCGCGCGAAGTTTCCCTTTAGGCGCCGAACGTTTTGGTCCGCTGGAGGTTTTCCGCGAGGGCGTGGAAAACTGCGCCCGTGGCGGGCGCGCTCCCCGCCTCATCGTTTTCATGCGCACCTCCGTAAAATAAGCGTCGCATTCGCGCCGCCGAAGCCGAACGAGTTGGTTAAGGCGTATTCCAGATTCGCCGACGTCGGTTTTCGCACGACCGGAAACTGACACAGCGGATCGGGTGATTCGAGCGTCGAAGTCGGTGGTAACCACTGTTCACGAAGAACCATCAGGCAGATCACCACTTCGACCGCGCCGGCCGCGCCGAGCAAATGGCCGATGCTCGATTTGGTTGAACTGACTGGAATTTTTGCGGCATATTCTCCGGCCCAGCGATTGATGGCCAGGGCTTCCGCACTGTCGTTGAGCGGTGTGCCGGTTCCGTGCGCGTTGAGGTAGCCGATTTGCTTCGGGGACAAGCCGGCGGATTGGCAGGCGGCGGTCATGGCCGCCAACGCGGCGTCGCCTTGCGGCTGCGGCTGCGTCAGGTGATGCGCGTCCGTGGCGGCGCCGTAGCCGACCATTTCGCCAAGGATTTTTGCGCCACGGCGTTGCGCGTGCTCGAGTGTTTCCAGCGCGAGGATTGCGGCGCCTTCACCGAGCGCCAATCCGTCGCGCTGCGCGTCGAACGGGCGGCATCGCGTCGGTGACAATGCTTGCAACGAATCGAAGCCGGCGAAGACAAGTTGACTGAGCGCATCGTAGCCGCCCGTCAAAACGCGTTCCGCATGACCGCGCCGCAATAATTCCCACGCATGTCCGACGGCGTTGGCGCCGGAAGCGCAGGCATTGGCGATGATGGTAATGGGGCCGCTGAATCCGAACGCGTCGGTCAGGTCGAGCGCCTGGCGTTGCGCCTGGTAATGCAGCGCGCGCGCCGGCNNCACTAGAAGTTTTGCGGCGCGGTCGAGTCGGCGAGTCCGTTTTACCGGCAAACGCGTGTCGGGCAGAGCGGAGGGCAGTGCTGCTTCTCCCGCGACCTTCACGCGCTGACGGGAGACATCAAACAGCGTGATCGGACGGATCACTGTGTGTCCGTCACGAAACCCTGCGGCGTTCGATTGCCACCCGACGCCCAAAGAAGTAACGATGCCCGCGCCGGTGACAACGACGCGGGGCGGCGGGTCGGGAGGTTGTTTGAGCGGAAACAGCACAGCGACAGTTTGATTGTCTGGCGGAACCTTAATAAACCTGCTCAGTACAAGTCAAATGCCAGGCGGTTTTCAAGGTTGTCAGCCAGGCGCGTGTTGCCTAGATTCCACGCATGAAAATGAAATTGTCGGGTGGACAATGGCTGGCTGCCCTGCTGCTTGCCGGCGGGCTGAGCCAGATAGCGTCGTTGGCGGCGGAGCCGACGGCATTTGAACTGATTAAAGAAGGCAACCGGCACGTCGGTGAGGAGGCTAAAGGCCGCGTGGTGCAGATTCGTTCGGAAAAATCGATCGGCAGCCTGATGCCGAACATCTGGTATGTCGTTTATTACGACCCCGATGCAACCGCCAAAGCCACGGAAGTCAAATTCGCCGCCGGCACGAAAGTTTCCGTCAAGCGTCCGGCTCGCATTCTTGAGCCGATTACCCGCTCGCACCGCGAGTTGGCCAAGGAGAAGTTGAAAATCGATTCGGACAAGGCCATTCAAATCGCCAAAAGCGATCCGCTCCTCAAAAACGTTACCCTGACGAACACGGAAATGAGACTGGAACGCGGCGAGGGCGAGCAGCCGGTCTGGAAGGTCAAATTGTGGGCGTCCAAAATCCGCAAGCCGAGTGAGACGGTCCACATCGGCGAAATCCATATCTCCGCCGAAGACGGCAAAGTAGTGAAAAACGATTTGAAACCGGGGCGAGTCGATTGACCCCGACGTTCTGTGAACGCACCGGCCCAGGACGCGCGGGTTTACGATGCCATCATTATCGGCGGGGCGTTGTCGGGAGCGGCGACGGCCTTCCTGTTGTTGCGCGAGCAGCCGAAGCTGCGCGTGCTGATCCTCGAAAAATCCGCGGCGTTCACCCGACGCGTCGGCGAAGCGACGGTGGAGGTCAGCGGTTACTTCCTGACGCGTGTTCTCGGACTGACGCAGCACTTGAACGAAGCGCATCTGGTGAAACAAGGGATGCGCTTTTGGTTTTTTAACGAACGGACGAAGTCACTGGCCGATTGCAGTGAGATTGGCGGGCGCTATCTCTCTCGCGTGCCGGCCTTTCAAGTGGATCGCGCGGTGCTCGACGAGGAAGTGCTGCGGCGGGCCTGCGCGCTGGGGGCGGACCTCTGGCGGCCCGCAAGCGTGGGAAAGGTTCATCTGTCCGCGGGTGAACTGCAAACGGTCGAGGTGCGCCGGCAGGAGCGGACTGACTCGGTGCAGGCGCGCTGGGTGGTGGACGCTTCCGGTGTCGCCGCGTTGCTGGCGCGACAGGAAGGCTGGCGGCAGCCGAACACCGCGCATCCGACCACCGCCGTCTGGGCGCGCTGGACTGGCGTGAAAGATTTGGATGGGCTCGAACTGGCCGAGAAATTTCCCCATTGGGCGATGGCCTGCCACGGCCTTCGCGCGACCGCCACCAACCATTTTACCGGCGACGGCTGGTGGGCGTGGTGTATTCCGCTCAAGGGCGGCGACGTGAGCGTCGGCGTCGTGTTCGATCAGCGGCGCGTGCAATGGCCGGAAGGCGGTTGGCCCGGCGAGCGGTTGAAAAACTTCCTCGTGCAGCATCCGGTGGCGCGCGAGATTCTGGCTGACGCCCAGTGGCGCGAGGGCGACGTCCATTGGCGCAAGAACCTGCCGTATTCCAGCAGGACGGTCGCGGGGGATGGCTTCGCGCTCGTAGGCGACGCGAGCGGGTTCCTCGATCCGCTCTACAGTCCGGGCATGGACTGGATTTCGTTCACGGTGAGTTCGGCGGTGAACTTGATTCTGTCGCAGCATCGCGGCGAAGATATCGCGCCGCTGGTGGCGAAGCACAATCGCGACTTTGCGCGCAGTTATGAGCGCTGGTTCACCGCGATTTACAAGGACAAATACGAGTATCTCGGGGAATACGATCTGGTGCGGCTCGCCTTTTTGCTGGACCTCGGACTTTACTACTTCGGCGTGGCTTCGCAGCCGTTCAAGCGCGGGAAGATCGCCCTGTGCGAATCGGTCTTCACGTCGCCGTTCTCCGGGCCGTTCTTTCATCTGATGCGGACTTACAATCGTCGCTTTGCCCAGATCGCCCGCCTGCGGCGCGAGGGCGCCAGACTCCAAAAGCAAAATGCCAATCGCCGCTTCATGTTCAAAGGCTACACCTTTGCGTGTTGGAGCGTGTTGCCGATCTTCGGCGCGCTGGCCGGATGGCTCCGGCTGGAAATGACGGAGGGGTGGCGAAGCTGGTGGCAACGGCCGGCGGCGGCGAATCAACCTGACGCGCTGATGGTCCCGGTCCGCCGCGTTACACCGCAGCGATGATTGCCGCGCAAAAGCAGGCCGAAGCGACGTCGAAGGTGGTCCCGCACCGAACGCTCACCGCGTTTTATCCCGCGCCGGCTCAGCGAGCCCGTTTTGTCGCCGATTTGTTTGATCGGGGCGCGCGCGATTACGATTGGCTGAGCGGCGCGATGTCGTTCGGCACCGACCGCCGATATCGCCGCCGCGCTCTGCGGCAGGCAGGCGTGACGCCGGGCATGCGCGTGCTCGACGTGGCCACCGGCACCGGTCTGGTCGCGCAGGCTGCGCTCGCTTTGGGAATTGCCCCGCGTGATTTGATCGGCCTCGATCCGAGCGGCGGAATGCTGGAGGAAAATCAGAAGCGGCACGGCATTCAACTGGCGCAGGGTCTCGGCGAATCGCTGCCATTCCAGCACGCGTCGTTTGATTTCGTCGTCATGGGTTACGCCCTGAGGCATGTCGAAGACTTGAGCCAGCTTTTCGCCGAGTTCCATCGTGTGTTGCGGGCGCGCGGCGGAGTGTTGATTCTCGAAATTACCCGTCCCTTGTCGCGCGCGGGCTTTGCGCTGATGCGTTTTTACATGCGCGGTCTGCTGCCGCTTCTGACGCGGCTGACCACTCGCCGCCGCGACTCAGTGAGGCTCGTGGAATACTATTGGGCAACGATTGCCGAATGCGTTCCGCCGGCAGCCATCCTCACGGCGTTGTGTGGCGCGGGATTCAAGTCGGTCGAGCGCAGAACCAGGGCTCGCATTCTCAGCGAATAT
>QHNT01000094.1 GCA_003218515.1 Verrucomicrobiota bacterium | reverse complement strand
CGCAATCCGCCGCACGGTTCGATGCTGCGAACATACGGTGCTCGGTCGGCCAATCATGGAAAAAATCTCCAACCCGACGTGCAGACCGCGAGCGTGAATCTTAAGCGCCCTCCCTTGCTTGGCGAAGCGAACGCGGTCAATGTGGAGGCGAAGGGCAACAGGGCGCACTACATTGACGGCGTGAGCGAGCCATATAATTGAGGCGCGAGGCACGGTCCGGTTCTGCCAATGCTTATACTGAGCTGCGCGACTCCGGCACATCATGGCCCGCCTGACTTCATTTGCCGGGGATGCGACTGCTGCCACGCCGTTTGGACCCATCCTTTAAGAGTGGATGCGTCGATTCAATCCTTCGGCCTCGCAACCGATCTCCTGTTTGGTGGTATCGCTTCGGTTGGGAGTTGGCGACGGGAGACGGAGCGATTCCGGAGGAAGGGGATTAGGGGCCGGAGGAAGTAGCAGAGCGACGGAGCCAAGCCCCAACGGAAGCGCGCCACGCGGATGCGTCGTTCACAAGCCGGAACGAGCACGCGCGGAGCAGAGGGAGCACCACGGGCGTCGGGGTGCGTCGCGACCCGGCGCGAAGCGCGTGTTGGTTCCGGCGGGGGGCAATCTCGGTCATCGAGGATAAGTAGAGGTCTTCAGCCACGTGCCCCCGCGATTATGGAGAAACGCAGATTTTGAATGGAAAGAGGGTTGCCTTTTGTCAGAAAAACGCCTACATATTTCTGACAATAGATTTCTGATGAAAGTGGCTAATCCAATTGATCGAGCGATGCTCGCGCGCATCAAGGCGCGCGGGAACGGCTGGGTCTTTTCTCCCACCGACTTCCTTGACCTCGGTTCGCGCGACGCCGTGGACAAGGCGCTTTCACGGATGGCGGCTGCCGGAACAGTTCGCCGCGTAGCGCGCGGACTGTATGACGTGCCCCGACAGCATCCCATCGTGGGAGTGACCGCGCCGAGCGTGGACAAGGTTGCCAAGGCATTGGCGGGCAAAGCCGGGACTCGGCTGCAGCCGACCGGAGCGTATGCCGCGAACCTGCTGGGGCTGTCAGACCAGGTGCCGGCAAAGGTCGTTTTTCTGACCGACGGTCGGAGCAAACGCGTTCGACTCGGCAAACTGAACATCGTGCTAAAACAGACGTCTCCGCGGAATATGGCGACGGCCGGTAGAATCAGCGGTCTGGTGATTCAAGCCTTGCGTTACCTCGGCGAGGCGCATGTGAACGATGACACAGTGAAGGGTCTCGACCGAAAGTTGTCCGCAGATGACAGAAAGCAATTGTCGAAGGACTTGGCCTACGCCCCGGCCTGGATCGGAGACATCATGCGGCGACTGGCCGCCAAGGTGTGAAGCATGGATGGCTTTGCGAAACTGAACCCGGAGGAACGAAGGATTTTTTTCGAAGGAACGGCCACTCCGCGCAACATACAAGCGCAGATAGTCGAAAAGGATTTCTGGGTTTGCTGGACGTTGAAGGAATTGTTCGACCTGCGAGTTATTGGCGAGCATCTGATTTTCAAGGGCGGCACGTCGCTCTCCAAGGTGTTCAAAGTCATCGAAAGATTCTCGGAGGACATTGATGTTTCGATTGACCGTGGCTTTCTCGGCTTCGGCGGGGCGAACGAGCCGGAGGCCGGTGCGAGCAATAAGGAGAAGCAGCGGCGCATTGAGGCACTCAAGACCGCCAGTCAGCAGAAGATCGCCACTGAACTGCTCCCATTACTTGAATCGGCTATCAGGTCGAAGGTTCGTCGCGACGAGAAGTGGTCTCTCCGTTCGGACGAGGATGACCCGGACAAGCAGACCTTGTTGTTCGATTATCCAACCAGTTTCACGCCGGAAGCGGCCGGCTTCCTTCGACGGGCAGTGAAAATTGAAATGGGCGCGCGGTCGGACCACTGGCCGTGCGAGACGAAGCCGGTGACGCCGTATGTAGCGGAGCAGTTTCCGCAAGGTTTTCGAGAGCCGAGTTGCGCCGTGAAAGTTTTGTCGCTGGAACGGACGTTTTGGGAGAAGGCAACAATCCTGCACGCGGAGTTCTATCGTCTAGTGGACAAGCCAATGCCGGAGCGCTTTTCCCGGCACTATTGCGACGTTTACGAGTTGATCCGAAAGGGTGTATCGAACGAAGCGGTCAAACGGCTTGAGTTGCTGGCGCGAGTGGCCGAGCACAAGAATTTATTTTTCAGATCGTCGTGGGCCAAGTACGGAGAGGCAGCCAAGGGGACGTTGCGAATTGCGCCGCCAGAGCACCGATTGAAAGCGTTGCGTGAGGATTACGCCAAGATGCAGCAAATGTTCTTTGGCGAACCGCCGGAGTTCGAGAGAATGATCGGCACTTTGACGCAATGGGAAACCGAGTTTAACCGGAAATGAAAACAGGCGTCGGCAAACTGAGCGCCCTACTTCAGTCATGCTGCGCCTTTCAGGCTCATGTCCGCATCTTTGATGACAAAGCGGGCTTTGAGCCGTGCCACCTCACTGGCGAGGCCGGCTATTTTCACCGAGTCGAGCACGGCGTCGAAGTCCTTGTAGGCCGCGGGCGCTTCGTCTTTCGGATACTGGCGGCAGTTCGTAAGGATGTCGTTCGCCACGAATTCGTCATCGACCGTCTTCTGATCGAGCGCACGGTCGGCGGCCTTGCGGCCCATGCAACGGCCGGCGCCGTGGTTCACGGAATATGCGGCCACATGCGCGCCCGCATCGGCGGCCATGATGACGCTGCCGGCCGTGGGATTGCCCGGCAGAAGAATAGGATGACCCGTCGCGGCGAATGGTGTGTCTTTCAACGACGGATGGCCTGCCGGAAACGCGCGCGTCGCGCCTTTCCGATGCACCCAGCCTTCGGCCGCGAATCCGCCGCGCCCGTCCGGCAACAATTCCTTCCGCGCGATGTTGTGGCTGATGAAATACACCAGCGACCCCTTCACGCCCGGAATGATTTCCTGAAACGCTTCGAGCACCAGCGCGTTGATGAGCAGATGATTCAGCGTCGCGAAATTCGCACCGAGCGCCATGTCGTCGAGATAGGCGTCGGCCTCAGGCGTGCCGAGCGGCGCATAGACCAGTTCCTTGTCGCCGCCGGGCAGCGGGATGTCCCACGCGGCGAATTTCTGCTGGAGCGCGCGGAATTGTCCGCTGGCCAGAGCATGACCGAAGCCGCGCGAGCCGCAGTGCGACAGGAAACCCACGCAACCATCGCGCAGGCCGAACACCTCCGCCGTGCGACGCGCGCGGTCGCTGTCGAGCACACGCACCACTTCGCATTCGCCAAAATGATTGCCGCCACCATACGAACCGAGCTGCGTGATCTTCTCGACGAAGTTGGAGAACTGGTTCGCGCGCAGCCATTCGAGCCGTGTTGCGAGCGCGCCGTTCGTTCCGTCGTGGCCGACGTGCGCCGCGTCTTCGCAACGCTCCGCCCACTCCAGCGGAATGCCGAGCGCGTGCAATACCTCCGGCGACGCACCGTCCGTGGCGACGTTCACGCCGAGCGCTTCGCCGACCTTGCGGGCCTTGCGCGCCGAGCGCTGGCCGCGGCCCGGACCGGTGGGTGTGCGTTCGAGAATCGCATCAATCAGCGCGCGACGGACGGTCTTGTCTGCCACCTGGTCCGCAGGCAGATCGAGTTGAAGGAAGCTCATCGAGCATTTGATGTCCACGCCGACCGGGCCGGGATAGACGTGCGTGGGCGACGTGAGGACGCAACCGACCGGCGCGCCGTACCCCGCGTGCGCGTCCGGGTTGAGCACCAGATCGGTCACGCCGGGTGCGCTGCGAGCGTTGAGCGCCTGCTGGAGGCATGTGGCATCGAAACCGGCGCGAATCGAGTTCGTGCCGATGACGGTGATGGGCTTGCCCTTGTCGCCCGGCGCGGGAATGAAGCCGGTGGCCTCACCCGTGGCGTGAATTTGGGTTGAGTTGGTGTCGCTCATACTTACTTTCTGAATTCAGCAATGACTTCGATTTCTCCAACAATGTTCTCATTGAAGGCCGACAACTCTTCAGACGGAATCCAAAGTTCCTGATGTGTCGAGTTGCCGACTGTCTGGACCTGATATTTCGTCACGAAATCCTTGCAAACGCGAAACCGTGTCACGTATCCCGCACCGGAAGCCTTCACATTCCATTCACGAGCAATTTCCACGGCGTATTCTTCGTTCAGGACAGGGTAAAAGATTGGCTGCTCCGGCAACCGTGGAGGAAATGCGAGATTGCCGCTGGCGCGAATCAATTCGAGTTCTTTCGGTCCGACCGGACGAAAGAGCGTAATCGTGTCATTCACGTTCATTATTTTAGTTCGCTTAGACGGGAAGAGCGAACATTGACGCCCGCTCTCCCGTTGCTTCATTTTTCCACGAACAGCTTCCACTCCGGAATGCTGTGCCCGTTGCGAATGAGCGCCGAGACCGGCAGTTCCTTCGGCGCGCGCGGAACGCTGAGCAGCTTCAGGCCGGCTTCCGCTGGCAGGCGGTTGCCCTTCTTCGTGTTCACGGCCTTGCTCGACCACACGAGGTTTTCCCATGCGTCCGCACCACCGCGCGAGCGGGGCACGACGTGGTCGAGGCTGCCTTCGTCCGGCTTCAGCACCTTGCCCGTGTACTGGCAGCGGTTGTCGTCGCGCTCGCGAATCGTCTTCGCGCAGAGCTTCGGACGCTTCTTGGGCACACGGGCGTAGTTCACCGCCACAATCACGGTCGGCACTCGGACCTGGCCGCGCACCGTCTGCACGGCGTTGTCCTGCGGACGGATCGGGAGCGTGATCCACTCGTCCCACGTTACGGGACGGAGTGCTTCCGCACGGGCACCATCGCCAAACTCAATTTCTAGTGCCGTGGCCACGTTGGTGGCCATCATGCAAAAGGCCTCTTGTGGCGTGCGCACGTTAATCGCCTGCCAGTTGCGGTTCAGCACCAGCACAATCGTTTTGTTCAGTATGTCGGTCATAAATTGTAGCGGCTGTCTGCGACTGCCGCTGTTCACGGCGATCATAGATCGCCGCTACAGTTTTCGGTGTTTGTTCTTTGTTGTTTTCGCCGTTTCCCTCAACACTCAACTTTCAACCATCAACTTTTCCAAAGTGGCTGCCTCGCCTGGTTTTGCTCCAGGTCCTCCGGTGTCAGAGACCGGCGCACTCGTGATTATGCAACGAGGCAATGGCTTGCCGAGCCGTAGCTCGGCCAAGGCTGGTCGCCCGGGAGGGAATTGCACCCCCAACATCTCTTTGTAGGAGAGACATGATCCTGTTTCACCACCGGGCGGAAATTGGCTGCGGGAGACGGATTCGCACCATCAACTGCGCTTTCAAAGAGCGCCGAGTTGCTCGTTACTCCATCCCGCAATGAATTGGTGGAGCCGGAGGTAGTTGCAACCTCACCAAACCGGATTAAAAGTCCGGTGCCGGTCTACTGTGGCTTCAGCTCCGAAAAAATGGTGGGCGAGAGAGGACTTGCACCTCCAAGGCTCGCAGACTCTCGATCTGCGGGGTCTGCTATTCCCTCTTAACCACTCGCCCGAAAAATACTCAAATTGGAGCCTCCCGCCGGTGCTGCCCCGGCACGATTTCTTTACAAAAGAAATCCACAGGCTGCTGCAAGG
>QHNT01000165.1 GCA_003218515.1 Verrucomicrobiota bacterium | reverse complement strand
GCAGGGACGGAAGATTCGAGTTGTCCAGCAACTGTTGCGCGAAGGAGGTGGAGCGACGCCCGACGTTTTTTTCGCCGTAAGGCGGGTCGGCGAAAATCAAATCGAATTGCTGACCGGCGGGCGCGAGTTGCGCCAGCGCGGTGAAGGCGTCCTGGACCCGGACTTCGAGGAGCGCCGCATCAAGCTGTGCCGTCGCGAGGTTCCGTCGGAGAAACCCGGCGTGCCGATCTGATTTCTCCACGCAGACGGCGCGCACGGCTCCGCGGCTCAGACATTCGAGGCTGAGCGCGCCGGTGCCAGCGAACAACTCCAGCACGCGCGCGTCTTCCACGCGTGCGCCGAGGCTGTTGAACACGGCCTGGCGGACGAGGTCGGGAGTGGGTCGGACATCAAACCCCTTGGGCACTTTGAGCAGCCGTCCGCCGGCAGTTCCACCGATGATGCGCATGCGAGCATTATGAAATCCGAGTCATCGAAAAGGCAGGAAATATTTCACCGCCTCCATGACGGAGGATGTATCCGCACACTGCCCCGTAGCGGTTTCCAAACCTGCCGTATCGCCGATTTCCAAATCGGCAACGCAACAAAACTCCAACGCCACTTGAACTATTCCCGGTTCGCGGATTTGGAAATCCGCGATACAGCCGACTTTGGAAGTCGGCGCTACGGAGGGGCGGTGCGCGGATGCGCCCGCCATGACGGATCCTGGAGGAATTCGTTTGGCAACCCGATACCTTCAAGTTATCAAAGCCGGATGAATTCACCCGCGTCACCTGCCTGCCGGCGTTGTTGGCCTGACAACGCCATCCGCTTCGTAACGCCTTTGTGGTCTTTGGCTTTCAGGCATTCCCGTTGCAGGCAAATGGCTTGTAAACTGCTTTAAGTCGCACCGATGAAATCAGCCCTTCGTTTGCATCTCTGGATGATTTGTCTGGTGATGCTGGCCCGTTCGGCCACCGCGCAAGTGATCATCAGCGAGTTCATGGCGGACAACAAGAAAACGCTCGCCGACGAAAACGGCCAATACCCCGACTGGGTAGAGATTTACAACACCAGCGCCGGCACGGTGAACCTGAACGGCTGGTCGCTCACGGATGATCCGACGCGGCAAGCGAGGTGGTTCTTCCCGGCCACCAATCTTATGGCCAAAGGTTTCATGGTCATCTTCGCGTCCGGGACCAACCGCGCCGTCCTGGGTCAGCCGTTGCACACGGATTTCAGCTTAAAGGCGAGCGGCGAGTATCTGGCGCTGGTGAAACCGGACGGAACGGTTGCCTCGGAATTTGCACCGGCGTTTCCACAGCAGTTCCCCGACGTTTCCTACGGACTTGGTCAGGATGTGACCACGAACAGACTCGTGGCGTCGGGCGCCCCGGCGAAGGTTCTCATCCCAAGCGGCGGCACGCTCGGATTGACGTGGGCACAGACCGCTTTTAACGATTCAAGCTGGAACAGCGGCGCGACCGGGGTGGGTTATGAAACGGCCGTGGCAGGTTTCGCGGTTTACAATTACGTGGCGAACGTCGGCGTGTGCGACTTGACGACCGCCGAGGGCGTCATTAGCGACCCGTCGCAGCAATCGTCTGTGTACGCGGAGAACACGCCGGTGATCAATTACCTGAACACCGTCAGCTCGGCTCATTATGGCAACGACAACACATTTCCGGGGCTCACCATCGGCATTGACCAGGACAATTACGCGCTGGAAGCCACGGCCACCATCACCATCCCCGCGCCGGGCAACTGGACGTTCGGCGTGAACAGCGATGATGGTTTCAGCCTGACGATCGGCAGTTTCAGCATGTCGTATCCGAACCCGCGCGGTCCCGGCGACACGCTCCAGACCTTCAATTTCCCCGCCGCCGGCGATTATGCCCTGCGTTTGGTTTTCTACGAATGCGGCGGCGGCTCGGAAGTGGAATTATTCGCGGCCCAGGGCAGCTATGCGGTTTGGGACCCGACCACCTTCAGCCTCGTCGGCGACACCGCGAACGGCGGTCTGACAGTGAGAGCGCCGGTGGTGGCCGGCGGCGGTGGCGCAGCCAGTTACCGCTCCTTCATCAACACCGACGTGCAATCACAGATGAACGGTGTGAACTCCACGGCCTATATTCGCGTTCCGTTCCAGGTGCCGAACCCGGCGTCGCTGCAATCACTCACCCTGCGCATGATGTACGACGACGGATTTGTGGCCTGGTTGAACGGGCAGGAGGTCGCGCGCCGCAACGCGCCAGTGACTCCACAGTGGAATTCCGCAGCGACAACCTCGCATCCGAATTACCAGGCGCTGGTGTTCGAGGAGATCAACATCTCGGACCAGTTGAATGCGCTGCGGACCGAGAACAACGTGCTGGCCATTCAAGGACTGAACCAGAGCAGCAACGACACCGATTTTCTGATTCTGCCGGAACTGGTGGAATACGAGATCACCGCGCTGACCAACCATTATTTCGCGACGCCGACACCGGGCGGACCCAACGGCGCCGGCTTCTACGCGTTTGTCGCGGACACGAAATTCGACCATGACCGCGGTTTTTACGATGCGGCCTTCAGCCTCTCCATCACAACCGCCACGGACAATGCCACGATCATCTACACAACCGACGGCTCGATTCCAACCCTGGGCAATGGCACGACTTACACCGGCCCGATTTCAATCAGCGGCACCACGGTCATTCGCGCCGCGGCGTTCAAGGACGGCTTCGAACCGTCGGGCGTCGATACCCAAACGTATATTTTCCTGAACGATGTTATTCGCCAGTCGCCGAACGGCGAGACGCCGCCGGGCTGGCCGGACAGTTGGGGCGCGAACGTGGTGGACTACGGCATGGACCCGGACGTGGTGGATGATGCGGCTTACAGCGGCGAAATCATCAACGACCTCAAATCGGTCCCGACCTATTCCATCGTGACCGAATCGCCGAATCTGTTCGACCCGTCCACGGGCATTTATGCGAACGCGAGCCAGGACGGCATCGCCTGGGAACGGCCCGCGTCGATTGAACTGATTTATCCCGACGGCACGAAAGGTTTTCAAGTCAACGCCGGCATCCGCATTCGTGGCGGCTACAGCCGCAGCACGGGCAATCCCAAACACGCGTTTCGCTTCTTTTTCCGCTCGGAATACGGCGCGTCGAAGCTGAAGTTTCCGGCATTCGCCAACCAAGGCGGCGTGGACACGTTCGACGGCTATGACCTGCGAACGTTTGAAAATTACTCGTGGAGTTTCGAAGGGGACTACCGGTTCATCGGTCTGCGCGACCAGTTCTCGCGCGACACCCAATACGCCCAGGGCCAGCCGGCCGAGCGAGGGGATTTTTACCATCTTTACATCAACGGGCAGTATTGGGGCCTTTACAACACCGCCGAGCGGCCCGAAGCCGCGTACGGCGCAAGCTATTTTGGCGGCAACAAAGAGGATTATGATGTTGTCAAGGTGGACACGGGCGCCGGCTACACGATTTTCGCCACCGACGGCAACATGGGCGCCTGGACCCGTTTGTGGATGGCGGCGACCAACGGGTTTGCCAACAACGCCGACTATTTCAAGGTCCAAGGACTGAACCCGGACGGCACACCCAATCCGGCCTACGAGAACCTGCTCGACGTGGACAATCTCATTGACTACATGCTGGTGATCTTCTTCACCGGAAATATTGACGCGCCGATCTCCGCATTCATTGGCAACACCAATCCGAACAACATGTTTGCGGTGCGCAATCGCACGGGCCTCTACGGCGGCTTTCGCTTCTTCGCTCACGACTCGGAGCACACGCTCCTGCACGAATCCTCCCTAGGCAACAATGACGAACTTCATCGGGACCGCACCGGGCCGTTCCCGGCCGGCGATCCAACACAGCAGAGCGCCGCGGCCGCGCTGGCCCGGAGCAATCCGCAATACATTTTCACACGGTTGACGGTCAACGCCGAGTTCCGCTTGCGCGTGGCCGATCACGTGCAGAAGCAGTTTTTCAATGGCGGCGTGCTGACGACGGAATCCTGTCGCGCGCGGTTCCTGACCCGGAGCAATGAAATCTACGGCGCGGTGGTTGGCGAGTCCGCGCGCTGGGGCGATGCCAAACGGGCAACGCCACGGACGCGCGACGTGGATTGGGTCACCGAAATGAACCGCGTTTATGGCGACTACTTCGGACAACGTCCGGGGATTGTGCTCGGCCAGCTTCGCGCGAAAGGCTGGTACCCAGCCGTCCTGGCCCCGTCCTTCAACCAGTTCGGCGGCAACGTGCCCTACGGTTTTCAACTGACCCTGAGCGCGCCGGCTGCGACGATTTACTACACGCGGGACGGTTCGGACCCGCGGCTGACGGGCGGGGCGGTTTCGCCAACGGCGCTGGTTTACAGCGGGCCGCTCACGCTCAACCAGAGCGTGCAGATCAAGGCGCGGGTGCTTAGCGGCGGCGTTTGGAGCGCGCTGAGCGAGGCCACGTTCTACATTGTCCAGAATTTCACCGGCCTGTTGCTCACCGAAATCATGTATCATCCGCCCGACACGACGAACTACGACGGCGACGCCTTCGAGTTCGTCGAATTGAAAAACGTCGCCAGCACGAACCTCGAACTGAGCGGGGTTCGTTTCACCAACGGGATCAGTTACGCCTTCCCGGTCGGCACATTCGTTGCGCCCGGCCAATTCATCGTTCTGGCCGGCAATCCGACGGCGTTCGCGCGCAAATATCCCGGCGTGCCTGTGGCTGGCGTTTACACGAACAATCTTTCCAACAGCGGCGAGACGGTGACGTTGGTGCATGTCACAGGCGCGCCGATCTTTTCGGTCAACTATGGCACGCGTCCGCCCTGGCCCTCCTCTCCGGATGGAGCCGGCTTTTCATTGGTTCCAGTCAATCCCAATTTGAATCCGGACCCGAACAATGCGCTGAATTGGAGGGCGAGCACCGTTATTGGCGGTTCGCCCGGCGCGGACGATCCGCCTTCGGGGATCGGGAGAATTCTAATCAACGAGGTCCTCACGCACACTGACCTGCCTCAACTCGACTCAATCGAACTGTTCAATCCCAATCCAACCAACGTGGACATCGGCAACTGGTATTTGACCGACCAACGCACCGTGCCGCAGAAATTCCGCATCCCCGCTCCGAAAGTCGTTCCCGCGGGCGGCTACCTTGTGTTCACGGAAAACGATTTCAACGCCAATCCGGACGCGACGAACGGCTTCCGGCTCGATTCGCACGGCGAACAGGTTTACCTCTACTCAGCGGACGCCGCCGGGAATCTGACCGGTTACAGCGACGGTTTCAGTTTTGGCGCGGCGCAAAACGGAGTGACCTTTGGCCGCTACGTCATCAGCACCGGCGAGCCGCAATATCCGGCGCAAATCCTCAACACTCTGGGAGCGACGAACGCCGGGCCGCGTGTCGGACCGGTGGTCATCAACGAAATCCGTTATCACCCGGCGCCGGGCGATGCAGAGTTCATCGAGCTGAAGAGCATCACCAACGCGCCGGTGAAACTTTATGACCCGAATTATCCCACGAACACGTGGCGGTTGCATGGCATCGGATTTGATTTCCCGACCGGCGCTGAAATCGCGCCCAACGGCCTGTTGCTGGTCGTCGACAGTGATCCCGCGGCGTTTCGCGCCCAATACGGCGTGCCCGCCGGCGTGCCGGTCTTCGGGCCGTTTCCCGGCGCGCTCCAGGACGGCGGGGAGACGCTGGCGTTGCAACGCCCGGACGCCCCCGACCTCGACACCAACACGGGGGCGATATTCATTCCATACATCGATGTGGATGTGGTGCGTTATGATAACAAAGCGCCGTGGCCGACGAATGCGGACGGCTTTGGGCCCTCGCTCGAGCGACTCAACGCCGCGGCCTACGGCAATGATCCCATCAACTGGCGCGCCAGTCCCGGCGCAGCGTCGCCCGGTCTCGAAAATACCGGCAACCGACTGCCCGTTGTGAACGCCGGACCGGACCAATCTTTCGCTGGAACCAACTTCCCTTTGGCGGTCGCGCTGAACGGCACGGCGAACGACGATGGCCAGCCGAATCCGCCCGGCGCGTTGACGCTGGCCTGGAGCCAGGTCAGCGGACCCGGCACGGTGTGGTTCAGCAACCCGAGCCGGTCGAACACGACCGTCAATTTCCCGGGTGTCGGCACGTACGTGCTGCGCCTGACCGCCAACGACGGCGCGTTGCAAGCCAGCGACGATTTGACCGTCACGATTCAGCGTTCGCCGTCCACGGTCACGTTCATCCCGAAAGGTTCGGTCTGGAAATATTTGGACGACGGCTCGGACCAGGGCACGGGGTGGACTTCGCTCGCGTTCATCGACAGCGCGTGGGCTTCAGGCCCGGCGCCTCTGGGATACGGCGACGCAAATGGTCAGTTACCCGCCACGACGACCGGATACGGACCGGACGCGAACAACAAATACGTCACCACCTATTTCCGGCGCGCCTTCACGGTGTCCGACCCGGCATCCGTGAGCGGTCTGAACGTGAGCGTCCAGCGCGACGACGGCGCTGTGGTATATCTCAACGGCGTCGAAGTCTTCCGCAGCAACATGCCGAACGAGCCGATTGACTATCTGACGTTTGCCTCCATGGTCGTTGGCGGCACGGACGAGATAACTTTTTTTCCGCAAGCGGTCGATCCTTCTCTTCTGGTGAATGGCTCGAACGTTCTGGCCGTTGAAATTCATCAAGCCAATGCCGGCAGCAGCGACATCATTCTCGACCTTGAGTTGTCCGGCTCCGCCTTCCCCCCGAATCAAGTGCCGTCAGCCAACGCAGGTCCAGACCAATCCATTACGCTTCCCGTGAGCGCGACGCTAAAGGGCACAGCGAGCGACGATGGTCTGCCCATTCCTCCGGGACTCCTTGCGTTCGGATGGACGAAGTTCAGCGGGCCAGGGACGGTGACGTTCGCCAACGCCAACGCATTGAACACAACGGCGGGCTTTTCGACCGCAGGCACCTACGTGCTGCGACTGACCGCTAGCGACGGCGCATCGTCCGTCAGCGATGACATGACCGTGGCAGTCAACGGGCAGGTCCAGCCGCCGTTGCACATTGATTCGGTTGACTGGTCGAGCGGAACATCATCAGTCTTGCGTGTCCGCTTCACCGCCGTCGCCGGGCAGACTTACACGGTGCAATACCGCGATTCCTTGAGCGCCGGCGGTTGGTTGAAGCTCGTCGACGCACAGGCCGTCGCTCAAACAGTGGAAGTTACAGACCCAACGATCACCAACTCGACCACGCGCTACTATCGCATCGTGACGCCGCAACAGTAGTGAACGGTCAGAGTGAATCGGATGAACCGCAGGCGAGAGAATTTCTGTGTGTTGCTTGCGTTCTTTCGCGGCGGCTGAATCCATGTTCATCGGTGTTTATCCGTGGTTGAATCGGATAGGAGCACGTTTAGGTGTTCGAGGCAAAAACGCGACCATGATTCATAACCTGACGCATCTTTTACAGCCTCAACAATCGGGATAAACTCAGGAGCTACAATACCGCTGCGCCGGCCCGCGACATTCTCGTTGGCCACAGCCAAGACATGCACGACTCCAAAATGTACATACCCAACGTCTGTGCTGTCGTCATTGATCACCGCGACGGCTGTCTCTTTCACGTCATCAATTGCAACCTCCTCCATTAATTCGCGCCGCATACCCTCCTGATAGCCAAGGCCGCTCGAAAAAAGTCCATGGTCCTCCTCCGAAATGTGCCCCCCAATTCCGACGGAATACAACCCGTGCAAGCGAGTTTCCTGGCCGCCTCGGCCCCGACGATAGCGCAATATCCTGCCCTGGCAGATAATGAGAACGTAAGGGATCAATTGTTTGTAACGTTTGTCCTGTTCGGCGTCACTTCTGTTCAGGTACAAAGTATTCGAAGAGGAGGTCACAACAGGCAAATATTTCTCGATTGCCAGGCTAAGGCCCTGAAACACGCCGAGTTCCTCGAACAGTTTCCTTTCAAAGCAAAGCACTCTTTCTTCTGTTGCCATTCGGCTCATCGCGGTTGAGAGTCTTCAATTTACGTTGCCAACGCAATCCGGAAAACTTATGCCGCTGCTTAAGAGTCGTTACCCGTTCCTGGCCGGCGGGAAACTGCTGCGGGCTTGTGCCAATCCGTGGTCAGAACTTCCTTCCACCGTATGGATACGACTCAAAGCTGAACCAAGCCGCGGCGGCTGGCCGACGTGATGGCCTCAGTGCGACTGAGAACATTCAGCTTGGTGAAGTGAATCAGCGTGAGGCAGGCCGATAAAAATCGCCGTGCCCGCGCCGCTCGCGCTCTGAATCGTGATTTCGCCGCCCATGCCCTCGACTCGCTCTCTCATTCCCAATAAACCGAATCCGTCGTGTTTGCGCTCGGGATCGAAGCCGCGGCCATTATCGCGCAGTTCCATGCGAATCCCTTGCCGATCGAACACGAGACGCGCTGCAAAATGACTGGCGTGCGCGTGCCGGAGCGCGTTCGTCAAAACCTCCTGTCCGATGCGGAGGAGATTTTCGTCCCACTCGGGCGGAAGTTTCCGTGGCGTGCCCTGTAAAATGAATTCCGCCCGAACCGTTGTGCCCGCTGTCATTTTACGGATCAAACCTTCCAATGCTTCGCACAGGTCTTTTTCCTCCAGCGCCTGCGGACGAAGCGCCCGCACGGAACGTCGCGCCTCTCGCTTCGCCGGGCAGCAGCGTCGATTTCAGTTGGGCCCGTGTTCATAAAGGGCGCGCGTCATTCTTCCATTCCGGATCAAAACGGTCTTTTGGAAAGCGAGCAGGCCGTTGCTGTCGGTCCAGCAACTCGCATAGCTCAAATGAGTTCCTGGTTTCTATACGATTTTGGGACACGAGATTGCGGGAATCGGACCCGGAGCGAATGAAAAAAAACACCAAACGGTCATCTGCAGTTGTTCAGCGCGGAATCAGGTGAATGTTCGGCGCTTTCACCAACGCAACAACGCGGTCCCCGGGCTTCAGGGCGAGTTCCTCGCACGCCTGCCTGGTGAGCAAAGCAGCCAGTCGAAAGCCGCAGTCGAGTTCGACCCGCATCAACGTCCCCTCGCGCGTAACGGACCGGACGCTCGAAGGCAGGTGGTTGCGTGGGCTGCTGGGCGTGTCCGCTCCTTTGAGCAAGATCACGTCGTCAGCGCGGACGCAGACATGGACGTCATTCGTGCCCGGCGGGAGGTTTGGTTCGACGGCGGCGAGCATCGTGTTGCCAACGGCGACGGTGACAAGATCGTCGGCAGTTTGGATGATCCGGCCTGGTAAAATCGTTTCAACCGTGAGGATGCCGGCCACGTCGAGACTGGCCGGGCGGCTGAACACTTCCTGAACCGGCCCGATCTGCGCGACCTTGCCCTTGATCAACGCGACCATTTCATCCGCCAGCGAAAGCGTCTCGAATCGGTCGTGCGTAACGTAAAGGATGGGGACGCGGAACTCGTCGCGGACGCGGGCCAGATACGGAAGAATCCTCGTCTTCAACTGCATGTCGAGATTCGCGAGCGGCTCATCCAGCAGCAGCAAGCGCGGAGAGGTGAGGAGCGCGCGAGCGAGGGCGACGCGTTGCTTCTCGCCGCCCGAAAGTCGTGTGACGCCGCGGTGAACCAACGGCTGGATTTCGAGCAGTTCAACGATGTGGTCAAACGTGAACCGTTTGTTGCCATTCGGGCGATGCCCATAGAGCAGGTTCTGGCGCACGGACAGGTGCGGAAACAGCGCCAGGTCCTGCGGCACGTAACCTATGCCGCGCCGCCGAGCAGGAACGAAGACGTCTTTGCCGGTGTCAGTAAGAATCTCATCACCGAGCTGGATGAAGGCCGAGTCGGCGCGTCGGAGTCCCGCCACGAGATCAAGCAGTGAGGTTTTGCCCGACCCGGACGGACCGAAGATGACGGTGATGGGGCTGCGAATTTCGACGTTCACTTCCAGCGTGAAGTCGGCAAGCGGGAACGAAATGTTGTTCAACAACAAGCTCACTTCGACCCCTTCCTTTGGCGCATCAGCCATTCGCTGGTCCACACGGCGATAAAGGCGAGCACCGTTGAGACGCCAAGCAGGCGAAAGGCGTAAGCGTCCTGGCCAAGCTGGACAGATTGGAAAATCGAGAGTGAGAGGGTCGAGGTTTGGCCGGGGATATTGCCCGCGACCATGATGGTCGCGCCGAATTCACCCAAGGCGCGGGCGAACGAGAGGATCATCCCTCCAAGAATGCCGCGCAGTGCCAGCGGCGCGGTGATGGTGAAGAACACGCGCACCTCGCCTGCGCCCATCGTGCGCGCGATTTGTTCCAGGCGCGGATTGATCTCCTCGAACGCGACTCGCGCCGAGCGAACCAACAGCGGAAACGACATCACACCGAGCGCGATGAGCACGCCGCGCCAGGTGAACACAATATCCAGATTCAGCGTGTCATGGAGAAAGCCGCCGATTGCTCCGCGCCGGCCGAACATTTTCAGCAGGATGAGGCCCGTCGCGACCGGCGGCATGACGAGCGGCAGCGAGATGAGCGTCTCGATGATGGACTTGCCCGGCCACTGGTGACGTGCCAGCAACCACGCGACCGCAAGTCCGAACGGCAGAATGACGACCGTGCTCAACGCCGAGACCCACGCAGTGAACCAGACGATTTCCCATTCTTCGGCACTCATGCACTCAATTGCGAACGATGAATCCAAACTTCTTGAATACGCGGCCCGCTTCCTCCGAATTGAGGTGTTTGAGGAAGCGCTTGGCGGCTTCGGGTTCCTTGGCTTCCTTCAGCACAGCCATCGGATAGCTGATCGCCGGACTGTCGCCGGCAGGAACTTCGCAGGCGATCTTTACTTTCTTCGAGATGGCGGCATCGGTCTTATAGACCAGGCCGACTTCGACGTTCCCGGATTCGACAGCGGCCAGAGCCGCGCGAACGTTGTCGGTGGACACAATTTTCGATTCGACGCTCGTCCAGAGTTTGGCTTTCTCCAGATATTCCCTGGCGTAGATGCCTGCTGGAACGGTTTTCGGGTCGGCCAGCACGATCCGCTTCACTCTCGGCTCAGCAAGGTCCTTTGCGGATTTGATGGTCACCATGCTGTCGGCGGTGACGACGATAACGAGCGAGTTTGACAGACGACTGTTGCGCGTTTCCTTCACGACGAGGCCCTTCTTCTCCAGGCCGTCCATCCCGGCCTCGTCGGCTGAAAAGAAGACCTCGGCGGGAGCGCCTTCCTCGATTTGCCGCGCGAGGAAGCTCGACGCGCCGAAGTTGAACACGACCTTGTCGCCCGTCTGTTTTTCGTACGCCGCGGCGATTTCTTTCAAGCTGTCCGTGAGACTCGCTGCGGCAAAGACGTTGATGGCGGCCGCGTCCAGCGTCGGAGTCGCGCAGCCAACCAAGCCCATCGCCCACCGGGTGAAATGCGTTTTCCAGCAGCTCATACGGCCTCCTTTTGAATGGACGTTTCGGCAGCCTTCACCAGGTCGAATACGGTTGCGGTCATGCGATATATTCTCGAGGATATATCACGTCTGACAATTCAAATCCGGAATCCTTGTGAAGCACTTGGGTTCGTCTGGAATCATCTGACGAATCAATCGCGCAAGAGTGACCTGAGCTCTTTCCATTGGGACCTGGTAGCGTCCACGCAATTGGCTTCCATCTGTTCGTAGAGCGCGAGCGCCATTCGACCCGTCGCGGTCAGGGCTGCGCCGCCATGCGCCCGCCCCCCACGGACCGCCTCGACTAACGGCTTCCTGAAGCAGGCATTCATCGTTTTGATGAGTTTCCATGCCCGCATGTAGGACATCCCCATGCGTCCGGCCGCCTCGCGAATTGAGCCGGTCTCGCCGATGAGGGCCAGCAGATCCACCTTGCCCGGCCCAAGCGCAATCTCTTCGCCGCACAGAACTCGCATCCGGGGACGCAACCGTGGCGCTCGCGATGGTTTGGCATTCATGCTGCGTCTGGATTGTAACTATCGACAGCCTTTGTGCCAGCGCATCTGTTCGGAGGCGCAGTTCCAGCCTGGGATCACGAAGGTGAAATGGCGCTTCGGCATTAGGGAACTCGGAACGGTGCGTTCTTAATCTTAATCTTAATCTTAATCTTAATCGTTCGGCTCAGAATAAGAGAAAGATTAGGATTACGATTAAGAAGATGCGCACGGAAATTACGCTGCGCGTGAATCGGGTTGACTGACAGTCCATCGAATGGTTTCGTGTATCCTGTGACTACCTGGCGGACGCGATGCATAGTGCTTGGTTTGGCAGCCCTGCCCTCTCTCCTCCTGCTTATTGACAACCTCGAAGCCGCTAACTCCGCAGAAATGGTCGTCACGGATGAAGACCGCAAGCATTGGTCTTATCTTCCGCTCAAAAGTCCGCCGCTACCGGTTGTCAAAAGAACCGCGCCGGTCCTCACGCCGGTGGACCGTTTTATTATCGCCAGGCTGGCAGAGAAGAAACTCGCCCCCTCGCCACCTGCTGACGCGCGAAAACTTGCGCGCCGAATTTATTTTGATCTCATTGGCCTGCCGCCAACGCCGGAGCAGGTCGAGGCATTCGCCCGGCAATTCGCGAACAACTCTCGATTGGCCGTGGAATCACTCGTCGATCAACTCCTGGCCAGCCCGCATTACGGGGAACGTTGGGCGCGGCATTGGCTCGATGTGGTGCGTTATGCCGACAGCGACGGACAGGAAGGTGATGCAGACCGGCCCACGGCTTATCACTATCGAGACTTCGTCATCCACAGTCTGAATGACGATCTTGCGTTTGACACCTTCGTGCGCCGGCAACTTGCCGGCGACGAACTTGAACCGGACAATCCGCAGGCCATTGCCGCGACCGGATTCATAGTCGCGGGGACGCACGCCGTGCTCGGCGACAACCTGATGGAGGAAGAAAGAACTCGCGAGCGCTTCAACGACCTCGACGACATGATCACCACGACGGGCGTTGCGATGCTGGGCCTGACTCTGGGTTGCGCCCGGTGTCACGACCACAAGTATGATCCTGTGCCGCGACGCGACTATTATCGGATGCTCTGCGCGTTCAATGGCGGCGACCGCGCGGAAGTGCCGCTCGCGCCGCTCGAAGAAGTCCGACGCTACCGCGAAGCGGAAGGAAAGTGGAAGGGAGAACTCGACCCGGCGAAGAAGCATTTGGACGACTGGCTCAAGGATGCGCGGAAAACTCACGAGACAACAGCCCGGAATGCGAAGATTGACGCGTTGAAAGTCAGTGACGACGAGAAAGCGCTCCTGAAAAACAACCCCGACGCGAAGGAGGCCAAAGACCTGGCGGAGAGGTTTTCCAAGGAACTGAAGGTTGAGGACAAGGATTTCCTGCCTCTCCTCTCCGATGAAGAACGCGCCGAGTGGGACGCGAGAGAGACAGCCTTGAAAGCTGTGGAAGCGCGCAAGCCGGAAGCGCTGCCCACCGCGCTCGCGTTTGCCGACTTCAGTGCGAAGCCGCGCGAGACCTTTTTGCTCGCGCGCGGTGATTTCCGCGCAAAGAGCGAGCCGGTGGAGTTGGGGTTTCTCACTGTGCTTACGAGAGGCAAATCGCCCGCCGATTACTGGGCAGCCGCGCGCGCTGGAAGCCGCCGCTCCGATTCCACCCAACAGCGGCGTGCCCTGGCGGAATGGATGACTGACCTCGACCATGGCGCGGGCGCGCTGGTCGCGCGGGTGATCGTGAATCGGGTCTGGCAGCATCACTTCGGGCAGGGGCTGGTTCGCACGGTGAACGATTTCGGGGCGAGATGCGACCCGCCCACGCACCCCGAATTGTTGGAATGGCTGGCGAGTGAATTCGTGAGAGGCGGCTGGAAGTTAAAACCGTTGCACCGGCTCATCATGACCAGCTCGGTTTATCTTCAAGACACGACGTTCGATGCCGCGAAGGCAAGGGTGGACCCGGACAACCGCCTTCTCTGGCGTCGTCGTCCGTTACGGATTGAGTCCGAGATTCTCCGCGACGCCATGCTGGCGGTCAGCGGGACGCTGAATCCGCAAATGTTCGGCCCGGCAGTGAAGGCGCCCATCGCGCCCGAAGCCATTCAGGCGCGGAACATGACGGACCCGTATCCGAAGGACCTGAAGGACACCTCTTCCACGCGCCGTCGCAGCATTTACATGTTTCATAAACGTGTCGTCCAGAATCCGCTGATGCAGGCGTTCGACGGACCGGATGCGCAGGCCAGTTGCGGTCGCCGCGAAAACACCACCGTCGCGCCGCAGGCCCTCGCGTTGCTGAACGACAAGTTCGTCCGCGCGCGTGCAATCGACTTCGCAGAAAGGGTCGGCCATGAAGCGGGCGTGGAACCTGAAGCGCAAGTTCGCCTGGCCTGGCGACTGGCATTGGGTCGCGAACCGTCCGGCTCCGAAGTGGAATCGGGAACAGCCTTCATCAATGCCCGGCTTCAGCAGCGTTCGACGCGCGACCCCGGCAAACCCGAAACCGATCCGCAAAACCTCGCGCTCACCGATTTTTGTCAGGCGATTTTCGCCCTGAACGAATTCATTTACGTGGATTGACCCTCCCGCCGTGAACCGCACGAGATAATATGGCAAACCTTCCTCACCCCGATGGGTTTACCAACGAAAGAAGCGGTAAGGATCATCCCATTCCTCCGGTTGATCGAGGTAGAGGCCCTCGATCCAACGCTTCTCCGTTTTTGTGACCTCTAACGGATGATCGAAGCGCTCCAGCAAAGGCGTCGGGCCGGCGACTCGCATGTTGGCAAGCAACCGATCGACCAGAACGGAGCTGTGACGAAAGGTTCGCCTCAGATTCGACTGTTGACTGCCCGCAAATTGCCACGGCGGCATCTGGATGAAAACGATGTTCGCAGTCTCCACTTTCGCCAGGACGCCGTCTCCGATGACCTCCGCTCCCGCTGCTACCAGCGAAAGCTCGCGCGGGTCGCGATTGTGAACGTCGGCGGGTCCGATCCCGGCGAGCAACGAACTCACGCCAAACGGCTCAAAGAATGACGCGATGTGCTCCGCTGTTCTCATTATTACCTTGATCGGAGACAAAGCGGTGACGTCGTCCTGACCCAGCCCGATCGCCAGCAGGTTTCCGCCGGACTTCAAAAAGTTATCGAGAGCACGTGCGTGCTTCGCAAACGCCTGCCCTCCGCCGGGACCGAGCACCAAGACTTCATCGTTTGACAGAGGGGCGCCGTCGTAGGGCCGCACTGGCACGCCGATGGATTCAAGATAGGTTTTACCGGCAGGTTCGCCGGCATAGACCGCTTTGCGGCGGGGAACCGGTTTCCAGTTCGACACGTATCGCAAAATATTCCGCAACAGGGTCTCGGCAGTCGGATCGCTTTCGGTTCGGCCAGTCACGTCGAGTTGGCAAAAGAGCACCATGCCTTTCCCTTCGCGGTATTCCATCAGCGGGCTGTATTGAAGACTGAAACCGCCGTCGAGAATCGGCAGGAAATCGCCGCGAGCCGGTTTCTCGATCAACACCGACGTCACGTTCCCGCGATTTCCACAGCGCCACACTCGCGTCACCGGAATGCCCGCCCACTCGACGGTGGGCCCGTAGCGCGGTCGCAGTTCATACTTCAATCGTGGCGGAAGTATCGTTGCTGATCCGCGCCAGTCACGGAGGTTTTCGGGCCTGATGCCGGACAGCAATGGATGATCGGGCACGCGCGGAAACACCCGTCTCAATCCGTATTCCTCGACGCGGAATCCGAACCGCTTCTCCAGCACGTCGGACGTCTGCTCGAATACGATCACCTTGAGACCGTCGCGGACGCGGTTGATGCCGAGCGCTGGTCCATCGACCCGCAATGCGGCCTTGCCGACAACGAGAATATCATAAGCTGAAAAATCGGCGTTCGCTGGAATTTGCTGCGCGCGGACGCCGATCGTTTCCAGCAACCTTGCGGTCTCGCCTTTCGGATCGAACAAAGCGATTTTGGCGACCCCTGGCCGTCGGCGCTCCCCCTCACCCCATCCCTCTCCCCCATCGGGGGAGAGGGTGCCCGAAGGGCGGGTGAGGGGGAGTGTAGCCACGATCGGCGCGAGCGGCGACAACACATCGATGATGAAATGATCTTCCTGCGTCTCGCCGGTTCCGAACTTCGCCGTCAGGCGGATTTCATAACTGCCGGGCGCGAGGCCCTTCGGCAATTCAAAATGAATGGGAACTCGCGCCTGATCGCCGGTGGCCACGGTCACCTGACGTTCGCCCGTGACGGATTGCGGCAGGTCGAACGTCCATCCGGCGTCGCAAGTCACGGTCTCGCGCGAGTTGTTGATCACGACGATCTGCTTCTCGACCGTTTCGCCGGGCAGGAAATTGTGGTCTTTGCTGGTGAACGCGCCCGGCTTGCCGGCCAGGTAAGCCAGCAGCGGGCGGTTGTTGCGAATGAGGGCCTGCGCCGCCGGGGTCGCAACCCAGTCCGAGCGCTCGAAGGCCATGTCCATCCGCTCGTAACGTTGGTCCAGGTAATCGGGACTGAATCCAGGGCGCTGAAGGTTGTCCCAATCCACCTTGAGTTCCTTTCGTCTCTTGTCCAAGCCGGCGCGCAGTTTCCAGAAGTGTTCGTACTCCCAGGGCGAAATGCCGGACACGCCCCACGTCCGATACGCGCGCCAGTTGTCGGTCAAATACATGGCGAAGACCGGATAACGTTCGTCGAAGCGGTCCGAGCCGACCGGATTTGGATAATCCCAGCGATGCCACACGTTGCCGGCGCGGAACTGCCCGGCTTCCCACCGGAGATTCGCCTTCTCCGCTTCGCTGATTTGAAAAGCGCGGTCTTCGAAGAACTGCGCGTTCCATTCGGCGAGACAGAATTCCCACGGCACCTTTGCGCTGCCCCACTCGCGCTGCCCTTGGTACCAACCGCGGTACATCGTCCAGTCCCACGTGAATGGGGCGCCGTATTCGCAAGTGAACGCGGGCTTGACGCCTTCGGTGGCCCAGTGCCCGAACCAATCGTCCAGCTCCTGGATCGGCGCGAAGTTCGGATAAAAATTGCTGTCGTGCATCACGCCCAGGTTGCCCGAAGCGTGATGATAAACGATCCGGCGCGGGTCCAGGCGCTTCACGATGGCTTCGGCGCGCGTCGCCAGCTTGACGTTGTTGAGCGCCCACTGGTCGCGGCCATCGTGAATCCCGTCGATCATGTCCGGGTTCATGTCCTCTTCGTAACCGGTGGCGTTGTGGCTCATCACGTACATCACCACGGAAGGATGATCCCCCGCCGCGCGCGCGTAGAATGTCGCGTGTCGGGCGTAGCCGTTATTCTGGTCGGCGTCAGACGCTTTCCAATCGTAATGACTGAAGTGCGGTTGCGTGAGTCCCACGAGCATTCCTGCGTCATCGGCGGCCCGGAGGACCTCGGTGAAACTCAGATGTGAGCCCGGCTCGCAACCGTAGTTGTGCGTGTAAACGTAATTGATCCCGAAACTCTTGAGTCGTTCGAGACTCTCGCGAGCGGCGTCGTAGGTCGCCAGCGCGGCGCCGACCTGCGCATTGTCTAGCGGGACCGCCGAAAGAAAAATGCGCGTGCCGTTGAGGTAGAAGTCCCGGCCATCGATCCAGAATTCGCGGTAACCGAACCGTTGCGTCCAGCCGGTGTCCAGCACGTGAACATCGGCATCGACGAGTGAGACCTGGAGGTCGAATGTGTTTTGCGGCGTGTTGATATCCCAGAGTTTGTCCGGCATCCATTTTTCCGTGAAAGCAAACCGGCCGTCTTTGAGATCGCTGCCCTGGAACGGCAAGCTGGCGAATTCCTTGACGGTGGAACCGCCCTTGATGATGCGAGTCCGAAAACTGTAGTGGCTGTTCGGTTCGAGACCGGCGACAGCAGCGTTGATCGTCACCTCCCGTTTGCGCACCGAAGTATCCACGCTGATGTCCGCGACCGTCGGCCCGCGCTGCGTGCCGACCAGAACCACATCGCCGCACAGTCCCCGTCGCTCGACCTTTCCCTTTACTTCGCGCGCCGACGCGCTGTCGGTGTAGGAAAGCAGCACGCCTTTCAACGGCAGGGCCACAACCAGCAGGCTCATGCGGTGTCTGGCGCCGGGGCGACAGGCCATGGTGAGATCCAATTCACCACCGGGAAACTGGATCTCACCCGCCTTCACGCCATCCACGAAGACCATGGAGTAGGAGTTCAGGTATTCGAGGGACAGAGAAATATGGCGTCCGGACCAATCGCCGGGAATGGTTATTTCGCGCTCGTACCAGGCCGCGGTGACCCCGCTCACCTTCAGGTCTTTCCAGCCGGGATGAGCGTAAAGCGTCTGGGAATCCTTCTGCAGGTAGTCGGTGATCCCCGGCCAGCATGCGGGCACTTTGAAGAAGCCCCAACTCCCGGCGGGAACGTGGTCCGAACTGGCATCGGCCGGCTGCCAGCGCCACAAGCCATTGAGACAAATCCGTTCTCGAGTCGGTGTTGATTCATGATACGCTCTGGTCACGTCCCAGACGGCCTTCACGCCGTCGGGTAAGTTTACCGCGAAGTCGGCCCGAAGTTGTGGCCCCAACGAACCGAGGGCGAACAAAAACGCAATTACCAAAGGATAAGCCAGGAACCCACGGGCACGATTCATGGTGGTGAGCAGGCTACTCCGCAGACCGCAGGCGCGGCGAGCCCATTTTGTTCTCTGTTGAGTCCGTCCCCTGCCGCTTGATTCCTTCACCATCTTCGGCCATCATACGGTTGTGCGCGTGGATCAGGACCAATTCTCACTCGTCGGCCTGCCGCCAAAAAGCCGGTGCCGCGGCACCAAACAATTTCCTGTCGGCCAAAGCGTTTGCCCTCGGAGCACTCAGGGGCTCCTGACTCATGGACCCGCTTTCACCCTGCTCGAACTTTTGGTGGTGATAGCCATTATTGCCATTCTTGCGGCTTTGCTATTGCCAGCTCTGAGTCGCGCGAAGGAGCAGGCGTACACCACGGTCTGTAAGAGCAACCTGCGGCAGTTGGGAATCGCCCTCGCTAACTACACGTCCGATTTTGGAGCTTATCCTGTCTATGCCGAATTTTACTCCGGGCTTGGAAGGACCGCCAATTATTGGCAGGAGCTTTTGCAACCCTATTCCGGCGCGACGTGGGATTTGGACCTCTTTAAGGGCCGAGCGAACGCCAGCAGCCAACTCCACTTGTGTCCTGGCTACGCCCGACTGAAACCCATTTATGACCCGCCGGAAGTGGAGCAATGGGACTTTGCGCACGCTATGGGTGCATATGCCTACAACTGGAAGGGAGTATGGAACCCGTATTCCCAATGGTTTCTCGGTCTAGGAGGCGCAAGCGACCCGTCAGGAGCGCTCGTTGCCGCAACTCGGGACACCGAAGTCCTCAGGCCCAGCGATATGGTCGCCATCAGCGACGCTCCCCTGGGGGCAACATACGCGGCTGACATTTATGGGTGGACGGACTTTTCGCGTGAGGTGGGCTTCTATGATTACCAGGTCGAGTCCGAGCAGGACATCAGTCCGCCCGTGGAAGGCGTCTGGGGCCCGATCGGGAAGCGAAATGTCGTGGCAGCGATGCGAAAACGCCACTCCCGGAAGTGGAATGTGGTTTTTTGCGACGGCCACGTGCAGGCCCATCGAACGAAAGAATTGTTTAACTACAATGACGACGCGGTCTTCAGCCTTCGGAACAAGGACAATCTTCCTCATCGGGAACTTTTTGTCCTGAATCCACCGTGAAAGAGCGCAAGCCGGCCCGCCTTGCAGTTGCTCTCACGCAAACGAGGTGGGTTTGCCGATCATTTCACTTCCAGGGTCACGTGACGCCGCTCCAGCGTGGTTCCCTCGTTGAGGGCGAGTTCGGCCAAAGCGATGTTGTAGTCGGCCAAGGCGCGGATTTCAGCCGAGCGCGCGGCCGTCAGGTTTTTCTGGAGTTGCAGGACCTCAAAGTTTGTACTTTTGCCGTTTTCGAGTTTCTTCTGCTCGGCTTCCAGCGCGTCCTGGGCGTAACGGCTGGCTTCCCGGGTGGCCTTGATCCGCTCAAAGCTTGTGACGGCAATGGCGATGGCATTTTCGATTTGTACCAGGACGGTCTGTTCCAATTGCTTCAACTGCAGCGTAATTTGCGCCTTGGTGGCTTTGGCGGCCTTGTAATTGTTGCGCGCCCCGGCGTTGCGCAGTGGCAGCGTCACCTGCGCGCCCGCCGAATAAAAGGGACTGGTGCCCCGCTGGAATTGACCCAGTGCCCCACTGTATTCAGGGGTGTTGCCAGCGTTGAAACCGTAAGTGCCGAACAGGTCCAACTGTGGGAAAAGCTGGTTCTTCTGGAACCGGACGACGTAGCCCTGCTTTTCCAGACTGAGCTTGGCCTGGAGCAGGTCCGGACGCAGGCTCAGGCCCCTCTCCCAGCTCTCCTGCTTGTTGAACGACTGCGGCACCGCC